>NZ_JBGLRL010000004.1:0-290229 GCF_041402505.1 Aeromonas sp. S2(2024)
GAGTTTGAATTCAGCAGTAAATGAGCGACGTAATCTTGTCATTGAACACCTCAAGTCATGGTGGCGACTGTACCACCTAAAATGGTGTCCGGGATGATTAGACCACTACAGTTGAAGTTCTCGTCGAGATAAGTGGGCAAGCTGCCATTGATGAAGCGAATGGAGTCTCGCCATTCGGCATAGTCCCGTGTGCTGACCATGAGGCTTTTCTGCATGGATTCAATGTACTGCTGTGCACGATCCAGGGCTGCTTGCTGATTATGCTCGTTTAAAATCCGGGTATTGGCAGAGAGTACAGCCGTGCTGACGCCATAACTGATGGCTGCTGCGCATGAGATCAGCAGCAGAAGATAGAGAGACACTTTATTGCGCAGACTATTGAGTCTCACCGCACCACCTCGCATTGACTACGTCGTATGCCAATAGTAGTGGAAGGTGATCAATGCGGTCGCTGTCTGACTCCTATTGAGCAAAAAGCCCCCTCTTTGCAAAAAGAGGGGGCTTTGGTCACCAGAATCCTCCGGGCTGAGGGTTCTTGCGCATATTACGTCTGAGAGGACGGGAGTTACAGGAAGGGCAGGGCCAGGAACAGCTTGATCACCACGGCATTGATGATGTCGATGAAGAAGGCACCCACCATGGGCACCACCAGAAACGCCAGGTGGGAGGGGCCGAAGCGCTGGGTGATGGCCTGCATGTTGGCGATGGCGGTGGGAGTGGCCCCCAGACCGAAGCCGCAGTGGCCCGCCGCCAGCACGGCCGCGTCATAGTTGCGGCCCATGACCCTGAAGGTGACGAAGATGGCGTAGAGCGCCATCGCCACCGTCTGGGCGGCCAGCAGAATGAAGATGGGCAGGGCCAGGCTGGCGAGATCCCACAGCTTCAGGCTCATCAGCGCCATGGCGAGGAAGAGCGACAGGCTGACGTTGCCGAGCAGGGAGACTTCCCGATCACTCACCTCGTGCCAGTTCAGCAGGGTCAGCAGGTTGCGCAGCAGCACGCCGACGAACAGCACGCAGACGAAGACCGGGAGCTCCAGGGCGCTGCCCTTGAGGTAGAGAGAGAGCATCTCGCCCCCCTTCAGGCTGATGGCAATGAGGGCCAGGGTCTCGATCACGCTGAAGGTGGTCAGCGGTCGCTCCATGTCCGGCATCTCGAAGCCTTGGGGGGCGCCGTCCCGGTTGTGCTCCTCGCCGGGCACCTGCACCTTCTTCACCAGGTAGCGGGCGACAGGACCGCCGATCAGTCCCCCCAGCACCAGACCGAAGGTGGCGCAGGCGATGGCGAGCTCGGCGGCGGATTGCACACCGTACTTCTCGGTGAAGATGGAGCCCCAGGCCGCGCCGGTGCCGTGGCCGCCGGAGAGGGTGATGGAGCCGGCCAGCAGCCCCATGTGCGGGTCCAGACCCAGCAGGGTGGCCAGACCGACCCCCAGGCTGTTTTGCACCAGCAGCAGGCCGGTGACCACCAGCAGGAAGGTGATCACCGCCTTGCCGCCGCGCTTGAGGCTGCCCAGATCAGCGGAGAGGCCGATGGAGGCGAAGAAGGCCAGCATCAGCGGGGTTTGCAGTGTGGTGTCAAATTGCAGTTCAAGCTGCATGGTGGAGCGCAGCAGCAGCAGCACCAGGGCGACCACCAGGCCGCCTGCCACCGGTTTGGGGATGTTGAAGGTGCGCAGGGGGCCAATCCGGTTGACCAGCAGGCGGCCAAGCAGCAGCACCAGGGTGGCGGCGACCAGGGTGGCGTAGGAATCAAGTTGTATCATGCGGTACTCCCATGTTGATCGGCTGTGTCTTTGGCGAGAAAGACGCACAGATTCAGCCGGGATGAAACAGTGTGGCGCAGGCGCCAGTTCAAGAGGGGGCCACGGGCCCAGTCCCAGGCAAAAATGGGATCGATGCGAGCCCGATTTCATCAGGCATCCAGATGACATTTATGAAAAATTCGCCGGATAGTAGCAAAAATCACCGTTTATATCCATGTTCATCATATTAATGCTCAAAACAGTGCATCAACCTAGCATTTAACACTGTGCGCTGGGCGTGCTTCGACCCGCAACAATGACTGCTGTCATTTGCAGCGGCAGTCTCTATAATTCGCCAGTTTCCCGCCCATGAGCGGCACCGGAATAGGAAGTGAAGGAACCGGCTAAGCCTTTAAATGTCTGCCGGTTGTCAGTCCAGAGAGAGGAGAGGGTGTGAAGAAGTCTATCTATATCGCCTACACGGGCGGCACCATAGGGATGCAGCGTTCCGACCACGGTTATGTGCCGATGGCGGGTTTCATGGAAGATTGTCTGGCGCGGATGCCCGAGTTCCACCGGCCCGAGATGCCGGATTATCATATTCACGAATATGCCCCCCTCATCGACTCCTCCGACATGACCCCGGCGGACTGGCAGCGCATCGCCGAGGACATTCGTGACAACTACGAGCAGTACGACGGCTTCGTGATCCTGCACGGCACCGACACCATGTCGTTCACCGCGTCTGCGCTCTCCTTCATGCTGGAGGAGCTGCACAAGCCGGTCATCATCACCGGCTCCCAGATCCCGCTCGCCGAGCTGCGCTCCGACGGCCAGCAGAACCTGCTCAACGCCCTCTACATCGCGGCCAACTACCCGATCCACGAGGTGACGCTGTTTTTCAACAATCAGCTCTATCGCGGCAACCGCAGCAAGAAGGTGCACGCGGACGGCTTCCACGCCTTCGATTCACCGAACTACCCGCCGCTGCTCAACGCCGGTATCGCCATCTCCCTGGAAGCGGGGGAACTGGGCGTGCCGTCCGAGCGACCGCTGGTGCTACACGACATCACCCCCCAGCCCATCGGCGTGGTGACCCTCTATCCCGGCATCTCGGCGGAGGTGATCGCCAACATCCTGCAGCAACCGGTGCGGGCGCTGATCCTGCTCTCCTTCGGGGTGGGCAACGCGCCGCAGAACCCGGCCATGCTGGCGCTGCTCTCCGAGGCATCGGCCCGGGGTGTCATCATCGTCAACCTGAGCCAGTGTCTGCACGGCAAGGTCAACATGGGGGGCTATGCCACCGGCAACGCGCTGTCTCGGGCCGGGGTCATCTCGGGTTTTGACATGACCGCCGAGGCTGCGCTCACCAAGCTGCACTTCCTGTTGAGCCAGGATCTGCCGGCGCCGCGCATCCGTGAGCTGATGCAGCAGTCCCTGCGCGGCGAGCTGACGCCCTGAGAAACTGCCCATGATCTTACTGCGAAGCCGTGATCAAGGCTCATGTGCTGCTCGGAATCCTCACGTATATCTATACGCTCCGGTTCCTGCGCTGCTCTTCACCTTGCTGACGCCTTCTCGCTACAGGTCGTGAACAGCTTCTGACCTCCCCACCATGGGGGAGAGTGGAAAAAGAGGGGAGCCATAATGGCTCCCCTCTTTAGTTGTGGCGGGCGGGTCAGGCTCAGTGGCTGAGATCGATACGGACTATCTCTTCCTCATCGCGATACTGGCGTTTGAGCTCGCTCTTGCTCTTCATCACGATCTCGCCGTCGCGGCCTATGTTCATGTGCTCGGGATTCTCGAGGTGCATCGCCTGCCAGGCCATCACGGCCTGCAGCGAGGTGGCCTTCTGCTCGTCGGTGAGGGGCTGGCCATCCGGCCATTTGCCGAGCTCGACCGCGGTCTTGAGCCGCTCGTACACTTCCTTGGGCATCTGCCCTATCACCTGTTGAAACGACATTCGGCCTCTCCTTGAAAATTGAGCCATGAAGGGATCAGGCGGGCAGATCCTGACGGACTACGCCGGCCATCTGCTCCATTACCCGTACTACCTGACAACTGTACCCGAACTCGTTGTCATACCACACGTACAGCACGCAGTGATCCCCCTCGGCGATGGTGGCCTGGGAGTCCACTATGCCCGCGAAGCGGGAACCCACCATGTCGGAGGAGACCAGCTCGGTGCTGGCACTGAAATCGATCTGGCGATGCAGGGCCGAGCTCAGGGCCATCTGCTGCAGATAGGCGTTGAGGCTCTCTCTGTCGGTGGCTTGTTCCAGGCTCAGGTTGATGATGGCCAGGGACACGTTGGGGGTCGGCACCCGGATGGCGTTGCCGGTCAGCTTGCCCTTGAGCTCCGGCAGCGCCTTGGCCACCGCCTTGGCGGCGCCGGTGCTGGTCATCACCATGTTGAGGGCCGCGCTGCGACCGCGGCGCTCGCCCTTGTGATAGTTGTCGATGAGGTTCTGGTCGTTGGTGTAGGAGTGCACCGTCTCCACGTGGCCGTGGCGGATGCCGAACTTGTCCTGCATCACCTTGAGCACAGGGGTGATGGCGTTGGTGGTGCAGGAGGCGGCGGAGACTATCTTGTCATCCGGGCCTATCACCTCGTGGTTGACCCCGAACACCACGTTCTTCATCTCCCCCTTGCCGGGAGCGGTCAACAGCACCCGGGCGGCGCCGCGTGCCTTGAGGTGCTCGGACAGGCCTGCCTCGTCGCGCCAGACCCCGGTGTTGTCGACGATCAGCGCATTGTCGATGCCGTAGGCGGTGTAGTCGATGTCGGCCGGGCTGTTGGCGTAGATCACCTGGATGAAGGTGCCGTTGGCGATGATGGCGCTGCGCTCACTATCCACCTCGATGGAGCCGTTGAAGGGGCCGTGCACCGAGTCGCGGCGCAGCAGGCTGGCCCGCTTCTCCAGATCCCCCTCGCGGCCGCCGCGCACGACGATGGCGCGCAGCCGCAGGGAGTTGGCGCCGCCGGTACGCTCGATCAGCAGCCGGGCCAGCAGGCGGCCGATGCGGCCAAAGCCGTAGAGCACTACGTCGGTCGGTGCCGGCACGCTGGCCCGGTTCAGGGCCGGGGCCAGCTTGGCGCGCAGGTAGTCGTCTATGCCGGCTTCATCCTGGTGATCCTGCCAGTAACCCACCGCCAGCTTGCCGAGGTCCACTTCGGCGGCGGTCGGGTTCAGGGCGACCATGGCCTGGAGCAGGGGGAAGCTTTGCTGGATGGGGAGGGGGGCGCCCTGGTGGCGGCGAACGACCCGGTGGGCCTTGAGGATGTCGATGGTGGAGGCGTTCTGCAGCGGGCGCCCGTAGAGGGTGATCTCTATCCCTTGCTGGCGGTAGAGGCGACCAATCAAGGGCTGCATGGCTTCGGCGAGCTCCTGGCTCTCCTGCCACGCCTGCAAGTAGTGCTCGTGGGTCATTAACCAGATCCTTTATTTCACGTTGTTGAAGCAAGTTGCCTGGGCAAATTGACATTCGTCGAATGCAGATCAGTGTAGGGCTGACGGTTTCGTTATATTATTCTGCAGTCGCGGCCTTATACGGCGCGCGCATTGTAATGGATATGTAGCCTGTTTGCTAGTTGGCGGTGGCCAGTGCGGGTTGCGATTGTTACCAACCAGATGTGAACCATGACCCTATTCTCACAGCGTCCGTTACTGCTCCCCCTCGCCTGTTGTCTGACGCTGATGGCCTGCGACGACGACAGGATCCACAACATCTGCTCCCAATCCCCGACTCTGTGTGAGGATCTGGTGGACGACGGCTGGTGTCGCCATGAGCGCAGCGATGTCATCCGTGCCCGCTACTACCTCCAGGAGGAGGGCACGGACAGACGCCAGTACGAGTTGATGCGTGGCCTGGAGCGTTATCTGCAGTGTGCCGAGCACTCCACCAACATCGAATACAAGCGGGCCCGCGAGCAGAAGAGCCCCAGGGTGGAGGGCATGCTGGCCGCCGGCGCTCAGCTGGCGCAGCTGGATGCGCAGACCCGTGGTTCCCAGGATCCCTATCTGCTGCTCTGGCATTGGACCAACAACACCAATCCAGCGGCCCGTGCCAGCTTCCTTGCGCTGGAAGGTACCCCCGCCCTCGAGGAGCCGGAGCTGCAGCTGGCCCTGGGGGGTATCTATGCCAAGAGCGAGCCCCAGAAGGCCATCGCCTTGATGCACCATGCACTCTCCCTCTACGGGGAAGGGGACAAGGTCAACAGCCGGATCCTCACCGCCCTCAGCACCCTCTACATGGGGCAGAAAGCATTTGATCTGGCCTATCAGTGGGGCAAGGTGAGCGAGTCGTTTCAGGAGACCCCCGAGGTGTCGTCCACCCGCCTCGGGATCTACCACGCCATCGGCAAGGAGCAGCAGGAGAGGCTGGATCAGGCGGCCGCCACCATAGTCGACGCCCTCAGGGAAGGGAGCTACCAGGCCCCATGATCCCGCTACCACCCAGTGCCCGTGAATGGGCCCATGCGTTCGACATCCGCCTCGTCCATGGTCAGGTTCCCTGCGAGGGGCGGGTGCTCGAGCGGACCACGGTCAGGGCCGTGGTGATGCGCGGGGATGAACTGCTGTTGGTGCACTCTCGCGTCAACGGGGATCTGATGTTCCCCGGGGGCGGCATAGAGGCGGGGGAGTGCCACAGTACCGCCCTGGCCCGGGAGCTGCGGGAAGAGTGCGGCGCCGAGCTGGTGGCCGTGGGTCTGCTGCTCGGGCAGACCCGGGAGTTTCGCGCCGCCCGCGAGGCCGACTACGACGCCTACTGCATCCGCTCCTTCTATTACCTCTGCCAGGTGGGGGAGGCGTGGAGCGAGCCGCGCCCCCAACCCTACGAGATACGCCTTGGTTTCACCCCGGGCTGGTTCGCACTGGAAGAGGCTCTGCAGACCAACAAGACCCAGCTGGCTGGCCCCTGCCCCCAGTGGACGGTGCGCGAGACGAGGGTGTTGGCCGAGTTGCAGCACTGGGTGGATGCGGGTCTGCTGAGCTGACCGCCATGGGGTTCTGAGGATAAAAAAACCGCCATTCGGCGGTTTTTTTATTGTCGCTGCCGGATCAGGGCACGCAGACCGGGCAGAAGGCGTAGGTGCCTTGCGGGTCATTGAAGCGGGTCAGCGGGTCCAGGCTGCGGTTCATCTCCACCAGCGCCTTGCCCAACCCGGCGGGCAGCCAGCTTTGCAGGTGCGGGGCCAGCGCCTGGGCGCTGCTGTCGAACAGCTCGCGCAGGAACTTGTCCCTTGCCGACTCTTCCGGCGCTATGGGGGTGACCTGCCAGCTCTTGAGGTTGGCGAGCTCGGCGGCGGCCTTGAGGGCGTCGTCCAGGTTGCCGAACTCGTCCACCAGCCCCAGCGCCTTGGCATCCAGGCCGGTCCAGACCCGGCCTTCGGCGGCTTTCTCCGCCTCTTCCGGGCTCAGACCCCGGCCCTTGCCGACCAGACCGACGAAGCGCTGGTAGGTGTCTTCCACGCTCAGCTGGATGGCCTGACCGACGTGCTCCGGCAGGGCCCGGGTCAGCCCGATCCCCACGAAGTCCGTGGTGCCGATGCCGTCGGTGTGCACCCCGTACTGGGAGAGCGCCTTGTCGATGGTGGCGAACATGCCGAACACCCCGATGGAGCCGGTGAGGGTGGTGGGGGAGGCGAAGATCTTGTCCGCATCGGCGGAGATCCAGTAGCCACCGGAGGCGGCGTAGCTGCCCATGGAGATGACCACCGGCTTGCCAGCCTGCTTCAGGGCCAGCAGCTCGGCGCGGATCTGCTCGGCGGCGAAGGCGCTGCCACCCGGGCTGTCGACCCGCAGCACCACGGCCTTCACCTGGTCATCGCGGCGGGCCTCGGCCAGCAGATCGGCCAGGCTGTCGCCGCCTATGGTACCGGCGGGTTGCACCCCGTCCATGATGGCGCCGCTGGCGGTGATGAGACCCACCTCATCCTTGCCGCTCTGGGGATATTGCTCGGGGATGGCGGCCAGATACTCTTTCAGGCCGACCCCTTTCCAGCCGTGATCCTCGCTCTCGCCCACCTCCTTGATCACCGCCTGGGTCATCTCGTCACGGGTGGCGAGCTGATCCACCAGGCCGTTGTCGAGGGCGTAGCTGGCGGCATTGCCACCGGCCTTGCGCAGCAGCTCGAGGAAGTGATCCTTGTCTGGTGCGACAGCATCCGGCTCTATCTCCCGCTGCTCGGCCACGTCGGTGACATAGGATTGCCACAGCTGATCCAGCCAGCGCTGGTTCGCCTCCTTGCTCTCGGGGGACATCTCATCCCGGGTATAGGGCTCGACGAAGGATTTGTAGGTGCCGACCTTGAACACATGGGGGGTGACGTTGAGCTTCTCCAGCGCCGACTTGAAGTAGGTCTGGTAGACGCCAAAGCCTTCGATCAGCACGGCGCCGCTCTGGTTGAGCAGCACGTGGTCTGCGTGGGCGGCGAGCAGGTAGGCGCCCTGGCTGTAGTAGTCGGCCATGGCGATGACCGGTTTGCCGCTCTCCTTGAATGCGTCGATGGCGCTTGCCACTTCCTGCAGCTTGGAGAGGCTGGCTCCCTGCAGCCCCTGGGGCTTGAGCACCAGTGCCTTGATGCGATCGTCATCCCCGGCGCTCTTGATGGCCCACAACAGGTCGGAGAGCACGATTTCGCTCGGCTGATCGTCGCTTTTCTCCACCTGTCTCAGCAGTTGCACCGTCGGATCGGTTTGGGTGCGTTGTTCCACCAGTACGCCGGCGAGATTGAGGGTGAGGGCGCCCTCTATGGGGGTGCTGGGGGTCTCGCTCTGGTTGAGGCTGAAGGCGATGACCAGCACGACGATGAGAAACAGCAGATTGACCAGCATCAAGCGGGTAAAGTTGAGCAGACGCCAGAGGCTGCGAAACAGCCACCCCAGACCTTTGAAAATAGACATAGCCGTGCTAACGCCCTGTTAATGGGTAGAGAAGGGCATTATTAACCAGTTGACCCGCCAATTGCCATTTTCGCTTGGCTGGGATCGCCCCCCCTGGCTTCGGGATACGGCTGTTCGCCGAAAAAATGTCCAAACATTTGTTTGAAAAAGGATTTTCGATTCTTTACTCTAGCCTCAGTTTGATAACAAAAAATTAACTGGAGGCCCTGTGAGCCGCTACCCGACGTTGCTGACCCCCCGCAGTCCCCTTCTTCGTCACCATGTGCTGGCGGCATCTTGTGCGTCTGCCTCTAAAAGGAGTGCGTCATGAGCCTGTATCCAACGCTGCTGACACCCCTGGATCTCGGCTTTACCCAGCTCAAGAACCGGGTATTGATGGGTTCCATGCACACCGGCCTCGAGGAGGAGAAGGGGGGCTTTGACAAGCTGGCCGCCTTCTATGCCGAGCGCGCCCGCGGCGGTGTCGCCCTCATCGTCACCGGTGGCATCGCCCCCAACCTGCGGGGGCGCCTGGTGCCCCATGGCTCGCAGCTCAGCTTCCCCTGGCAGGTCGCCAAGCACAAGAAGGTGACCGGCGCCGTGCATCAGGAGGGGGGCAAGATAGCCCTGCAGATCCTCCATGCCGGTCGCTATGCCTATCATCCGTTCAGCCTGGCGCCGAGCGCCATCCGGGCTCCCATCTCTCCATTCAAGCCGCGCGCCATGAGTGAGCGGCAGATCCGTGGCACCATACGGGACTTCGCCTCGACCGCGGCACTGGCCAAGGCGGCGGGCTATGACGGTGTCGAGGTGATGGGGTCGGAAGGCTATCTCATCAACCAGTTCATCTGCGAGCGCACCAACCAGCGCAGCGACGGCTGGGGTGGCAGCAGCGAAAACCGCATGCGTTTTCCGCTGGAAATCGTGCGGGCCATTCGCGAGCGGGTCGGCAGCGACTTCATCATCATCTTCCGCCTCTCCATGCTGGATCTGGTGGAGAAGGGCTCCTCCCTAGAGGAGGTGATAGCGCTCGGGAAGGCGCTGGAGCAGGCCGGGGTGAGCCTCATCAACACCGGCATCGGCTGGCACGAGGCGCGCATCCCCACCATAGCCACCAGCGTGCCGCGCGGCGCCTTCAGCTGGGTGACCGCCGAGCTGAAAAAGCACCTCACAGTGCCGCTTATCACCACCAACCGCATCAATACCCCCGAGGTGGCCGAGCGCATCCTGGCGCAGGGGGAGGCGGACATGGTCTCCATGGCGCGCCCCTTCCTGGCGGATCCCGAGTTTGTCATCAAGGCCGCCGAGAACCGGGCGGACGAGATCAACACCTGCATCGCCTGCAACCAGGCCTGCCTGGATCACGTATTCAAGCAAAAACGCGCCTCCTGCCTGGTCAATCCCCGCGCCTGCTTCGAGACCGAGCTCAATTTCGGCCGGGTGCCCCAGCCCAAGAGGCTGGCGGTGGTGGGGGCCGGGCCGGCCGGGCTGGCGTTCGCCTGCTACGCCGCCGAGCGCGGCCATCAGGTGAGCCTGTTCGATCAGGCGCCGACCATAGGCGGCCAGTTCAACTTCGCCAAGCAGATCCCGGGCAAGGAGGAGTTTCACGAGACCCTGCGCTATTTCGCCAGACGGTTGGAGAAGTGCGGCGTCGAACTCTATCTGGGCCAGCGCCAGAGCGCCGAGAGCCTGCTTGGCGGTGGTTTTGACGAGGTGATCCTCGCCACCGGCATACGACCGCGCACCCCCAACATTCCCGGCATCGATCACCCCAAGGTGTTGAGTTACCTCGACGTGCTGCGCGATGGCAAGCCGGTGGGCGACAAGGTGGCGGTGATCGGGGCCGGCGGCATCGGCTTCGACGTGGCCGAGTTCCTGGTGGAGAAGAAGGCGGAGGGGAGCGCGGATCATCATCGCGATCACTGGCTCAGGGAGTGGGGCATCGACAAGAGCCTCGGCGAGCGCGGCGGTCTGATGACGCCGGTGATCGACGCTCCCGAGCGCCAGATCTGGCTGCTCCAGCGCAAGGAGAGCAAGGTGGGGGATGGCCTCGGCAAGACCACAGGCTGGATCCACCGCACCGTATTGAAGAACCGCAAGGTGCAGATGCTCTCCGGCGTGCAGTACCTGCGCATCGACGATGAAGGGCTGCACATCCAGGTGGGGGAAGCCAGACAGTGCCTGCCGGTGGATCAGGTGATCATCTGCGCCGGACAGGAGCCCCTGCGGGAGCTGCAGGCCGGCCTGCAGGCGGCGGGCAAGCCGGTGCATATCATAGGCGGTGCCGACGTGGCGGCGGAGCTGGACGCCAAGCGCGCCATCCGCCAGGGAGCCGAGCTGGCGTCCGTCATCTAGCGCCTTGGCCTGAGCCGACAGCATGATGATAACCCCCTGACTATCAGGGGGTTATCATTGGTGGTGCCGACCGGCCCTGGCTGTGCTCCCCTTCGGGCTGTGCTAAGGTAGCGCCATCATTGCCTCCTGATAAGGAACTGACCATGGATGCCCTCTCCCTGTTACTCAACCGCCACTCCTGTGGCCGTCTGACCACCCCGGCCCCGAGTGGCGAGGTGCTCGACAATATTTTGAAGGCCGGCCTGCGAGCGCCGGATCACGGCACCCTGACTCCCTGGCAGTTCATCCTGTTTGAAGGGGAGGGGCGTGAGCGTCTGGGGACCCTGCTGGCGGACGCCGCTCGCACCCGCGGCGAGGATGAAGATAGCATCAAGAAATGCAGTGAGGCGCCCCTGCGAGCGCCCCTGGTGGTGGCCGTCGCGACCCGCTATCAGGCGCACCCCAAGGTACCTAAACTGGAGCAGGAGCTCTCCGCTGGCTGCGCCCTGATGGCGATGCAGATGGCGGCCCAGGCACAGGGGTTCAACGGCATCTGGCGCTCCGGCTGGTTCATCTTCGACGAGGGGATCAATCAGGGGCTGGGGCTGGCACCGGACGATCAACTGGTGGGCTTCCTCTACCTGGGCACCCCCATGCTGGAGGCGCGCAAGTTGCGGGAGTTGCCGATCGCCGACTTCGTACGTCGCTTCTGAGTCAAAGATAATGCACAAGAGCCCTGAATATTCAGGGCTTTTTTATTTCCCCCGGAACGACATCGGGCTGTACTCAAAATTGGAGGCTTGCCAAGAGGGGGGTAGGGGGTTGGCCGGACATTTTTTGAATAGTGAGAGGCTGTTCTCAATCCTGGTTGATTACCCTATGTAAAACGTTTGCGCCCCGTTATTATCCCACTGCCAGTTTAGAAGGTGACCCCTTCTAATTTTCTGCGATGAGAGTCGCAATTCCGTAGCACCTTTTTACAGCCCAGCGTCGTTATGACATTGGGCTTTATTTTTATGGGCGGTTTTCTGCATCAGCACCACGGCGTCTGTGGGCCCCTAGCTGCCGGTCACTGGCATCTAGGCCCTGGCGGGCAGGATGCGGGCCGGGTTGCCCACCACCCGCGCTCCGGCAGGGACGTCTCTGGTCACCACTGCGCCCGCACCGACGATGGCCTCCCGTCCTATGGTGACCCCCGGCAGCAGGATGGCGCCACCACCGATCCAGACCCTGTCCTCTATGGTCACCGGCAGCGCTGTTTCTACCCCCTGGATGCGCTCATCGGCGTCCAGCGCGTGGGCGGCGGTATAGATCTGTACGTTCGGCCCTATCATGACATCGGCGCCGATGCGGATAGGCGCGTTGTCCAGCAGGGTGGCCCCCATATTGATGTAGCTGCGCTCGCCAAGGTGGATGTGGCGGCCATAGGTGCAGTAGAGGGGCGGGCAGATAAAGGCGCCCTCCGCCAGCTCGCCGACGATCTCTTTGAGCAGCGCCAACTGCTGCTGCTCCTCTTCCGCGCGATTGAAGCGGCGATAGGCGGAACGCCGTCTCCCGGCGTATCGCATCCAGCTCCTGGGCCATGCAGTTGTAAGGCTGGCTGGCGATCATCTTTTCGTATTCGGTCATGGCTAGGCCTCAATGGGGTGAAGGAGGAGAGGATAAGCCATCAAGGGCAATAGAAGCGTGAGGCTCTCCCCAGAGTGGGCAGAAGGGCGCGCAGCTGGCGCCGGGAAACGACAAGGGCACCCTGGGGTGCCCTTGTTGGGTATAGAGGATACCTGTTGCTATCAGCCGTGCTTGCGACCGCAGTGTTGCCGCCGCAATAGCTGCTTTCTATCAGCCGTCTTTGTGACCGCAGGCATCAAGATGACGGTCTCTATCAGCCGTGCTTGCGGCCTGAGAGGCGACACCACTCTTCCTTCACCGCGGTCGGGTCCATGTCGAACCACTGGCTGTAGATGGTCTCCAGCTCCGGGGCCTGGCTCTCCAGCACGCCGGAGAGCGCCATCAGGCTGCCGGGCTTGCCGTGGCCGGCGATGAGCGGCGCCAGCTCGCGCAGCGGGCCGGCCAGTATGTTGGCCACCACCACGTCAGCTTCGACGTCTTGCGGTTGGTCGGCAGGCAGGTAGAGTTCGATCTGGCCGGCGACGCCGTTACGTTCGGCGTTGTCATGGCTGGCCTGGATGGCCTGCGGGTCGATGTCGATGCCGATGACCCGGGCGGCGCCGAGTTTCAGGGCGGCGATGCCGAGGATGCCGGAGCCACAACCGAAGTCGACCACCGTCTTGCCGGCCAGATCCAGCCCATCCAGCCACTGCAGGCAGAGCGCTGTGGTGGGGTGGGTGCCGGTACCGAAGGCCAGGCCCGGATCCAGCATGACGTTGACCGCATCGGGATTCGGCACGTCGCGCCAGCTCGGGCAGATCCAGAGCCGCTTGCCGAACTGCATCGGGTGGAAGTGATCCATCCATTCCCGCACCCAGTCCTTGTCCTCCAGCTGCTCAACCTTGTAGCCGACGTCTTCCCCGAAGATCTGCTGGAAGAAGGCGATGGTGGGGGCCGGGTCGGTTTCGGCATCGAACAGCCCCATCACCTCGGTCTCGCCCCAGAGCGGCGTTTCACCAGGCAGTGGCTCGTAGACGGGCACATCCTGGGCATCCATAAAGGTCACCGCCTGGGCTCCACGCCCCAGCAGCATGTTGCTCACCTTGTCCGCAGTCTTGGCGGTGGCGTTGATTCGAATTTGTATCCAGGGCATGGGGTCGACTCTTCATAAATGTGAAACCGCGGGATTCTATCATCATGGGCCTGTGCTGTCGTGGTTTGCCCATGATGGGATGGGGAAGGAAGGCAACTCTGCCAAGTTGGCACGGTTAATGTATTCCTTACTGGGTGACGGGAAGCAACTTGTTCCCGCTGTATGCTTTGCTCTATGAAGTTCCGTCATCTTTTTCAGCCACCTTCGGGTGGCTTTTTTTATGCCGGTGCGCTGAAAAACGGTCATTTTGCGTATAAAAGCAGACATTGGCACGCAATCTGCAAAGTTCCACATGTCCTGCATAAGGATATGTGTGTGATTGTTACCCCAACGTTCAGGTTTTAAGGGCCATCCCGGCGGGATGGCCTCTTTTTATGGTTTTTTCGGGGGAAGGGCCCGTCAGGGGCACAGATCGGCCGTGGGGCTGTGCACTCTTGGGGCTTGTCACTGGTGATTTCACCCCATGATGGTGCATTTTTTACCTATAAGGGAATAGGTCGCATGGCTGTGGGGATCCCTGGCTGCATGGACCTCAGTTGGCAAAGCCGCTCATGTCGATCACCAGCTTGCCCACCATGCGGCCCGCCTCCAGCTCGCTATGGGCCTGTGCCAGGCTGGTCGGAGTCAGTTCGGGCAGTGTGCGAGTGAGCGTGCTCTTGAGCACCCCTTGGTCCAGCAGGGCGGCGACCCGGCCGAGCAGCTTGTGCTGCTCGATCATGTCCGGGGTCTGGAACAGGGAGCGGGTAAACATGAACTCCTGGCTGAAGGTTACGCTCTTGGCCTTGAGCAGGCCCAGATCCCAGGGCTCGCTGGATTCGGCAATGGTGCAGATGTGACCGAAGGGGCGAATGAGGCTCGCCATGGCGGCCCAGTGCTGCTCGGTGGCATTGGTGCAGAAGATGGCATCGAGCTGGCTGATGCCAAGGCCGGCCAGCTCTTCCTGCAGGTTGTGATGACTCACTACCTGGTGGGCGCCCATGGCCAGGCACCAGTCACGGGTTTCAGGTCGGGAGGCGGTGGCGATCACCTCCATCCCGGTGAGCTGGCGTGCCAGCTGGATGGCGATGGAGCCGACGCCGCCGGCGCCACCTATGACAAGCAGTCGCCCGGTACTTTCGCGGTTGAGGCCGATGCGCTCGAACAGGGTTTCCCAGGCGGTGATGGCGGTCAGGGGCAGGGCGGCGGCTTCCAGGTCGCTCAGGGTCTTGGGGGCGAGGGCGGCGATGCGCTCATCCACCAATTGCAGGGCGCTGTTGCTGCCGGGGCGGCTGATGTCGCCGGCATACCAGACCCTGTCCCCCGTCTTGAACAGGGTCACCTCGTGGCCCACGGCCACCACTTCCCCCACGGCATCCCAGCCCAGCACCCGAGGATTGCTCTCTACCTTGGCCTTGGGGGCGCGTACCTTGGTGTCCACCGGGTTGACCGAGGTTGCCGTTACTTTCACCAGCAGATCCCGTGGGCCCGGGGTCGGATCCGGTAGTTCAGTCTCGATGAAGCAGTAGGGGTGATCGCTTGGCAGATAATGGGTGAGGGCGATGGCTTTCATGGCAGTTCCTTTCAAATCGCTATGAGTGGGATTGCCAGCGAGTCTAGTCTGGTTGATTATTTCGATTAAGATGGGTAATCGGGACAGACTGTTTGTATATATGAACAATGTCGAACTGGAGTTGATGGGGCTGTTCGCCACCGTGGTGGAGCAGGGCAGTTTTACCGGGGCGGCCGAGGTGCTTGGCATGCCCAAGTCCTCGGTGAGCCAGAAGATCTCACGCCTCGAATCACGGCTCGGGGTGCGACTGTTGCAGCGCACCACCCGCAGGCTCAGCCTGACTCCCCAGGGGGAGGTCTATGTGGAACATTGCCAGGCCCTGCTGGCCCTGGCGAGAAGCGCCAATCTGGCCATGGCCAGGTTGCGCTCGGCCCCTGCGGGTCGGGTGCGGATCACCGCCCCCGAGGCGACCGGCACCCTGCTGCTTGGCCGGATTATGGCCGAGTTTCGTGCCCTCTATCCCGAGGTGGTGCTGGAGCTGACCTTGAGCGACGAGCAGCTGGATCTGGTGGGGGAGGGCTACGATCTGGCGCTGCGGGCGGCGCCGCTCAAAGATTCGAGCCTCATCTGTCGGCGCATCGGCCAGGTGGCGCGCCATCTGGTGGCGGCCCCGGGTTATCTGGCGAGCCAGGGCACGCCGCAGCAACTGACTGAGCTAGGGGGGCATGTCTGCCTGGTGCACACGTCGCTGCCGGTATGGCCGTTGCTGGAGGGGGGCTGGCGGCCGCAGGGGGCCTGCATCAGCAACAGCCTGCTGGCGCTGAGGGAGCTGGCGCTCCACGAAGGGGGGATAGCCCTGTTGCCAGATCATGTCTGCCGGGACGATCTGGCGGCGGGGCGCCTGCTGAAGGTGCTGCCGGATCACCCCATACCCCCCAATCCCTTCTATCTCATCTACCCGAGCCGCGAGCATCTGGCACCCGCCCTGCGCAGCCTGATGGACTTCGTCGCCGAGCGGCTGCCCTTCGCCTGATCAGCGGTGCTGGCTGAGGGGGGCCTGACCGGGTTCGAGACCGAGCGGCACTGACTGTCGCTCTGCCAGCATGCGGATCTGCCCCTCGATGAGACCGGCGTTGGGGCCCAGCACCAATACCAGCTGATGCTCGTTGAGCTGGATCCAGGAGAGGCAGCCGAGCCTGGCCAGACGGGACTGATCCACCAGCGCCATCTCCCGCACCCGCAGGCTGAGGCGCGTCAGGCAGACGCTCATGGCCTGCAGGTTGTCCATGCCTCCCAGCATCTTGAGGTACTGGATGGCCAGCATCTGGGGATCCGTGGGGGCCACGGTCGCGAGCTGGGGCAGCTCCTCGGCGATGGGCTTGCTCGGCAGGCTGAGGGGGGCGTACTCAAGCAGCCGGGAGAAGACCAGGGCATAGATGACGAAGAACAGGATGCCGAGGGGAATGAGCCAGAAACTGTGTTCACCTGAGTCGTAGCTGAGCACCAGATCCAGCAGCCCGGCGGAGAAGTAACTGCCCACCTGGATGCCGAGCCCGCTGCAGATGGCCAGCGACAACCCGGTCAGCAGGGCATGGGCCAGGAACAGCCAGGGGGCGGTGAAGGCGAACAGGAATTCGATGGGTTCGGTGATCCCCACCAGGGCCGAGGTGAGCGCCAGGGTGAGCAGCAAGCCCCCCTGCGGCAGGCGCCGCATCCGCTGGCGATGGAGCCAGATGGCAAAACAGGCGCCGGGCAGGCCGAACATGATGACCGGATAGAGACCCGCCACATAGCCCTCGTGCAGCGGCTGGGCGGCGGAGAGCGCCTGCAGGTTGCTCTCCCCCAGCCCCATGAGGCTGCCCAGCACCTGGTGAAGGCCGAGGGGGATCAGCAGCCGGTTCAGCACGCCGTAGCAGAAGGCGCCAAACGGCGTGGTGAGCAGGTCGGAGGCGAGCAGGGTGATGCCTTGCTCCAGCAGCGGCCAGAGCAGGGCCAGGGGCACGACCAGCAGCAGGCTGGCCAGGGCCGAGAGCAGCAGGCCGGGCAGCTCTTCCTGCAGCGGTCGCAGCCAGCCGGGGAGGGTGAGGTTGCGGGTCCAGGAGCAGACCATGGCGGTGGTCAGGCCCGCCAGCAGGCCGCAGATCATGTCCGCATGCAGACCGGGCTGCAGGGTGGCGAGCGCCGAGCTCAGCAGCAGGAAGTTGACCGCGCCGGCCAGGGCCTGCGCCCCTTGCCCCTGCCGGCTCAGCCCGAAGGCGATGGCCACCGCATAGATGAGCGGCATCTGGCTGAACAGGGCGCGTCCGGCCAGGGAGAGCACCGCCAGATCCAGCACGTCCGGCTGGCCGAGCCGATAGAGCAGGGCCGCCAGCGGCAGGATGGAGACGGGCAGCAACAGGGCATAACCGAGCCGTTGCAGGGACTGGGTCAGGATCTTTCTGGCGTTCTGAACTGGCATAAGGGCGCGGTATTTTGTGACGTGGCGCACATTTTACTCACTCGCACCCATTTGGGAATAGGTGCGAGTCCCTTTATTGGCCCCTTTCTTATTTCTGATCAAACAATCGGCGAACCGACTGATCCGGGGCCGGGGTCAGCAGGCTGACCAGGATGAAGGCCGCGAGGCCGAGTCCCAGGCTAGGCACTATGGCGTGCAGGCCGGCCAGCTTGATCCCCCACTGACTCAAGGCCCCGTAGCAGACAATGCCTGACACCATGCTGGCCAGCGCCCCCGGGCCGTTGGCCCGCGACCAGTAGAGGCCGAGCACCAGGGGCCAGAGGAAGACCGCCTGCAGGCCGCCGAAGGCGAGCAGGTTGAGCCAGATGATCATCTCGGGGGGCTGCAGCGCCGCCAGCAGCACCAGGGTGCCGAGGATCAGGGTGCAGAGCAGGGAGAGCCTGGGAATGCGCACCTCCAGCTTCTCTTGGCGAGGATTGAGGTAGTTGAGGTAGAGATCCTTGACCAGGGTCGCCGAAGCCTGGATCAGCTGGGAGTCGATGGTGGACATGATGGCCGCCATGGGGGCCGCCAGGAAGACCCCCGCCAGCCAGGGGGGCAGCACTTCCATCATCAGGGAGGGCATGATCTTGTCCGGGCTGTCCATGCCGGGCAGGATGGCGCGGCCCAGGGCACCTGCGAGGTGCATGCCCAGCATCAGCAGCGCGCTGACCACGGTGCCGATGAGGATGCCCCGGTGTAGCGCCTTGCTGTCCCGATAGCCGAAGCAGCGCAGGGCCGAGTGGGGCAGCCCCACCACACCGACGCAGACCAGGATCCAGAAGCTCAACATGAAGGGCTGGGTCAGCATGTCACCGGCGCCGGTCGGGCTCACCAGCTTGGGATCGATTACCTTGAGCTGGTGGATGAGGTTCGGCAGGCCGTCACCGGCGATCAGGATCCCGGCCAGCAGGGCGCCGGTGCCGATCAGCATGATGATCCCTTGCAGGGCGTCGGTCATCACCACGGCGCGAAAGCCGCCGATCACCGTGTAGAGCAGCACGCAGCTGGCAAACAGGAAGAGCCCCTGCTGGTAGCTGAGGCCGGTTGCCGTCTCCAGCAGGCGGGCGCCGCCGATGAACTGCACCACCATGGTCGCGATGAAGGCGAGGATGATGGTCACCGAGCCCAGCACCACCACCCACTTGCTGCGGTAGCGGGCCCACAGCATGTCGTTGATGGTCACCGCATTGACCCGGCGGGCGATGATGGCGAACTTCTTGCCAAGCACCCCCAGGGTGAGCCAGACGGTGGGTAGCTGGATCATCGCCAGCAGCACCCAGCCCAGGCCTATCTTGTAGGCGGCACCGGGCCCGCCGATGAAGGAAGACGCCGAGGTGTAAGTGGCTACCAGCGTCATGGCCAGCACCAGACCGCCCATGCTGCGGTTGCCGATGAAGTACTCCTGCACGAAGTCACCCCCGGCACGGTGGCGACCGGCCCAGAAGCCGACCCCGAGCACCAGCACCAGATAGACGAAGAGCGGCAGCATCAACTCAAGATTCATGGGGGGACTCCTGGGTGTCCAGCGGGGCGTCGGCAAACCGGGGATCCGTCATGGGTTCAGTACGCGGCTCAGGAGTCATGAGGAGGTTCCTCGGGGTCGAGAGGAATGTCGACGAACAGGCGATCCACCATGAGCGCGCAGAGGCCGATAAACAGCAGTGGCATCAGGATGCAGCTGAGCAGAAACCAGAGCGGCATATTCCAGAGCTCGAGCGTCTCGGGAACGAAGTACGCCGAGCCATACCAGGCAACGAAGTAAAGCAGGGTCAGCAGCAGGCAGAGGGCTGCTTCCCGACGGGCGAGCGCGAAACGATTCACCTTGGCCTCCGACAATTTTGAGGGGCGCAAGGATAACAAAAAAGGGCCATGTCGCCATGGCCCTTTTTTCGCTGTCGATCCCGAGGGACCGAACGCGCTCTGCTAAAGCGTCTTTTACAGACCCAACTTCTTGTGCAGGTAGTGGATGTTGGTGCCACCGTGCTGGAAGTTCTCGTCCTTCATGATCTCTTTTTGCAGGGCGATGTTGGTCTTGATCCCTTCCACCACCAGCTCGTCGAGAGAGTGACGCATGCGGGCGATGGCGATGTCACGGTTCTCGCCGTAACAGATCAGCTTGCCGATCATGGAGTCGTAGTAGGGCGGCACCTTGTAACCCGCATAGATGTGGGATTCCCAACGCACGCCCAGACCGCCCGGCGCGTGGAAGCGCTGGATGAGGCCAGGAGACGGCATGAAAGTGGCCGGGTCTTCGGCGTTGATCCGGCACTCGATGGCATGGCCACGGATGCGGATGTCCTGTTGGGTGATCGACAGGGGCTGGCCGGCGGCGATGCGTAGCTGCTCCTTGATGAGATCCACACCGGTGACCATCTCGGTGACCGGGTGCTCGACCTGGATCCGGGTGTTCATCTCGATGAAGTAGAACTCGCCGTTCTCGTACAGGAACTCGAAGGTGCCCGCACCGCGGTAGCCGATTTCGAGACAGGCGCGCACGCAGCGCTCACCGATGAACTTGCGCATCTCTTCGGTGATGCCGGGTGCCGGCGCCTCTTCCACCACCTTCTGGTGACGACGCTGCATGGAGCAGTCGCGCTCACCCAGATAGAGGGCGGTGCCCTGGCCGTCAGCCAGCACCTGGATCTCGATGTGGCGCGGGTTCTCCAGGTATTTCTCCATGTAGACCATGTCGTTCTTGAAGAACTGGCCCGCTTCGGATTTGGTCAGGGCGATGGCGGCGGCCAGCTCCGACTCGTTGCGCACCACGCGCATGCCACGACCACCACCGCCACCGGCGGCCTTGATGATCACGGGGTAGCCGATCCGCTTGGCAATGGTGGCGTTGCGCTTGGCATCGTTGTCCACCGGGCCGTCGGAGCCGGGTACGCAGGGCACGCCCGCCTTCTTCATCGCTTCGATGGCGGAAACCTTGTCACCCATCAGGCGAATGGTCTCGGCGCGCGGGCCGATGAATATGAAGCCGGATTTTTCGACCACTTCGGCAAAGTCGGCGTTCTCGGAGAGGAAGCCGTAGCCCGGGTGGATGGCGACGGCACCGGTCACCTCGGCGGCGGCGATGATGGCCGGCACGTTGAGGTAGGACTCACCGCTGGCGGGTTTGCCGATACAGATGGTTTCGTCGGCCAGGAGCACATGCTTGAGCTCCCGATCGGCAGTGGAGTGAACGGCCACTGTCTTGATCCCGAGCTCTTTGCAGGCGCGCAGGATCCGCAGGGCAATTTCACCGCGGTTGGCGATGACTACTTTGTCCAACATGGGTGGCGTCTTCCCTTATTCGATGATGAACAGCGGCTCGTCAAATTCGACGGCCTGACCATTTTCAACCAGGATCGCTTTGATCACACCGGCCTTGTCAGACTCGATTTGGTTCATCATTTTCATGGCTTCGACGATGCACAGGGTATCGCCGACATTGACGTGTTGACCGACTTCCACGAACGGCTTGGCTTCCGGGCTGGAGGAGCGGTAGAAGGAGCCGACCATGGGGGAGCGCATCAGATGGCCACTCGGGGCGGCATCGGCAGCAGGGGCGGCGGCCTGGGCGGCAGCGGCGACCGGCGCGGCAGCATGTTGAACCTGCGCCGGCTGCATCATCATCTGCGGGGCAACGCTAACCTGGCCGGAGAAATTGCGGCTGATGCGAACGGACTCTTCCCCTTCGGAGATTTCCAGCTCGGCGATGCCGGACTCTTCAACCAGTTCAATCAGCTTCTTGATTTTGCGGATATCCATTAGCATTCTCTTTCTTCTTTATCTGATCAGTGATTATCAAGCCGCGCGCAACTGATGCACGGCCGCGGTTAAAGCGAATTGGTAGCCATCGGCACCCAGCCCACAAATGACCCCTTTGGCGACATCAGACAGATAGGAGTGATGGCGGAAGGGTTCCCTGGCATGAACGTTTGACAGGTGAACCTCGATAAAGGGGATGGCCACGCCCAGCAGGGCATCGCGCAGGGCGACACTGGTGTGGGTGAAGGCGGCCGGGTTGATGATGATAAAATCCACTTGGCCCATGGCCTGATGGATGCGGCCGACCAACTCATGTTCGGCATTGGATTGCAGGTGTTCCAGGGTGACACCGAGTTCGTTGGCGTGCTGGGTCAGATCGGCGACGATCTCATCGAGCGTCTTGCTGCCGTAGATGCCCGGCTCCCGCTTGCCCAGCAGATTCAGGTTCGGGCCATTGAGCAGGAGGATTCGGTGATGTTGCGACATATTGAGTACATCCTCGATGATTATGCTGCTATCTATCAGCTATCTGTGGACCACCAAAAATCTAGCCACTTTCTGCACAATTCGGTGTGCCCTGGCACACAGATTTCGCAATTATATTGATTTCGTGAAAATTAGCAGCATTTTACTGGTCTAATCTCTACATCTGGCCATTTATTGAGCATGTTGGCGCGCAGCGCCGCTCTGCCGCAGTGTCCGCCTCTTTGGGCTTTCCAGATACAACAAAGCCGGCACAAGGCCGGCTTTGTTGTGAGAGGGGAAGGACTCAGGCCGCTTCCGACTTCTCGCGGATAAGTTTGTCCACGACGCCCGGATCCGCCAGGGTGGAGATATCCCCCAGGCTGTCGGTCTCGCCGGTGGCGATCTTGCGCAGGATACGGCGCATGATCTTGCCGGAACGGGTCTTGGGCAGCCCCTCGGCCCAGTGGATCACGTCCGGGGTGGCGATGGAGCCGATCTCCTTGCGCACCCACTCCTTCACCTCTTTATGCAGCTCGCGGCTCGGCTCCTCCCCGGCGATCAGGGTGACATAGGCGTAGATGCCCTGACCCTTGATCTCGTGCGGCACGCCCACCACCGCCGCCTCGGCGATCTTGGGATGGGCCACCAGGGCCGACTCGATTTCGGCGGTGCCCATGCGGTGGCCGGAGACGTTCAGTACATCATCCACCCGACCGGTGATCCAGTAGTAGCCATCCTCGTCGCGACGGGCGCCGTCGCCTGTGAAGTAGCGGCCCGGGAAGGTGGAGAAGTAGGTCTGCTCGAAGCGCTCGTGATCGCCGAACACGGTGCGCATCTGGCCAGGCCAGGAGTCGGTGATCACCAGGTTGCCCTCGGTGGCGCCCTCCAGCGGCTCACCCAGGTTGTCTACCAGAGCAGGCTGTACCCCGAAGAAGGGACGGGTGGCGGAGCCGGGCTTGAGGGCGGTGACGCCGGGCAGCGGGCTGATGAGGATGCCGCCTGTCTCGGTCTGCCACCAGGTGTCGACGATGGGGCAGCGCTCGTCCCCTATGGTGCGGTAGTACCACTCCCAGGCTTCCGGGTTGATGGGTTCACCCACAGATCCCATGATGCGCAGGCTGGTGCGGGAGGTGCCCTCAATGGCCTCCTTGCCCTTGGCCATCAGGGCGCGGATGGCGGTGGGTGCGGTATAGAGGATGCTGACCTGGTGCTTGTCCACCACCTGGCTCATGCGGTTGGTGGCCGGGTAGTTTGGCACCCCCTCGAACATCAGGGTGGTGGCGCCGTTGGCGAGCGGCCCGTAGACCAGATAGGAGTGACCGGTGACCCAGCCCACATCGGCGGTACACCAGTAGATGTCCTCTTCGTGATAGTCGAACACGTACTTGAAGGTGAGGGCGGCATAGACCAGATAGCCGCCCGTGGTGTGCAGCACCCCCTTGGGCTTGCCGGTGGAGCCCGAGGTGTAGAGCACGAACAGGGGATCCTCGGCGCTCATGGCCTCGGGCGGGCAATCAGGGCTGGCGGCGGCGACGGCGTCGTGCCACCAGATGTCCCTGTGGTCATGCCAGGCGACCTTGCCGCCGGTGCGCTTGAGCACGATGACCTTGTTGACCTTGGTATCAGGGTGGGTGAGCGCCTCGTCCACATTCTTCTTGAGGGGAATGGGGCGGCCGCCGCGCAGGCCTTCATCGGCGGTGATGACGATGGAGGAGCCCGAGTCGATGATACGACCCGAGAGGGCCTCCGGCGAGAAGCCGCCGAAGACGATGCTGTGCACGGCGCCGATGCGGGTACAGGCCAGCATGGCGATGGCCGCTTCCGGCACCATGGGCATGTAGAGACAGACCATGTCACCGCGCTTGACCCCCTGGGCTTTGAGCACGTTGGCAAACTTGCACACCTCGCCGTGCAGCTCGCGATAGGTCAGCTTGCGATCCTCGGCCGGGTTGTCCCCTTCCCAGATGATGGCGACCTTGTCGCCGCGCTGGGCCAGATGGCGATCCAGGCAGTTGGCCGACACGTTGAGCAGGCCATCCTCGTACCACTTGATGGAGACGTGGCCCGGATCGTAGGAAGTGTTCTTGACGCGGGTGTAGGGGGTCATCCAGTCGAGGATTTTGCCCTGCTCACCCCAGAAGGCGTCCGGGTTCTGTACCGACGCCAGGTACATGGCTTCATAACCTTCCTTGTCCAGCAGGGCGTCGCTACCTATGTGGGCCTTGACCGGATAGACCTTGCTCTCGCTCATCTCTCACTCCTGTAAATACATTTTTGTAATGATTGAGTAACAACTTATACCTTTGGCACGGGAGGGCAATTAGACTTTTGGATAGCGACGCGAGGAGGAGGGGTACCTCTGAGCGGCCCCTGACGGGAGCAAGCGGAAGGGAGTAAAGAGAAGGGAGCCTGGCGCTCCCTTCTTCATGGGGTCCCTTTCGGCTCGCCGTCAGCGCTGGGGGGCGAGCATGGAGGTCATGTGGGGTTGGGACAGGGGGTGGCTGAACAGGTAGCCCTGACCCTCCTCGCAGCGCAGAGACTGCAAGAACTGGCGCTGGGGCTGGGTTTCTATGCCTTCCGCCGTGACCGCCATGCCGAGGCTGTCGGCCAAGCTGACGATGGTGCGGCACAGCTCCCGGCTGTGCTTGTCGTCGGGCAGCGCCTGCACGAAGGCCCTGTCTATCTTGATGCGATCGATGGGCAGGCTCTTGAGCAGGCTCAGGGAGGAGAAGCCGGTACCGAAGTCGTCGATGGCGATCTGCACTCCCAGCGCCTTGAGGCGAGTAAAGAGGTGCAGGCTCTGATCCACGCTCTGGATGATGCTCTCGGTGACTTCTATCTCCAGCCGCTCCGCCGGGAAGCCGGTCTGCGCCAGGATGGCGGTGACCCTGTCCACATAGTCGGGGGAGCGCATCTCCCTGACCGACACATTGACGGAGAGCCTGGGCACGGCAAACCCCTCCGCCAGCCACCGCTGTCCCTGCTGGCAGGCGGTGCGCATCACCCACTCCCCCAACTGCTCTATCAGGCCGCACTCCTCGGCTACCGGAATGAAGCGGGCGGGAGAGATCATGCCCTCGCTGGGGTGCTGCCAGCGCACCAGGGCCTCGAGGCCGCTGAGGCTGTCATCGGCCAGATCCGTCATGGGCTGGTACAGCAGGCGGAATTGCTGCTGCTCCATGGCCTTGAGCAGCCCCTGCTCGAGGGCCATGCGCTCTCTCATCTGCGCCATCATGTCGGGGGAGTAGAACAGGTAGCCGTTGCGGCCCCGGCGCTTGGCCTCGTGCATGGCATTGTCCGCCGCGCTGATGAGGCTATCCGGGGTCAGGCCATGATCCGGGTAGAGGGCGATGCCGATGATGGCGGAGAGCCGCACCCGCTCCTGCCCGATCTCGGTCGGATCGTGGAGCCTGTGTTGCAGCCGCTCGATCAGCCCCACCAGATCCTGGGGCTGCCGGATGTCGGGAAGCAGCACCAGGAACTCGTCTGCACCGAGCCGGGTGGCGAGATCCCCCGGGCGCAGGCTGTGGCGGATGCGCTGTGCCAGCAGCTTGAGCAGCAGATCCCCGGCGCTGTGTCCCAGGTTGTCGTTGATCAGCTTGAAGCCGTCGAGATCGATGAACAGCAGGGCGAGGGCCTGCTTGTTCAGGCGGGCCGTCTCTATCTCCAGATCGAGCCGCTCCTGCAACAGGTTGCGGTTGCCAAGATCGGTGAGGGGGTCGTGATAGGAGAGGTGGTGGAGCCTGGCTTCCGCCTGGTAGAGCCGCTGTGCGTGCTGGCTGTTGGTCTCCTGGATCTCCCCGGTGAAGCGGGTCACGCCCAGGTAGGCGCGGGGATCCTGGGTGAGATCGCGGGCGATGAGAAAGATGCCATTGAAGCTCCCTGCGGCGTCCATCAGGGGGCTGCAGCTCAGCTGCCAGCGCCTTGGCCCGCCGGGGCGGGAGACATGGACAGTGCCCAGATCCAGCTCGGCGCGCGGCGTGTCACCTAGCCATTGCTGAAGTTGGAGGCGCAGCAGGGGGCCCTGGGCGGGCGTGATGTCAAACAGCGTCTTGCCGAGGTGATCCTCCTGCGCCAGACCGCTCAGCTCGGTGAAGATCCCGTTGACGCCGCGGCACCTGAATTCACGATCGAAGACCCCTATCCCAAAGGGTGCCAGCTCGAACAGTTGTTGCCATTCATGAAGGGATAACGGGCCTGACAAATGCAGTGTCTGAACCGATTCGGGTAGCACTTTTTCCATGGAGGCTCCTGAATTGATTTCTTTGTCATTTAGACGACTGTGTCAGTATGGCAGGAAGTTTTAAGGGGGAGGGAAAGTCTGGGAATGATGTTAAATCAACGGGATGTCAGCCTTTCTGGCGGCCGAATGCCTGAATGCCGCGCACCAGCACCAGCCAGCCGAGCAGGTGGAACGGCAGGGCCAGCAGGTAGAGCAGCAGGAAGTGTGACTCGCTGCCGCTGCTGTTGATGAAGCCGATCCAGGCCACCAGCAGGGTGAGCATGCCCGCTATCTGGAAGCGGCGGCGCAGCACCACTTCGACCCCGAGATTGGCGAGGTAGAGGGTGAGCAGTATGCCGCCAAAGCCGGTCAGCTGGGCGGCGCCGTACAGTTCCCTGTCAGGGTGAAACAGCAGGACGGCGAGGGGGGTGAGGCCCTGATCCAGCGGGATCAGGGCCAGCAGCCAGCATGCAATGAGAAGCAGGGCTGTCTTCATGCGAGGCTTAGTCGGCGGACTGCGCCGGCTTGACCAGGCTGAGGTAGTTGGCATCCATGGTGAGGAAGACTCCCAGCAGACGGGCGCTGGCGCCGTAGAAGCCAAACTGGTCAGCCGCGCGACAGGCGGCCTCGAAGCGCGGGAACCAGGCCAGCAGGTGTTCGTGCAGCAAGGCTTCCTGCTCCCCGAGCCAGCTCTCCCGCTGGGCGGCCGTGGTCGCTTCCGCCGCGTGGATGATGAGGTTGCCCATCAGATCCAGCTCGATGGCCAGATGGTCGGCGGGCTCCTGGTACTTGTCGCTGACATTGATGCCGAGGCGATCGAGGCGGGCCTGCATCTCGGCCATGGGGGCCTGCATCAGCAGCTTGGCTTCGCCCCGGTAGAGCGATTCGTAGGGCAGGGCCCCCTGCTTGGGATCCACCAGGAACAGGCCGGCGAAGTCGGCGGCGAGCTCCAGCTGGCGATCGGTGCGCACCAGCAGGCGGGCGATGGCGTCGTTGAGTTCGGCCACGGCCTCGCGCATGGGATCCAGAGTGGAGAGGCTTTTCAGGAAGCTTCGCACGTCATAGGTGTCATATTCGGCGATCTGTTCATCACTGAGTTCGGCGGCAAACAGGGTGGAGAACCACCAGTAGAGTTGGGCCCGGCGTTCGCTGGTAGCCATGAATTCCTGCATTTATCCTCCGTGGATGGCAATCGGGAGCCTTGATGGCTCCCGATTCTAACGACTTTAAAAATAAAGGAAACTCAAGGGGGCGCTTTCGTCCCCCCGGGGTCAGAGCGCAGGGAACATGGGGTCTATTCCCTTGGCCGACTCAGGCGCGCCGAAGGCGGTGACGGCGGGCGCCTCGCCACTGAACTTCTCGATCTCCACCAGGGCTGTATGGGCCGTGGTGGCCTGCGCCAGGCTGGAGGAGCCGATGTCGGCGGTCAGTACGTTGGGATCCCCATAGGTGCAGAGGGTGCCGACCTTGCCGCCCTCCTGGGGGCCATACCAGGCGCCCTCCTGGATCCTGACCACGCCAGGGGCGTAGTCCTCGCTCACCACCAGACCGGCCAGCACCTGACCACGACCGTTGAACACCCGCACCAGATCCCCGTCCTTGAGGCCGCGCGCCCTGGCATCCTGCGGGCTCATGTAGACGGGCTCGCGACCCTGCACCGTGTAGCTGGCACGGTAGTTGTCGGAGGAGCAGAGCTGGCTGTGCAGCCGCTTGTCCGGGTGACAGGATTGCAGGTGCAGCGGGTATTGCTTGCTGCCCGGCCCGCCGTGGGAGCGCTCGTAGGGCTCTATCCAGACCGGGTGGCCCGGGCAATCCCCATAGCCGTAGTCGGCGATGGTCTTGGAGTAGATTTCGATGAGACCGGAAGGGGTACCGAGCGGTTCCAGATCCGGCTCCTGACGGAACGAGGCGTGGCGTACCCAGGGCTGGCCCGCCGGGAAGGTGACGAATCCTTCGCCGTGCCAGAACTGGCTGAAACGGGGCAGACGGATGCCTATACCGCGACCCTGCAGGCGGGCGTCGTCATAGATGCTCTGGATCCATTCCAGCTTGCTCTTGCCGCCGGTGAACTCGGCCTCGCGACCGAAGCGGCGGCAGAGATCGGCGAAGATGTCGTAGTCATCGCGCGCCTCGAACAGCGGCTCCACCACCTTGTACATGGCCAGGATGCCGGCGTTGGAGTGGGATCCCCACTGCTCGATGTCATCCCGCTCATAGGTCGTCGTGGCGGGCAGCACTATGTCGGCGAAGCGGCAACTGGCGGTCCACTGGTGATCGATGCTGACCACGGTTTCCAGCTTGCGCCAGGCGGCCACCATCTTGTTGCGATCCTGCTGGTGGTGGAAGGGGTTGTTGCCGCAGAACACCGCCATCTTCATGTGGGGGTAGGTGATGGTCTGGCCGTTGAAGGCGATGGTCTTGCCCGGATTGAGGATGCAGTCGACGAAACGGGCCACCGGAATGAATTTGGAGTAACCCTTCCAGTCGCCGTCATGGAGCGGTTTGACCCCGGGAATGACGGAGCTGAAACCGGACATGATGGGGCCGCTGGAGGTGATGGTGCCGGCACCGTTGTAGTGCCAGCCAAAGCCGTAACCGCCCCCCGGCAGGCCGATCTGGCCAATCATCGAGGCCAGTACCACCAGCATCCAGGCGTACTGCTCGCCGTGGTGCATGCGCTGCACACACCAGCCGCCGATGAGCTGGGTGCGGCCACTGCTCATGGCGCGGGCCAGCTCGCGAATGCGGTCGGCAGGCACGCCACAGATGGCGGCCGCCCACTCGGCATCCTTCACCTGACCGTCGCTCTCGCCCAGCAGGTAGGGCAGGAACTTGTCAAAGCCGGTGGTGTAGTTCTTCAGAAACGCCTCGTCGTGGCGCTTCTCGCTGTAGAGGGTGTGGGCTATGCCCAGCATCAGGGGCACGTCGGTCTGCGGGTTCAGGGTCACCTGATCGCAATTGAGGTACTTCTGGGTCTTGGACTTGACCGGATCGACGCTGATCACCCGGATCTCGCCCCTGGCCACCTTCTCTTTGAGCTGTGCCCAGTAGTCGTAGACGCTGTGATCCGGCACCAGCCAGCCCACTTGCAGGTTCTTGATGGGATCGGAGCCCCAGATGACTATGGTCTTGCTGTGTTCAAGCACCAGCGGCCAGGAGGTCTGTTGCTCGTACACCTCCATGGCCCCCGCCACGTGAGGCAGGATCACCTGGGCGGCGCCGGTGGAGTAGTCGCCCGCCTTGGCCAGATAGGTGCCGTGCAGGTTCATGGCGCGCCCCAGCATGGCGCCAGCGGAGTGCAGCTTGCCCACCGACTGCCAGCCGGAGTGACCGGCATAGAGGGCGCTCGGACCATGGGTTTTCTGCACCCGCTCCAGCTCGTGATAGAAAAAGTCCAGCGCCTGTGACCAGGTCACCCGCACGAAGCGGTTCTGGCCGCGTTCGCTGGTGTCGGACTGGTGGCCCTTGCGCAGCCAGTCCAGCCGCACCATGGGATAGCGGATGCGGGAGGGGTTGTAGACCACCTCACTCAAGGCCTTGAGCATCTCGGTGGGGTGTTTGTCATGTTCGAACGGCAGGGTCTCGACCCAGCGACCGTCCACCACCCGGGCACGGAAGGCGCCCCAGTGGGAGCCGGACTGTACCAGCTTGTCGCCGGATTCGGCGGCCATCACGGCGCGACCGAGCAGGGAGGGGCCGATCAGGGCTGAGGCGCCGCTGGCCAGCAAGCCACCCAGAAAACCACGACGGGAAATGTTGATCATCTTGTTATTCCTCTCTCGGATCCGGAACTCGAATCCGGAATTAGTGGCTGCCCTGACCACCGGTGTCGGCGGCATGGTTCTGCAGATATTTGAGCAGGGTGCGCTCCTCTTCCTTGCTGAGGCGGTAGTAGGCTGACATCGCCTTGAGCCCCGAGATCCAGCCATTGGCGGTGAAGTGGGCCGGATCCGGCGCGCCGTGGCAGGAGTTGCAGGTGGACTTGTACATCTCGCCGGCGTAATCCCAGATGGGCTTGAGGGAGGGCTCGAGCCCCTTGCCATCGACCCAGGCCTGAACCTGCACCTGCTCCCACTGGATATGGGTGGCGCTGTCGGTCTCCTGCTTGAGCACCTTCTCGCTTGCTTTCAGCTCGTCACGGACTGTGGCCACGAATACCCGCTTGCCCATGTATTCGCTTAGCACCCGGCCCCTGCCTTCGCGCTCGCGCCACCCTTCGATGGTCACCTTGAGGCGATCGCCGCTGCGGGCCACCACCTCGATGCGGGAGGCGGGTAGCAGCTTGCCGACGGGATCAGTGCTCTGCTCGCTGGCGTAGAGGTCTTTTTCACCCAGGGTGTAGAGGGTGTCGCCGGCTGGCGCCTGCTGGGCTTCGCTGGCCAGGGTGGCGTAGGTGGCACGGAAGCCCCCCGCCATGTTGGGCAACTCGTGGGCGATGCCCTTGTGGCACTCGATGCAGTTCATGTTCTTCGCCGCCGCATCTTTCATCTCCAGCGCTGCCGCCGGGGACTGCTTGGCGTGATCCATGTTGTCGTAGCTGTGGCAGGACTTGCAGGTCTTGGAGTTTTGGCGGCTCATCCGGGCCCACACCTTCTCGGCCAGATGCAGGCGCCGGTCCTCGAACTTCTCCTGGGTGTCGATGCTGTGGCCGATGTACTCCTGATAGAGGTCGTTGGCCGCCTCCATCTTGCGGGCCACCTTGCCGACGAAATCCTTCGGCTGGTGACAGTCGGTGCAGACCGCCTGTACCCCGGAGGCATTCTTGAAGTGGATGGACTCCTTGTACTCCGGATAGACGGTGTCTTTCATGGAGTGGCAGGAGATGCAGAATTCGAGGCTGCTGGTTTTCTCAAAGCCATAGTGCAGGCCGACGGTGCCCGCGAGGGTGACGCCGACGCCCACCAGAAGCAGCGCCAGTACCGACCAGCGACGGCTGGGGGTGCGCAGGAAGTGCCACAGTTTTTTCATCATGCTCTCTCACATCACTTTTTTGATGGGGGCCATGATAGGGAGGCGTTGTGAACAGGGCTGCCGCCACAAATTAATGAAATAGGGGTATTTATGACAAAATGTGAATAGAATAATCCTCCCTTGTCGACCATCGTGAACCCTGCCCATGCGCTACCACATTCTGGTTGTTGAAGATGATGCGGTGACCCGCGAGAAGCTGACCGGCTATTTCGAGCGGGAGGGCTATCGGGTGACTGCGGTCGAAAACGGTCAGGAGATGCGCGCCGTGCTGGCGGAGCAGACGGTCGATCTGGTGATGCTGGATATCAACCTGCCGGGGGAAGATGGTCTGCTGTTGACCCGTGAACTGCGGGCGCGCAGCACGGTGGGGATCATTCTGGTCACCGGCCGCAGCGATGCGGTGGACAAGATTGTCGGCCTCGAGATGGGGGCCGACGACTATGTCACCAAGCCGTTCGAGCTGCGGGAGTTGCTGGTGCGGGTCAAGAATCTGCTGTGGCGGATCTCGTTGGCCGCCGCCCCGAGTGAACCCGAGACGACCGACGATGCGGTGCGCTTTGGCCCCTGGCGTTTTGATATTCCCCGCCGCCAGCTCAGCAAGGACGGGGTGCCGGTGCGCCTGACCAAGGCCGAATATGAAGTGCTGGTGGCCTTTGTCGCCCATGCCGGGCGGGTGCTGAGCCGGGAGCGGATCCTGACCCTTATCAGCCATCGCGGCGATGGCCCGAGCGATCGCACCATAGACGTGTTGATCCGGCGGCTGCGCGGCAAGATGGAAGCAGATCCCCGGGATCCCCAGCTGTTTGTCACCGTCCATGGTGAAGGCTATCTGTTTGCCGGCGAGATAGCCTCCTGACTCCGGCGTGGTGGCATTGGCCTGTGTAAGGCGCGAGGATCAGACCGGCGGGCGGGTATCAAATTGCGGGCAGTCGTCGCCAATCTGGTGCCAGGGTGCCTTGGAGCCGACAAAGATATGAAATGCGGGTCGCTGGCTTGGCACATCGTCCAGCACCCCGAGGCGCAGGTTGATCTTGCCGCTGCTGCTCTTCTGGCTGAACAGGCTGGAGCCGCAGTGACGACAGAACGCCAGGGTGGTCTCTGCCGATTTCTGGTAGCGGCTGATGGCATCAATGCCCTTTACGATGGTGACCTTGTTGCCATCCAGTCCGCCGACCGAGGCGTAATCTCCCCCTGAAAACTTGCGGCATTCGCTGCAGTGGCAGTTACCCATATAGTCGAATTGATCCGGCAGGGTCAGGGCAACGGCGCCGCACAGGCAGCTGGCATGTAACACTTTCATCTCTTCTCCTTGAGTGTGGTTAGCGGATGTTGATGCTATTCGACCCGATAAACGGGGCGAAAGGCACCATCCGAGAGGGAATTTGCGGGGTCGGCCAGTGGCGCAGACAGCGTCAGAATGGGTGGCCCCATCACCCGTGGGCACTGCTCGGCACTGGCATCTGGGTGTTGCAGAAGGCAGACCGCCTGAGCGACCGCAAGACGCCCCTGCAGCCGCATCTGATCGCTGTTGGCGGCCAGGATCTTGCCCCGGCGCAGGCCACGCTGTACCCCGTGACTGAAGTAGGTGCTCAGCACTTGGGGCCTGTCGAGATGGCGCTGCGCCAGCTCGTTGACCGCCACTTCGGCGGCGATGGCGCCCCCCACCAGATAGTCGAAGTCGGGATAGCGGGCCAGAGTCTGCTGCACCAGAGTGCGCTGGATTTCCCGGCTGTTGTCGCCGCGCTCGGTGGTGACCAGCTTGATGGCGCTCCCCTTGATGGCGTCGGCAAAGCCCGGCTCGACGAAGTTGTTGCCGCCGCTCGCCTGCGGGCCGGGGAAGAGGGCGACCGAGACCGGCTTGCTGCCTGCGGGGTGGCGCTGCGCCAGCCAGTGGCCAATCTGCCAGCCCATCTGGTACCAGGAGACCCCCACCTTGGCTTGCACCAGACCGGTGGGCAGATCGTTGACCAACCCAAAGACCGGCAGCGGCGTGGCCTTGATTGCCTCGCTCAAGCCCTGATAGCTCACCGCGCCGAGCAAGATGGCGTCGCTGCCTTCCTGCACGCACCGCTGCAACTGCTGGCGCTGCTCGACGAGGGCGCCGTAGCCCCCCGCTTCGTGGATCTGCAATTTGACCCCCAGCCGTTTCGCCTCTTCCACCATGCCCTGATTGACCGACAGCCAATAGGCGTCGCGCAGATGGGGGTAGAGGGCACAGAGGGTTAGCGGTTTGGTTGTGGCGGAAGGTTCCGGCCACTGCTGGCGCACCGGCTGGCCGCTGAATTCGCCGCCAGGCCAGAGATCGACTGCAAAGGCGAGGGCGGTGCGAGGAAGCGTGAGCAACCACATAAGCAACAGCAGGGAGAGATAGACGCTTCGCATGGTCAGGGGTTTTGTTAAAGTGTTGGGCCATATTATCCGGTCAAAGCCGACCACAACCAAGGTGCTGAGCGTGAGAATCTTTTCCGGCCTGGGTGGCAAGTTGCTGCTGGCCTTCTCCCTGATGGCGTTGCTGACCCTGAGTGCCTCCCTGCTGGGCTGGGTGGGGCTTAGCCATCTGCGCCAGCTGGAGCAAGGAGTGCAGCAGACCCTGGCCGACCAGGAGCTGGCGCGCACGCTCTCTCGCCTCAGCGGCGAGATCCAGAGCGCGTCGCGGCTGCTGGCCACCGCGACCAGCGAGCAGGAGCGGGAGCATCAGGGGCGCTTGCTTACCCTGCAGGGACAACAGCTTCAGCAGGTGCTGGCACTACTTGGCCGTGGGCAGGGTTCAACAACCCTCGATCAGCTCAGCCAGAGCATCATCGGCAATCTGGGTCAGCAGGGCTGGCTGGTGGGAGAGCGACTGACCTTGATGGCGCAGGGCGAGGCGCAGCGGGCCCGTCTGGTGGCGGCGGCCGGGCAGATCGCCGAGCTGGCGCGCAGCCAGATGGAGAACGCCGAAACCGTGATGGTGGCGGGACTGGGCTCCCTCTATCAACAGCAAGGGGGGCTGGCAGCACGGACGCTGGACCGCCTGCTGGAGCAGGATCTCGACTGGCTGGAGCAGATGACCGAACTGCGTCATCGTACTTTGATGCAGCAGCAGCGCATCGAGGAGATCTGGCGCAGCGAACGGCAGGAACAATTGCAAATGCTGTTGCAGGAGGGGCAGCGGGAGCTGGCCATCTTGCAACTGCGGGCCAGGGCGGTGACCGATCCGGCCCGCCGGCAGGCGGTGGAGCAGGCGCTGAACGTGTTGGCGCAGAGCGACAAGCTGGTGCAGCTGCGCAGTGACTGGCTCGGCAAGGGGGAGGCGCTGCGGGTGCTGGCCAGCGCCAATGAGGCCTTGATGAGCAGCCTCAACCAGCAGGTGGGTGACTTGGTCAACCGCGCCCGCGACTCCCTGGGAGAGAGCCAGCAGGCGTTAAGCCAGCGCCTCAAGTTGTTGGAGCAGGCCCTGATGGGGATAGGTCTGCTTACCCTGGTGCTGCTGATGCTGCTGATGTGGCGCATGGTCTACGGCCGCATCGTCTGGCCGCTGCAACATGCGGTGAAGGGGATGAGCCGGTTGGCGCGCGGGGATCTGGCTCCCCTTGAGCCGATCGCCGGGGCGGGCCGCGATGAGCTGGCGGAGCTGGGCCGGGCCCTACAGGTGTTTCGTGACAATGCGGTCGAACTGGGCCGCCATCAGCGCGAGCTGGAGTCGCGGGTCGAGGAGCGCACCGGTCAGCTTAGCCATGCCAACCTGCGCCTCAACGAAGAGGTGGATAAGCAGCGGCAGGCACGGGCCGAGGCGGAACAGGCCAATCGGGCCAAGTCGGTCTTTCTCGCCACAATGAGCCACGAAATTCGCACCCCCATGAACGGCATTCTGGGGGGGCTGACCCTGCTGGAGGATACCAGCCTGAGCGAGACCCAGCAGCGCTATCTCGCCGCCATAGAGCACAGCGGCGAATCCTTGCTGGAGATCCTCAACGACATCCTCGATTACTCCAAGATCGAGGCGGGCCACGTGGAGGCGCGCCGGGAACCCTTCCCGCTGCATCAACTGGTCGATGAACTGAGTGCCCTGTTCAGACCCAAGGCAGAGGCCAGAGGAGTGGCCCTGGTGCTGGAATACGCCCCCGCCCTGCCTCCCGTGGTGGAAGGGGATCTGGGCAAGCTGCGCCAGGTGCTCGCGAACCTCTTGGGCAACGCGGTCAAGTTCACCGCCAGGGGGCGGATCTGCCTCGAGGTGAGCCCCCTCCCATGCGGTGGCCCCTGCGCCGAGCCCTGCATCCTGTTTGTGGTGAGCGATACCGGCCCCGGCATTCCTGAACATGAGCAGGAGGCGGTGTTCGAGGCGTTCCGCCAGCGCAAGCGGGACATGGGGCATCAGGGGGGCACCGGACTCGGGCTTGCCATCAGCCGCAAGCTGGTGGCCGCCATGGGGGGAGATCTGCGTCTCGCCAGCCAGCCCGGAGAGGGCTGCCACTTCAGCTTCAGTCTGCCCCTGCAACGCTCGGCCGCCCAGCTGCCGGCTGCGGCCCAGCCGCTGCACCTCGGCCAGTCTCGCGAGATCCTGCTGGTGGAAGACAACGAGATCAACCGGCTGGTGGCGCACGGCATGCTGACTCGCCTGGGTCATCGCGTCACCCTGGCGGAAGATGGTCGCAGTGCACTGGCGCGGGTGACCGAGCGTCCCTTCGAGCTGGCGCTGCTCGACATCAACCTGCCCGACATGGACGGGATGACGCTGCGCGAAGATCTGGCCGCCATCAGCGAGGAGGTGCACGAGCGGCCGCTGCCCGCCATCGCCATCTCGGCCCAGATGTACCCCGAGGATATCCGCCTCTGTCTGGAGGCGGGTTTTGCGGACTTTGTCGGCAAACCGGTACGCCTGGCTGCGCTGGCCAGCGCCATAGACCGTCAGTTCCAGATAGAGACAGCGCAGGCCCTGCCGGGCACGAGGGAGGGCACTGTCAGTCAGCCCGCCCCCCGGGTCGCCAACCCCGTGCTGGACGCCGACCTGGCCTTGCTCGGCAGTCAGCGCATCCGTCAGCTCATCGGATTGTTTGAATCCCAGGGGGCGGCCCTGGTGGCCGCACTGGTGCGGTGCGAGGGGGAAGAACGCAAGGGGATGGCCCACAAGCTCAAGGGCAGTGCCCTGGCGCTCGGGCTGGATGACTTTGCCGCGCAGTGCGCCGCCCTGGAGGCGGGTGACGCTGATCCGGCTGGGCTGGCCGGGGAGTTTGATGCGGCGGTGGCGATGCTGAAGGCGTGGCAGGAGAAGCACCTGACGACCCCGACATGAGCCTCTGGTTGACCTGCCGCCTGCGGCTGACCCGCCTGTACTCTCTTTACATTTCGTCCCGATAGAGTGCCTGCTTGCAGCGGGGGCAGATGTGCTGGCGCCGGTAGTCAGCCTGGTGCACCACGCCCACTTCGAGCTGCTGATGGTGGCCGCAATGGATGCAGAAGATGAGGTCACCATCGATGGCCTCGGGGTGGGCTGCCAGGTATTGCTCCCGGGTGGGCAGCGTCTCCCAGCGGGTGGTGCAGGCGCCCTTGCGACTGCCGGTGTAGTAGACCCAATAGAAGATGGCAAAGACCGAGACAATCACAAACAGCATCAGGTGATCCATCGTGGAGTTCCCCCTTGTGGTGAGAGAGGCACACGCAGGGCTGTGATGTGACCCTGTGCGCCAAAGGACCCTGCCGTTGTCAGCTCATGGCCACTCGCCAGGCTTCGCAACCGCGGTGCCGTCTAAAGATGTTATCTGTTAGTAAATGCTATATCCATGATCTGGCTCTGGTTTTGCCCTTCAATGGGGAGGACTCGGAGGGCGGGTCAGACAGATTCGCCGGGCGCCCCAGGAGGGGCCGAGCCGACGGAAGGGGCGCAGGCTCCGTGGAAGGCAAGGGGAAAGAGGGGCGTCCGGCTTCGAAAATTGCGACGTATTTTACATTTTATAAACAAGTTTTTGGGTGGTTGGACTGTCTCTTTGATCCAGCTCACGTTACAATGCGCGGGCCCACTTCACCTATCGCGCAAACGATTTTCAGGAGATAAACGGATGTTGAAACGTGACATGACCATCGCCGGCTATGATCCAGAGCTGTGGCAGGCCATCACAGACGAAACCCGTCGTCAGGAAGAACATATCGAGCTGATCGCGTCTGAGAACTACACCAGCCCCCGTGTCATGGAAGCCCAGGGCTCCCAGTTGACCAACAAGTACGCTGAAGGCTACCCGGCCAAGCGTTACTACGGTGGTTGCGAGTACGTCGACGTGGTCGAAACCCTGGCCATCGAGCGCGCCAAGGAACTGTTTGGTGCCACCTACGCCAACGTGCAGCCGCACTCCGGCTCCCAGGCCAACAGCGCCGTCTACATGGCCCTGCTGCAGCCGGGTGACACCGTGCTGGGCATGAACCTGGCCCACGGTGGCCACCTGACTCACGGCTCCCCGGTGAACTTCTCCGGCAAGCTGTACAACATCATCCCCTACGGCATCGATGAGTCCGGCAAGATCGACTACGACGAGATGGAGCGCCTGGCCGTCGAGCACAAGCCGAAGATGATGATCGGTGGCTTCTCCGCCTACTCCGGTATCGTTGACTGGGCCCGCATGCGCGAAATCGCCGACAAGATCGGTGCCTGGCTGTTCGTTGACATGGCCCACGTGGCCGGTCTGATTGCCGCGGGCGTCTACCCGAACCCGGTGCCCCACGCCCACGTGGTCACCTCTACCACCCACAAGACCCTGGCCGGTCCCCGTGGTGGTCTGATCCTCTCCGCCGCCGACGACGAAGATCTGTACAAGAAGCTGAACTCCGCCGTCTTCCCGGGTGGTCAGGGTGGTCCGTTGATGCACGTCATCGCCGGCAAGGCCGTAGCCTTCAAGGAAGCACTGGAGCCCGGGTTCAAGACATATCAGGCCCAGGTCGTCAAGAACGCCAAGGCCATGGCCGCTACCTTCATGGAGCGCGGTTACAAGATCGTCTCCGGCGGTACCGACAACCACCTCATGCTGGTTGACCTGATCGGTCGCGAGCTGACCGGTAAAGAGGCCGATGCGGCGCTGGGCAAGGCCAACATCACCGTCAACAAGAACTCGGTGCCGAACGACCCGCGCTCCCCCTTCGTCACCTCGGGTGTGCGGATCGGTACCCCGGCCATCACTCGCCGTGGTTTCAAGGAAGCCGAGTCCATCGCGCTGACCAACTGGATCTGCGATGTGCTGGACAACCACGACAACGACGCCGTGCTGGCCACCGTTCGCGAGAAGGTGCTGGACATCTGCCGCCGTTTCCCTGTCTATGCCTGATCGGCCGGACAGTCTGGTTTGAGATCAATGCCACCTTCGGGTGGCATTGTTTTTTGCGGCGTTCGGCAACACGAGAGGGCCTGATGACTCTGAACTGCGAAGAAAATAGCCGGCAAGGCAAAGTAGCCATGGCCAGTGAACAGCAAGACAAGGCGCTGGAGGCGGCGCTCAGGCAGGCGATCCGCGCCCAGTATCACTTTCGCCCCAGCGAACAGGGACTGCTGGCATGGGACGTGCGCCGACTGGTGCGGCTGAGCCGAGCGCTGCCGGTGCAGGCGGTGGCGCTCGGCGAAATTGCCGAGCTCGACCAGGTGCACTGGTACGGCCATGGTGCCGCCAGCCCCACGGTACGCAGCGTGGTGGAGCACTGTCAGTTGATGATGGCGGCCGATCTCGCCTATCCCATCCTGCTGGACAGCGCCGGCCGGGTCATGGATGGCATGCATCGGGTGGGCAAGGCATTGATGCTGGGCCACAGCCATATCGAGGCGCACCGCTTTGTCGTTGATCCGGCGCCCGACTATCAGGGTTGCGACCCCGATGCCCTGCCTTATGACGACTGAGCCAGGTTGATTGGATGATTAGGGCGAACATCGGAAACACTATTTTTTCAAGAGATGGATTGCTGGAGATAGCTCAGTGAAGAGAGTGCTAGAGATTCGAAACTATCGGCTCAAAGCCGGGAGTCGAGCGATTTTTCATGCGTTGGTGGCAGAGCAGAGTTTGCCTTTACATCGTGAGTGGGGAATGGATGTGGTGAATCACGGGCCCTCCCTGCATGATCCGGACGTTTATTTCTTGATGCGGGCTTACGATGACCTTGAGGAGTTGAACCGTTCACAGGCGGCATTCTATGCCACTGAAGCATGGCGGAGAGGTCCGAGAGAAGCCATTGTCGAGTTGATCGAGAGCGACGCAAATACTGTGCTCTGGTTGCCTGATGTAGCCATTGATGCACTCCGTGGCTGCTGATGACATCTGTAGCATCCCTTGTTTTCACGGGCTTTTACCGGTTCTGGATGGCCGTGCTACACTGGCCGGCCTAGAGCCGGCCCCCGGGGCAGGCGCCCTTTTCCGTCAACGCCGGAGGTCCGATGCATTGCCCTTTCTGTAGTGCGGTAGATACCAAGGTGATCGATTCCCGTCTGGTGGCAGAAGGCCACCAGGTGCGCCGCCGTCGTGAATGCCTGCTCTGCCACGAGCGCTTCACCACTTTCGAGATGGCCGAGCTGGTGATGCCCCGCGTCATCAAGTCCAACGGTTCCCGCGAGCCATTCAACGAAGACAAGCTGCGCGCCGGCATCTTGCGGGCGCTGGAGAAGCGGCCGGTGAGCATGGAGGCCATCGAGAAGGCGGTCAACCACATCAAGTCCCGTCTGCGCGCCACCGGCGAACGCGAAGTCGCCTCCCAGCTGGTGGGCAACCTGGTGATGGACGAGCTCAAGAGCCTGGACAAGGTGGCCTATATCCGCTTTGCCTCCGTCTACCGCAGCTTCGAAGACATTCGCGAATTCGGCGAAGAGATCGCCAAGCTGGAGAAGTAACGTTTCCTTCCCCCAGGGCAGGATGTTTTGTCAGAGGAGCCCAGATGTTTAGTCAAGACGATTACCAATGGATGAGCCGGGCCCTCGAACTGGCTCGCCGAGGTCGTTACACCACGGCCCCGAACCCCTGTGTCGGTGCCGTGCTGGTGAAGGCCGGCGTGGTGGTGGGGGAGGGCTGGCACAAGCGGGCTGGTGAGCCCCATGCCGAAGTCTATGCCCTGCATGCCGCCGGTGAAGAGGCTCGCGGCGCCACCGCCTATGTGACCCTGGAGCCATGCTCCCATCACGGCCGCACGCCCCCCTGCGCCGAGGCGCTGATCAAGGCCGGCGTGACCCGGGTGGTGGCGGCCATGGTGGATCCCAATCCCCAGGTGGGAGGACGCGGGTTGCGCATGTTGTCTGAGGCGGGCATCAAGACCGACTTCGGCCTGCTGAGCGCCGAGGCCGAGGCACTCAATCCCGGCTTCTTCAAGCGGATGCGCACCGCCTTCCCGCAGGTAACGGTCAAGCTGGGGGCCAGCCTGGACGGTCGCACCGCCATGGCGAGCGGCGAGAGCCAATGGATCACCTCTCCGGAGGCGCGCCGCGACGTGCAGCGGCTGCGTGCCCGCCACGATGCGGTGCTCTCCAGCGCCGAGACGGTGCTGGCAGACGGCGCCTCCCTGACCGTGCGCTGGGACGAGCTGCCGGCCTCGGTCAAGGCAAGCTACCCCAAAGAGACGTTGCGCCAGCCGCTGCGGGTCATCGTCGACTCGCAAAACCGGCTGACCCCGGACCTGCCCCTGTTCCAGAGCGAGGGCCCGGTGCTGCTGGCTCGTCACAAGGTCGACGGGGAGTGGCCTGCCTGGGTGCAGCAACTGACCCTGCCGCTGCTGGATGGCAAGCTGGATCTGGTCAGCCTCTTCATGCTGCTGGCCAAGCAGAACATCAACTCTGTGCTGGTGGAGGCGGGGCCGCGGCTGTGCGGCGCCCTGCTGGAGAAGGGGTTGGTGGACGAGCTGGTGCTCTATCAGGCGCCCAAACTGATGGGAGATGAGGGGCGCGGCCTGTTCCACCTGCCGGGGCTGACGCGTCTGTTCCAGGCCCCCAAGCTCACTCTCAAGGATGTGCGCATGGTTGGGCCGGATATTCGCATTACCGCCAAAATAGCCTGATTTATCAATGTTCAAGGGGGCAGTACCTGCCCCCGTCATCAGCAAGGTGATCTGCATGTTTACCGGAATTATCGAAGCCATGGGTACCCTGGCCGCCCTGCACCGTCAGGGGGATGACATGGCCCTCACCGTCCATGCCCCGACCCTGGACTTTGGCGACGTCAAGCTGGGCGACTCCATCGCCACCAACGGCGTCTGCCTCACCGTGGTGGCCCTGGGGGACAAGAGTTACACCGCCGACGTCTCCCTTGAGACGCTCTCTCGTACCGGTTTTGCCGAGGCCAGGGTGGGGGATCCGGTGAACCTCGAGAAGGCGCTGATGCCGAGTTCCCGCCTCGGTGGCCACCTGGTCTCGGGCCACGTCGATGGCATCGGCGAGGTGAAGAGCAAGTCCAGCAGCGGCCGCGCCATCGAGTACTGGATCAAGGCACCGGCAGCGCTCTCCCGCTATATCGCCGAAAAGGGCTCCATTGCGGTGGATGGCATCAGCCTGACGGTCAACGCCGTGCAGGGGGATCTCTTTCGCCTGACCATAGTGCCCCACACCGCCCAGGAGACCACCATAGCCCGGTGGAAACCGGGTCATCGCGTGAACCTCGAGGTGGATCAAATCGCCCGCTATCTGGAGCGGCTGATGCAGGGGAGGGGACAGGATCAGGAGCAGAACGCATCCAGTCTGACCCTGGAAAAGCTGGCCCAGTCCGGTTTCCTGTGACGCGGCACGGTGCGGGAAAAACGCTTTTCTGTGATCCCGCTCCGATTGAAATGGGGCCCAGCGCCCCCATCTAGAGCACAATAGGCAGTATCAAGCCGAGCCGGCAGGCTCAACCCCCCAAGCATGTTGATGGAGTAGCCCATGGCGCTGAGCACAACCCAGGAAATCATTGCCGATATCAAGGCAGGCAAGATGGTGATCCTGATGGATGACGAAGACAGGGAGAACGAAGGGGACCTCATCATGGCCGCCTCCTGTGTCCGTCCGGAAGATATCAACTTCATGGCGCGCTACGGTCGTGGCCTCATCTGCCTGACCCTGACCCGGGATCGCTGCAAGCAGCTGGCGCTGCCGCTGATGGTTGACCGCAACAACGCCCAGTTCTCCACCGCCTTCACCGTGACCATAGAAGCGGCCGAGGGGGTGACTACCGGTATCTCCGCCGCCGATCGCGCGGTGACCGTGCAAGCGGCAGTGGCGCCCAATGCCAAGGCCGCCGATCTGGTGCAGCCCGGCCACATCTTCCCGCTGATGGCGCAGGATGGTGGCGTGCTGACCCGTGCCGGTCACACCGAGGCGGGTTGCGATCTGGCCCGTCTGGCGGGTTACGAGGCGGCCTCCGTCATCGTCGAGATCCTCAACGAGGATGGCAGCATGGCGCGCCGTCCGGATCTGGAAGTCTTCGCGGAGCAGCACGGCATCAAACTGGGCACCATTGCGGATCTTATCGAGTACCGCAACCAGCACGAGACCACGGTAGAGAAGGTGGCCGAGTGCAAGCTGCCCACCGAGTTTGGCGAGTTCGACCTCGTCACCTTCCGCGACACCATCGACAATCAGGTGCACTTCGCCTTGAAGAAGGGGGAAGTGAAGGCCGACCAGCCGACCCTGGTGCGGGTCCATCTGCACGACGTGCTGAGCGATCTGCTGCTGACCGACCGTCACGCCGCTCGCAGCTGGCCGCTGCCCAAATCCATGGCCCGCATCGCCGACGAGGGCGGTGTGCTGGTGATCCTGGGGGCAGAAGCCCATGGCGAGGAGCTGCTGGCCAGGGTCAAGGGGTTCGAGGCCGCCGACAAGGGGCTGCAACCGGAAGGGGCCAAGTGGCAGGGCACCTCGCGCCGGGTCGGCGTGGGCTCCCAGATCCTCAAGGCGCTCGGCGTCGGCAAGATGAGACTGCTGAGCTCGCCGAAAAAATACCACGCCCTCGGCGGTTTCGGTCTGGAAGTGGTGGAGTACGTCGGCGAGTAAGCACCTTGGTACTTGCTTGATGAAGTACCATCGCCCTGCCAGCGGGTTCGACCCGGAGGTTGTGGAATACGTCGGTGAACAAGCCCCTCTGACGGGGTGAATGACGATCATGGCCGCTCGTTGCGGCCATGGTTTTTTGTCGCGGCTCTGTTGTGCTAGAATGCGTGCACTTTTGGCCCCGGCCCCTATTGATTGCACAGAGACAGGATTTCCAATGAAGATTATCGAAGGGAATATCGCCGCTCCCGAGGCGCGTGTTGCTATTGTCGTTGCCCGTTTCAACAGCTTCATCAATGACAGCCTGGTGAACGGTGCGGTAGACGTACTGAAGCGTCAAGGCCAGGTCCAGGACAGCAATCTCACCCTGGTGCGCGTGCCGGGTGCCGTCGAAATTCCCCTGGCAGCCAAGAAGCTGGCCAAGAGCGGTCAATACGACGCCATCGTCGCGCTCGGTACCGTCATCCGTGGCGGCACCTATCACTTCGAACTGGTGGCGAGCGAGAACGGCAAGGGGCTGGCCCAGGTGATGATGGAGTATGACATTCCCGTCGCCTTCGGCGTACTGACCACTGAAAACATTGAACAAGCCATCGAGCGCGCCGGTACCAAGGCGGGTAACAAGGGTGCAGAGGCTGCACTGAGCGCGCTCGAAATGATCAACGTCCTGAAACAGCTGGACGTGTAACGAGGAGAAGTACATTGAAACCGTCCGAGCGCCGTAAGGCCCGTCATTGCGCCACCCAGGCCATCTACCAGTGGCAGATGACCCAGGCAAACGTGGGCGACATCGAAGAGCAGTTCAAGATCGATCAGGACACCAAGGGTGTGGACCTGAGCTATTTCCGCGATCTGCTGTTCGGGGTAGCGGTCCACTGCAACGAGCTGGACAAGGTGTTCTCACCTTTCCTCTCCCGTCCGCTGGAAGAAGTGGACATGGTGGACAAGGCGATCCTGCGTCTGGCGACCTACGAGCTGACCCGTCGTGATGATGTGCCGCCGCGCGTGGTGATCAACGAAGCGATCGAGCTGGCCAAAGCCTTCGCCGCCGATGACAGCCACAAGTTTGTCAACGGCGTACTGGACAAGGTGATCAAGACGCTGCCCAAGCGTTGATCCCGCCGTCCGTAAGCATTTAAGAGAGGAGCCAGCTTATTGCTGGCTTTTTACTGTATGGGTGAATTTGAGCTGATTGAGAAGTACTTCAAGGTCCCCCACGCCCGCAAGGACGTGGTGATGGGCCCAGGGGATGACTGCGCCCTGCTGACCCTGCCCCCCGATACCCAACTGGCGGTGAGCACCGACACCCTGGTGAGCGGCGTGCACTTCTTCCCGGACATGGATCCAGTGGATCTGGGGTACAAGGCGCTGGCAGTCAACCTCTCCGATCTCGCCGCCATGGGGGCCGAGCCGCGCTGGGTCTCCCTGGCTCTGACCCTGCCCGCCGTCAACGAGGCCTGGGTCGCGGGCTTTGCGGAAGGGTTCCTCGAGCTCGCCGAATATTACAACGTGGCCCTGGTGGGGGGGGACATGACCCGCGGGCCACTCTCCATCACCGTCTCGGTGAAGGGATCCGTGCCGACCGGTCGTGCCCTGATGCGCAGCTGTGCCAGGGTAGGGGACGGCATCTATGTCACCGGCACCCTGGGGGATGCGGCCCTGGCCCTCTCCCATCTGCTGGGCAAGCGTACCCTCAACGAGAACCAGCTGGCGGCCGTGCTGCCCAGGCTCGATCATCCCCATCCCCGCATCCTGGCCGGTCAGGCCTTGCGCGGGCTGGCGAGCAGCGCGCTGGATCTCTCCGACGGTCTGGCTTCCGATCTCGGTCATATCCTCAAGGCGTCCGGTGTACGGGCCCAGATCGATCTCGACCTGCTGCCGCTCTCGCCCGTGTTGCAGGACGCCGTGCCCGCACGGGATGCCTGGCAGCTGGCGCTGGCCGGCGGCGATGACTACGAGCTCTGCTTCACCGTGCCGCAGGAGCATCACGGTGCCCTGGACACGGCGCTGGCCAACTGTGGCGTCAGATTCACCCGCATCGGCCGTATCCAGGCCGGCGACCCCGGCATCGACTACGTGCAGGGTGAACAGCCGGTCGAGCTTCATCTCAAGGGCTGGGATCACTTCGCATGAGCTTTTTCAAGATAAGCCCCGAACTGAAAAACCTGAGCTTGAAGAACCCGCTCCACTGTCTGGCGCTGGGTTTTGGTGCCGGCCTCTCCCCCAGGGCGCCGGGCACCATGGGGACCCTGGTGGCCATTCCGCTCTACCTGCTGGTGAGCGGCCTGCCGACGCCCTGGTTCATCGCCCTGCTGGCGGTGGGGTTCGTGGCGGGCATTCGCATCTGCCAGGCGGCCACCGATGCCATCGGCATGCCGGATCACGGCGCCATCGTCTGGGACGAGGTGATAGGGTTTGGCGTCACCATGATAGCGGCCCCCGCCGGCTGGGAGTGGGTGCTGGCCGGCTTCGTGTTGTTCCGGCTGTTCGATGTGCTCAAGCCCTGGCCCATCTCCTGGTTTGATCGCCGTATCCACGGCGGGCTCGGCATCATGCTGGACGACCTCATCGCCGGCCTGTTCGCCCTGCTCTGCATGCAGCTGCTGGCTCGCTGGTAAGGCGGGTCGGCGATCACGGTCGTCATGGCAGGCCTGGCCCTCGCTGCCGCGCAGTTTCATCGTCTGTCTGCCCACTCTTTTCATACAATTAAGCTTCAGGCGCAGTTCCTTGATGGGACTGCGCCTTTTTGTATGCAATCCCCCGCCTTGTCCGGTGATGGCGCATTGGGCTCTGGCAGATCATTCTGAGTTGACCCTATTTATCTCTGCTTAGTTTTCCTTCATCCAGATATGCTGTCGTTAAAAAATCATTTCACATAAATATTCACTACTCATTCGAAGCTGCGTAGTCTGCATTGAATAGTGGATTCGATTGCTTGTTATATCTTTGTTGAAATTTAAATAAGCTAATCTATCGCGTTGCCATCACAATCTCTGTTAGTGTGATATTTATCGACATTTTTCGCCTGTGGCGAGTGCGTTATCTGCGCAAAGTATTGCGAAATTGTATAACTGGATCATTTACACCTGCGGGCAAACCGACTAACTTACTCGCGGGTTATTCCAAAAAAATGCAAAAAACCCGCCCGGATCGCTGGTTTGGCCGCCTCATGGATTGAGTGTTTACTGCACAAGACAAGCTCTCAACATACATACCAAGGCACAACCAGCATCTGCGGCTGATTTACGGACGAATTATTTGGGACGGATGTCCCCCGCAGAGGTAACCATGTCCTTGCTCGAAGTGAAAAACTTGCGGATCGAGTACCCCTCCCGCTACGGGGTGCTGGCCGCGGTCAAGGATCTCTCTTTTTCCGTGGAAAAAGGCGAGATCGTCGGCGTAGTCGGTGAATCAGGTGCCGGCAAGTCCACCATAGGCAATGCCGTCATCGATCTGTTGAGCCCGCCCGGCCGCATCGCCCGTGGCGATATCTACCTCAATGGTGAGCTCATCTCCGGCAAGAGCCAGAACGAGATGCGGGCTATTCGTGGCTCCCGTATCGGCTTCATCTTCCAGGATCCCATGACCTCCCTCAATCCGCTGTTCACCGTTGAGCAGCAGTTGGTGGAGACCATACTGGCCAACACCGATCTCAATCGCGAGGCGGCCTTTGCCAAGGCCCTCGAGCTGATGGGGGCGGTCGGGATACCGCAGCCGGAAGTACGCATCAAGCAGTACCCGCACCAGTTCTCCGGTGGCATGCGCCAGCGGGTGGTCATCGCCATCGCGCTGTCGGGGGATCCCGAACTCATCATCGCCGATGAGCCGACCACGGCGCTGGACGTCTCCATTCAGGATCAGATCCTCCAGCTCATCCGCAACCTCTGCAAGGAGCGTCAGGTGGGCTGCATGCTGGTGACCCACGACATGGGCGTGGTCTCCAACGTCACCGATAAGGTGGCCGTCATGTACCGCGGAGATCTGGTGGAGTTCGGCACCACCGAACAGGTGCTGGGTCGCCCCAGCCACCCCTATACCCGCAGCCTCATCTCGGCGGTGCCCCGCTCGGATGTAAAGCTGGTGCGCTTCCCGCTGGTCTCCTACATCGAGGATGCCGGTGCACCGGATCTCAGTATCGATCTCAAGACCCACTGGCTCGGCCAGAGTCAGGACGAACGTGCCTATGAAGGTGCCCTGCTGCGGGTGGAGAACGTGGATCTGAAGTTCGTCACCAAGGATTCCATCTTCCCGAGCCGCCGTCAGTATGTGCGCGCCTGCAACAACATCAGCTTCGAGATCTTCGAAGGGGAGACCTTCGGCCTGGTGGGGGAGTCGGGCTCCGGCAAATCCACCATAGCGCGTGCCATCACCGGCCTCTATCCGCCCGATACCGGCAAGATCTTCTTCGAGGGGATCGACCTCACTGCCTTGAAAGGGGAGCATGAGCGCCGCCCGCTGCGCCGCCAGATGCAGATGGTGTTCCAGAACCCTTACTCCTCGATGAACCCGCGCATGAAGGTGCGTGACATCATCGCCGAGCCGATCCGCTTCCACAAACTGGCGAGCAGCGAGAGCCAGATCGAGGGCATAGTGAGCGATCTGCTGGATCACGTCGGCCTCGGCCGCGGGGCCGGGGTCAAGTATCCCCACGAGTTCTCCGGTGGTCAGCGCCAGCGTATTTCCATCGCCCGCGCCCTGGCGACCCGGCCGCGCTTCCTTATCTGCGACGAGCCCACCTCGGCGCTGGATGTCTCGGTGCAGGCCCAGATCCTCAACCTGCTCAAGGATTTGCAGCAGGAGCTTGGGCTGACCATGCTGTTCATCAGCCACGATCTGCCGGTCATCCGCCAGATGTGCGACCGCATCGGCGTGATGCAGCACGGCCACCTGGTGGAGGTGGCGGAGACCGAAAAACTGTTTACCAATGCCGGGCATGAGTACAGCCGCAAGCTGATCTCCCTCATGCCGGAATTTAAGGGAATGTCCCGCGAGGGGCTGGAAATCGCAAGCTAGGAAAGCACCGGTTCGCCGGTTTGTCTGTCAATAAAAAGCCAAAAGCATGGAGAAAGACATGAAGAAAGGATTATCCAAGATCGCCATGGCGCTGTTCGCCGCTGGTCTCGCGTTCAACGTTTCTGCCGCCGACATCAAGGTTGCCGTCGCCTCCGACGCCACTTCGCTGGACCCGCAGGAGCAGCTCTCCGGTCAGACCCTGGAGATGTCTCACCTGGTGTTCGATCCCCTGATGCGTTACACCCAGGATCTGCAATTCGAGCCGCGTCTGGCCGAGAAGTATGAGCGCATCGACGACAAGACCGTCCGCTTCCACCTGCGCAAGGGTGTCAAGTTCCACTCCGGCAACGACTTCACCGCCGATGACGTGGTATGGACAGTCAACCGTCTGAAGGCCTCCCCGGACTTCAAGGCTATTTTCGACCCCATCGCCGAAGCCAAGAAGGTGGATGATTTCACCGTGGATCTCGTCACCGCCAAGCCGTTCCCGCTGGTGCTGCAGACCGTCACCTACATCTTCCCGATGGACTCCAAGTTCTACAGCGGCAAGGATGAAGCCGGCAAGGACAAGGCCGCCATCGTCAAAAACGGCGACTCCTATGCCTCTACCCATGTTTCCGGTACTGGCCCGTTCAGCGTCAAGTTCCGTGAGCAGGGCGTGAAGCTGGAGTATGCCCGCAACGCCAACTACTGGGACAAGGCCTCCAAGGGCAACGTCCAGAACCTGACCGTGGTGCCGATCAAGGAAGACGCGACCCGCGTAGCAGCCCTGCTGGGCGGCGACGTGGACATGATCTACCCGGTTGCCCCGAACGATCTGGAGCGCGTGAAGAACGGCAAGGATTCCCAGCTGGTCACCCTGTCCGGTACCCGTGCCATCATCATCGAGCTGAACCAGAACACCAACCCGGCGCTGAAAGACAAGCGCGTGCGTCAGGCGATCAACTACGCCATCAACCAGGTGGGCATAGTCGACAAGATCAACAAGGGCTTCGGTACCCCCGCTGGCCAGCTGAGCCCGAAAGGCTATGCCGGTTACAACGAGGCGCTCAAGCCCCAGTATGATCTGGCCAAGGCCAAGGAGCTGATGAAGGAAGCCGGTTACGAGAAGGGCTTCAAGATGACCTTCATCTCCCCGGCTGCCCGCTACGTCAACGACGTCAAGATCGCCCAGGCTGTCTCCGCCATGCTGTCCAAGATCAACATCAAGGTGGATCTGAAGACCATGCCGGTGGCCCAGTACTGGCCCGAGTTTGACAAGTGCGCCTCCGACATGCAGTTGATCGGCTGGCACTCCGACACCGAAGACAGTGCGAACTTCTTCGAGTTCCTGACCTTCACCAAGGATGCCAAGACCGGCATGGGTCAGTACAACTGCGGCGGTTATGCCAACGCAGAAGCTGACAAGATGGTGATGGAAGCGAACACCGAAACCGATCCGGCCAAGCGTGCCGCCATCCTGCAGAAGGTGGAAGCCATGCTGATCGACGACGCTGCCTACGTGCCCTTGCACTGGGAAGACCTGGCCTACGGTGCCAAGAAGAACGTCGACATCAAGCCTGTGGTCAACGTGATGAACTTCCCTTACCTGGGTGACCTGGTGGTCAACAAGTAAGTGAAGCGCTAAGGAAGGACCTGGCGGGGCGCCCATGGGTGCCCCGCCATTAACAGAAGCCTGTGCCAAGACACAGGCCACGTAGAAGGACAAGCATGTTTACATTCCTGCTGAAACGGTTCTATCAGGCCGTGATAGTGATGTTCGTCATCAGCCTGGTCGCCTTCTCCATCCAGGACAACCTGGGGGATCCGCTGCGCGAGCTGGTGGGACAATCCGTCTCCGAGTCCGTGCGCCAGGAGCTGCGCGACAAGATGGGCCTCAACGATCCCTTTTTGGTGAAATACAGCCGCTTCTTGCAGAACGCGGTGCAAGGGGATCTGGGCACCTCCTATTTCTTCAAGCGACCGGCCCTCGAGGTGATCCTCGACAAGCTGGTGGCTACCCTTGAGCTGGTGTTTGCCGCTGCGCTCATCATCGTCGTTGTCTCCATTCCGCTGGGGGTTTATTCGGCGATAAGACCGCGCAGTTTCCTGACCAAGCTCATCATGGCGGTGAGCAGCATCGGCATCTCGATCCCGGTCTTCCTGACCGCCATCATGCTGATGTACCTCTTCTCCATCCAGCTCGGCTGGCTGCCGGCCTATGGCCGCGGCGAGACCTACAACCTGCTGGGCTGGGAGTCGGGCTTCTTCACCTGGGATGGCATCAAGCACCTGATCCTGCCTGCGGTGTCCCTCTCCTCCATCATGCTGCCGCTGTTCATCCGGCTGGTACGCTCCGAGATGCTGGAGCAGCTCTCCTCCGAGTACGTGAAGTTCGCCCGTGCCAAGGGGCTGGATAACAACAAGGTCTACTACCAGCACGCCCTGAAGAACACCATGCTGCCGGTCATCACTGTCGGCGGCGTGCAGATCGGCACCATGGTGGCCTACACCATACTGACTGAGAGCGTGTTCCAGTGGCCGGGGACGGGTTTCCTGTTCCTCGAGGCGATCCACAGGGTCGATACCCCGCTGATCACCGCTTACGTCATCTTCGTGGGCCTTATCTTCGTGGTGACCAATACCCTGGTCGACCTGCTCTACGGGTTCATCAACCCGACCGTCAACCTGACCGCCAAGGGGTAACAGATGACTAACGCTGTAACTGCAAGCCCAAGCCGTTGGGCGCGATTCAAGAACTCTGACATCGTCTACTACTTCCTGCGGGACAAGGTAGCCATGTTCAGCTTTGCCGTGTTTGTGGTGTTCGTACTGGCGGCGCTGCTGGCGCCCTGGCTGGCGCCGCACAACGTCTATGACCAGACCAGCTTCGATCTGATGGACGCCGAGCTGCCTCCCTCCTGGCTGGAAGGGGGCGAGGCGCGCTTCTGGCTCGGCACCGACAACCAGGGACGGGACATCTGGAGCACCATCCTCTATGGCGCCCGCATCTCGCTGACCATAGGTCTGTTCGCCGTCGGTCTGCAGCTGGTGCTCGGCATCGTCATCGGTCTCATCGCCGGTTACTTCGGTGGTCGCATCGACAACCTGCTGATGCGCTTTGCCGACGTGCAGCTGTCGTTCTCCACCATGATGGTGGCCATCATCATCTCCGCCATCTTCCAGGCGACCTTTGGCTCGGATCTCTATTCCGAGTTCGCCATCGTCATGCTGGTGGTGATCATCGGCATCGCCGAATGGCCCCAGTATGCCCGTACGGTGCGCGCCTCGGTGCTGGCGGAGAAGAAGAAGGAGTACGTGGAAGCGGCCCAGGTGATGGGGTTCCGTGCCCCGCGCATCATGTTCCGCCACATACTGCCGAACTGCCTGTCGCCCATCCTGGTCATCTCCACGGTGCAGGTGGCGAACGCCATCATGAGCGAGGCAGCACTCTCCTTCCTGGGGTTGGGCATGCCGGTGGATCAACCGTCGCTCGGCTCGCTCATCAGTGTGGGCTTCAACTACATCTTCTCCGGCTCCTGGTGGATCACCGCCTTCCCGGGCATCTGCCTGGTGGTGCTGGTGCTGGTGATCAACCTCTTGGGTGACTGGCTGCGGGATGTATTCAACCCGAAGATCTACAAGGGTTGACTCGGGTCAGAAGTGAAAATACAAGAAGGGCGCCATCAGGCGCCCTTCTTTATTGCTTGTGATTGCAGTAAGCACTTGCGTCAGGCTTGCAGCCAGGCCTCGATGCTGGCCTGGATACCAACGCCATCCAGCCCCAGCTGGGCATAGATCTCCTCCTGGGTGCCTTGTTCCACGAAGCGATCCGGCAGCCCCAGATTGAGCACTGGCTTGCACTGCTTGCTGCGCATCAGCAGCTCGTTCACCGCAGAACCGGCCCCGCCCATGATGGCGTTGTCCTCGAGAGTGACAAACTGATCGTGGGAGGCGGCAAGTTCAAGCACCAGTGCCTCGTCCATGGGCTTGACGAAGCGCATGTCCACCAGGGTGGCGTCCAGCGCCTCGGCGGCGGCCCTGGCCTGATGCAGCAGGGTACCGAACGCCAGTATGGCGGTGCCTTTACCCTGGCGAACAATCCGGCCCTTGCCGAGTTCCAGTGCCTGCATCTCGCTCATGATCTCGCTGCCGCAGCCGCTGCCACGGGGATAGCGCACCGCAGCGGGCTGGTTGCACTGATAGCCGGTGAAGAGCATCTGGCGGCACTCGTTCTCGTCGGACGGCGTCATCACCACCATATTCGGGACTGTGCGCAGGAAGCTGATGTCGAACGCCCCCTGATGGGTGGGGCCGTCGGCGCCTACCAGGCCGGCCCTGTCGATGGCGAACAGCACCGGCAGGTTCTGCAGCGCCACATCGTGGATCAGCTGGTCATAGGCCCGTTGCAGGAAGCTCGAATAGATGGCGACCACGGGTTTCTTGTCGGCGATGGCAAGGCCGGCGGCGAAGGTGACCGCATGCTGTTCGGCGATGGCTACGTCGAAGTAGCGATCCGGATACTGCTGGCTGAACTTGACCAGGCCGGAGCCCTCGCGCATGGCGGGGGTGATGCCGACCAGCCTTTCGTCTTTCGCTGCCATGTCGCACAGCCACTGGCCGAAGATGGCGGAGAAGGTGGGTTTGCCACCGGCGCTCTTGGGCAGGGCGCACTCGTCCGGATTGAACTTGGGGACGGCGTGATAACCGATGGGATCTTTCTCGGCAGGCTCGTAGCCCTTGCCCTTCTTGGTCTTGACGTGCAGCAGCTGCGGCCCCTTGAGGTTGCGCATGTTGCGCAGGGTCTCGACCAGAGCGTGGATGTCGTGGCCGTCGATGGGGCCTATGTAGTTGAAGCCGAACTCCTCGAACAGGGTGCCGGGCACCACCATGCCCTTGAGGTGTTCCTCGGCCCGTTTGGCCAGCTCCTTGACCGGCGGCAGCCCCGCCAGCACCTTCTTGCCACCTTCGCGGATGGTGGTGTAGAGCTTGCCGGACATCAGCCTGGCCAGGTGGTTGTTGAGCGCCCCGACATTCTCGGAGATGGACATCTCGTTGTCATTGAGCACCACCAGCATGTCCTTGTGAACGTCGCCGGCGTGGTTGAGGGCCTCGAAGGCCATGCCTGCCGTGATGGCGCCATCACCGATGACGGCCACCACCTTGCGGCCCAGCCCCTCGCTCTCGGCGGCAACCGCCATGCCGAGGGCGGCACCTATGGAAGTGCTGGAGTGGCCCACGCTGAGCACGTCATACTCGCTCTCTTCCCGCCAGGGGAAGGGGTGCAGGCCATCTTTCTGGCGAATGGTGTGAATGCGTTCGCGCCGGCCGGTCAGGATCTTGTGGGGATAGGCCTGATGGCCCACATCCCACACCAATCGATCGAAGGGGGTGTTGTAGACGTAGTGCAAGGCGACCGTCAGCTCGACTGTGCCGAGGCCGGAGGCGAAGTGGCCGCTGGAGCGGCTCACCGAGCGCAGCAGATACTCGCGCAGCTCTTCGCACAGAATGGGCAGCCGCTCTTTGGGCAGGGATCGCAACTCGACTGGCGTATCCGCGAGGGCCAGGTTGGGGAAATCGCTAATATCAACGCTCATATTGTTACTGTTATCCAGCGTTTAGTGGGTTCGCTCGATGATGTAATCGGCAAACGCTTCCAGAATGTCGGTATTGTAGGGCAAGGATTGCAGGGCTGTTAAGGCCTTGTCATGCAGTTCGCGAGCCAGCTCACGGGCAGGGTCGAGACCGAGCAGGGCCGGATAGGTGCTCTTCTCCTGCGCCAGATCCGAACCTTGCGGCTTGCCGAGGGTGGCGGTGTCGCCCGTGATGTCGAGGATGTCATCCTGCACCTGGAAGGCGAGCCCGATGGCGGCGGCATAGGTTTGCAGCGCAGCCAGGGTGGCAGGCGCCACGTCGGCCTTGCACAGGGCTCCCAGAGTGACGGCGCACTCGATGAGTGCTCCCGTCTTGTGGCGATGCACCTGCTCCAGCTCGGCGAGGCTGATCCGGCGGCCTTCGGCCTCCAGATCCAGCGCCTGGCCGCCACACATGCCGAGATAGCCGGAGGCGCGGGCCAGGGTACTCAGCATCCGTACCCGGTTGGCCAGCAGCTCGTCGGGGAGGGGATGATCCGCCAGTATGGAGAATGCCAGGGTCTGCAGGGCATCACCGGCCAGAATGGCGGTGCCTTCGTCGAACGCCTTGTGCACAGTCGGCTGGCCGCGACGCAGATCGTCGTTGTCCATGGCGGGCAGGTCGTCGTGCAGCAGGGAGTAGGCGTGGATGCACTCCACTGCGGCGGCGGGCCCGTCGAGCAATTCGCTCTTCACCCCCAGCATCTCGCCAACGGCGTAGACCAGGAAGGGGCGCACCCGCTTGCCGCCGAGCAGCAGGCCGTATTTCATTGCATCCCGCAGGCGTGGTGCCATGGCGGGCAGGGCCTCAAGCTGTGCCGAGAGGCAGTCGTCGATGCGGCGGCGGTGCAGGCGGGAGAAATCGTCCAGCGTCACTCACTCCTCTCCTTGCTCTGATCGAAAGGGGACCGCCTGTTCGCTGCCATCGGCCTGGGTCAGGAGGATCTGGATATTCTGCTCGGCCTGCTCCAGCTTCTGCTGGCCGGCACGCACCAGATGGATGCCCTGTTCGAATTGCTTGAGTGCCTCCTCGAGGGGGAGCGACCCCTGTTCCAGTTGATGCACTATGGTTTCCAGCTCTTCCAGGGTGGCATCAAAACTCAGACGGTCGATTTTTTTACTGGCCATGTCCATCCTCGGGGATTGAAAAAAACGGCTCATCTTAACATCGACCGGGCACAGGGGGGAGGCAGAAAAGTGTGCTGTCCTCAAACTATCCTGACCCCGGCCGATAGAAAGGGGCTGGCATCCATGTACTGCCGATGGGTTATTGAGGTGTGCCGGGCTTGCTGCCAGGGGCGCAATAGCAGAAAATTCAACACAATATAAATAGATGGCAAGTTCGGCGACAGGAGTAGGGATGTGGATTTAGGCAGTCTGATAGGCATAGTGCTGGGGTTCGGGGTCGTGGTGTACGGCATGCTGCTGGGTGGCCCCATGAGCATGTATGTGGATATGCCTTCGGTCTATATCACCATATTAGGTTCTCTGTTCATCTGCATGATGAAGTTCAACCTCAGCCAGTTTCTGATGGCGTTCAAGGTGGCCGGCAAGGCGTTCATGTACAAGGGCGACAAGCTCGACGATCTGATTGCCAAGGCGGTCGAGCTGGCGGACTCGGCCCGCAAGGGAGGCTTTCTGGCGCTTGAGGCGGCGGAGATCCCCAATCCCTTCATGAAGAAGGGCATCGACATGCTGGTGGACGGCCATGACGCCGATGTGGTGCGCGCCGTGATGGAGAAAGACATCGAACTGACCTCGGAGCGCCACGTCATCGCCATCAAGGTGTTTCGCTCCCTCGGTGATCTCGGCCCCGCCATGGGGATGATAGGTACGCTAGTGGGGCTGGTGGCCATGCTGGCGAACATGAGCGACCCCAAATCCATCGGTCCGGCCATGGCGGTGGCCTTGCTGACCACGCTGTACGGGGCGATTGAAGCCAACATGATCGCCATCCCCATCGCCGACAAGCTGGAGCTGCGCAGCGGCGAGGAGCAGTTGAGCCGCACTCTGATCCTCGACGCCATCATGGGGATCCAGGATGGCCAGAACCCTCGCGTGATCCAGGCCATGCTGCAGAACTACCTGAATCAGTCCAAACGCAACAACGGGCTCGAATAGGAGGCCCCATGGCAAAGTGCAAGTGTCCGCCGCCCGGCCTGCCCGGCTACATGGGTACCTTCGCCGATCTCATGTCCCTGTTGATGTGTTTCTTCGTGCTGCTGCTCTCCTTCGCCGAGATGGATGTGCAGAAGTTCAAGCAGATCGCCGGCTCCATGGAGAAGGCGTTCGGGGTGCAGAACATCCTGGAGGTGAAGGACATCCCCAAGGGGACCTCGGTCATCGCCCAGGAGTTTCGCCCGGGCCGGCCCGAACCGACGCCCATTGACACCATCATGCAGCAGACAATAGATATGACCCAGACCGAGCTGGATTTTCAGCCCGGGGATGCGGATCAGGCGGGAGGCCATGACAAGACCGAGGGGCAGCAGAGCGGTGGCGACACCGCCCAGCAGGCCCAGAAGGCGCAGGAGCAGTCCAACGAACTGGCCAAGGCGCTGGCCGAGCAGATGCAGGCACAGATCCAGGACGGTGCCATCGAGATAGAGGCGCTGGGTCAGCAGATCATCATTCGAATCCGCGAGAAGGCGGCGTTCCCGGCGGGATCCGCCTTCCTGCAGCCCCAGTTCTGGCCGGTGATCCGTAAAGTCGCTACCCTGCTCAAGGATGTGCCTGGGGAGATCACCGTCTCCGGTCATACTGATGACGTTGCCACCGAAGACGAGCTGTTCCAGTCCAACTGGGAGCTCTCATCCCAGCGTGCGGTGGCGGTGGCCCACCAGATGATCAAGGTGCCCGACTTTGATGGCAGCCGTTTGGTGGTGCAGGGGATGGCGGATTCCCAGCCACTGGTACCGAACAACAGCCCGGAGAACCGGCGCATGAACCGGCGGGTGGAGATCGCCATCATGCAGGGCAAACCGACGGTATCTGCCCCTATAGGGGTGGCGGATCCCAAGTAGCTTTCGCCAGGAAGCGCGATCCCGTTCGCAGGGGCTGACATGGATTTTGTGGCGGCTTCATATTAAGATGCCTCATCCGAACCGATAGCTGCGGCTCTCTTTGATTGCCGCAGCTTCTCTTTATAAAGCAACCCAGGTTTCGACTATGAATCATACTCCGATGACTGTTCGCGGCGCTGAAAAGCTGCGTCAAGAGCTCGACTATCTGAAGAGCGAGCTGCGTCCCCAGATTATCGAAGCGATTGCTGATGCCCGTGAACATGGTGATCTGAAAGAAAACGCCGAATACCATGCCGCTCGTGAGCAGCAAGGTTTCTGTGAAGGCCGCATTCAGGAGATTGAGAGCAAGCTCTCCAATGCTCAGGTGATCGATATCACCAAGATTGCCAACAATGGCCGCGTCATCTTCGGTGCGACCGTGACCCTGCTGAAAAGCGAAACGGAAGAGGAAGTGGTGTACCGCATCGTGGGCGACGACGAGGCGGACATCAAGCAGAACATGATCTCCGTGAACTCGCCCATTGCCCGTGCCCTGATCGGCAAGGAAGTGGACGATGTGGCCATCGTCAAGACACCGGCTGGCGATGTTGAGTACGAAATTTTGGAAGTCGCCTACCTCTGACGATGAGGGGCGATGAAGAAACAGGGGAGCCCGGCTCCCCTGTTGCATTTAGTCCCCCTGATAGGCCTGGACGAAGGCGTCCTGATGACGCTGGAAGAGCCAATCCCGCAGTTGCTCCTGGTCTCCCTTGTCCAGCTGGAATTTCATGGCCCAGTCGTGGCGCTGCTGGTGGGAGTGGACGTGCCTTATCAGGGTGCCGCTCAGTGCCAGGGGAGGCAATCCTTCTATGCCGAGGGTACCGTGCAGCCGATCGCCCTTGGCCAGGGTCGGTGGCAAACCGGCCACGATGAGACCGCCTAGGGAGAGGCTGTGCACCTCATACTCGGCATCGCTGGTGTGCAGGACGGCTTTCTCATCGAGTCGCCAGGCGCGCAGGTGAGGGGAGCCCAGCTCCGTGATGGTAGGGGCGGCGATGCGCAGCTCGGTGTGGCCTTCCGCCGCCAGGGTACAATGCAGCGGAAAACGCAGTTGATGGCCGGCGATGCGGGCCTCGATCGTCAGGGGGCTTGCCCGTTGCAACAGGCTCTGTAGGGGAAGGCTCAGGTTGCCTCGCAGGAACTGGCCGGCGGCCATGTCCTCGGCGTCTCCCAAGTCCTGCAGCATGGCCAGCTCCTCGTCGGTGAGAATCTGATGCTTGTCCATAGTGGATGTCCGCAAGTATTCATCGCAGGTTAAGGGCCTGACGACTATTTTGGCAAGCGACTTGGGAAGAAGAGAAATGAAGGAAAGAGCGAACGCTCTTTCCTGTTACTTGCGGGGCAACTGGATCTTGGGTTCTGTGGCCTGACGATAGATGGTCAGTACATGGCCCATGCTCTGTACCTTGATGGCGCCGGTTTCACGAACGATGGCATCCATTACCAGCTGTTTCATCTCACGATCTTCAGACGACACCTTAACCTTGATCAGCTCGTGGTGGTTCAGCGCCAGATCGATCTCGGCCAGCACCCCTTCGGTCAGGCCGTGTTGTCCCAGCAGGACGACCGGCTTCAGGCTGTGAGCGAGGCCCTTGAGGTATTGTTTCTGTTTATTGTTGAGAATCATGGCAATTTCTTCATAAGTCAGGGTTGAAAGGGGCGTATTCTACCCCCACTTAGCCCTTAATACTAATAACCCTTGTGGTTTTTTAAAGTCGACAATCATGACCCAGAAAAAACATTCCCCCAGTTCAACCCGCTGGTTAAAAGAACATTTTGACGATCATTACGTCAAAAAAGCCCAGAAGTTGGGACTGCGTTCCCGCGCCGTGTTCAAGATCGACGAGATCCAGGGCAAGGACAAACTGCTCAAGCCGGGCATGACGGTGGTGGATCTGGGAGCCGCCCCTGGTGGCTGGTCCCAGTTCGCTATCGATCAGGTGGGTGACAAGGGACGGGTGATTGCTTGCGATATTCTGCCGATGGATTCCATTGCCGGTGTCGATTTCCTGCAAGGGGACTTTCGGGAGGAAACTGTTCTTGCCGCCTTGTTGGCCCGGGTTGGCCCGGACAAGGTTGATGTGGTCATGTCTGACATGGCGCCCAACATGAGCGGGACCCAGCAGGTGGATCAGGCTCGCTCCATGTATCTGATCGAGCTGGCGCTGGACATGTGCAATCAGGTCCTACGCAGTAATGGCAGTTTCGTGGTCAAGGTATTTCAGGGGGAGGGCTTCGACGCCTATCTTAATGAAATTCGTAGACTTTTCTCTGTCGTCAAGATTCGTAAACCAGACTCCTCCCGTGCCCGTTCACGAGAAGTCTACATTGTGGCTACCGGTTTTAAACTGTAGTACCCTAACCCTCATCGTTAACTGTCAGTCTGCGAGGTCATTGATTTGAGTGACATGGCGAAAAACCTAATCCTGTGGCTGGTCATCGCCGTCGTGCTGATGTCGGTGTTCAATAGCTTCAGCCCCAGCGATACCACCAGTCGCCAGCTGGACTATTCCAGCTTCGTGAAAGAAGTGACCCAAGAGCAGATCCGTGAAGTGCGGATGGATGGCAAGGTCATTAATGGCGTCAAGCGCACCGGTGAACGTTTCACCACCATCATCCCTGCGCCGGATCCCCAACTGCTTAATGACATGCTCAACCATAACGTGAAGGTGATGGGTGAGAAGCCGGAAGAGCCGTCTCTGATCACGTCCATCTTCATCTCCTGGTTCCCGATGCTGTTGCTGATCGGTGTCTGGGTCTTCTTCATGCGTCAGATGCAGGGCGGCGGTGGCAAGGGTGCCATGTCGTTCGGCAAGAGCAAGGCTCGCCTGATGAGTGAAGATCAGATCAAGACCACCTTCGTCGACGTGGCGGGTTGTGACGAGGCGAAGGAAGAGGTCAAAGAGCTGGTCGACTATCTGCGCGATCCGACCAAGTTCCAGAAACTGGGCGGCAAGATCCCGACCGGCGTGCTGCTGGTAGGCCCGCCCGGTACCGGTAAGACCCTGCTGGCCAAGGCCATCGCGGGTGAGGCCAAGGTGCCCTTCTTCACCATTTCCGGTTCCGATTTCGTCGAGATGTTCGTGGGTGTCGGTGCCTCCCGGGTGCGCGACATGTTCGAGCAGGCCAAGAAGTCCTCCCCCTGCATCATCTTCATCGATGAAATCGATGCGGTCGGTCGCCAGCGTGGCGCCGGTCTGGGTGGTGGCCACGATGAGCGTGAGCAGACCCTGAACCAGATGCTGGTCGAGATGGATGGTTTCGAAGGCAATGAAGGCGTCATCGTCATCGCCGCGACCAACCGTCCAGACGTGCTGGATCCCGCTCTGCTGCGCCCGGGTCGTTTCGACCGTCAGGTCGTGGTCGGCCTGCCGGATGTCCGCGGCCGTGAGCAGATCCTGAAGGTGCACATGCGCAAGGTGCCGTTGGCGGATGACGTCAATCCGGCGCTGATTGCCCGCGGTACACCCGGCTTCTCTGGTGCCGATCTCGCGAACCTGGTCAACGAGGCTGCCCTGTTCTCCGCCCGTGAGAGCCGCCGCGTGGTCTCCATGCTGGAATTCGAGAAGGCCAAGGACAAGATCATGATGGGGGCGGAACGCCGCTCCATGGTGATGAAAGAGTCCGAGAAGGAGATGACGGCTTATCATGAAGCCGGTCACGCCATCATTGGTCGTGTCGTGCCGGATCATGATCCCGTCTACAAGGTCTCCATTATCCCGCGCGGTCGTGCGCTGGGTGTGACCATGTATCTGCCGGAGCAGGATCGCTGGAGCCACTCCAAGCAGCATCTGGAGTCGATGATCTCCAGCCTGTACGGCGGTCGTCTGGCGGAAGAGCTGATCTACGGTACCGAGAAGGTATCGACCGGTGCCTCCAATGACATCGAGCGTGCTACCGACATCGCGCGCAAGATGGTCACTCAGTGGGGGATGTCCGAGCGCCTCGGCCCCATGCTCTATGCAGAAGAAGATGGTGAAGTGTTCCTCGGTCGCAGCATGGCCAAGGCCAAGCACATGTCCGACGACACCGCGCGTGTCATCGATGCCGAGGTCAAGCAGGTCATCGATCGCAACTATGCTCGTGCCAAGCAGATCCTGCAGGACAACATGGATGTACTGCACACCATGAAGGATGCCTTGATGAAGTACGAGACCATAGATGCCAAGCAGATCGACGATCTGATGGCCCGTCGTGAGGTTCGTGCTCCCAGCAACTGGCATGATGAGCACGGTGATACCCCGCAAGGTGGCGCCAGTGTGAGCCGCGAGCCCGAGGTCAAGGCGCCGTCCGATGACAGCAGTGCACCGCTGAATGACATCGACAAGGCGAACGATGTCCCGGCCAAATAAGCTTTCATGATCCAAACCCCGGGCTTGCCCGGGGTTTTTCTTTATGCGGATACCCAGATTTTCTTGTAACAGGTAGATGTAAAGATGCAACTAATCAGCAAGGGGCGCAGCCTCTCCCTGGAGCGTCCCCACGTCATGGGGATCCTCAACGTGACTCCGGACTCCTTCTCCGATGGCGGCCGCTTCAAACCACTTGAACTGGCGCTGGCCCATGCTCGTCAGATGGTGGAGGAGGGAGCCACCCTCATCGACATCGGTGGCGAGTCGACCCGCCCGGGCGCCCCCGACGTGAGCGAGCAGGAGGAGCTGGACAGGGTTATCCCTGTGGTCGAGCGGATGGTGCAGGAACTCGATGTGATGATCTCCCTCGATACCTCCAAGGCTGCCGTGATGAGGGCGGGCTGCTCGGCAGGCGCTCACCTCATCAATGACGTGCGGTCCCTGCTCGAGCCCGGTGCCCTGGCTGCAGCGGCAGGGGCTGACGTGCCCGTGTGTCTGATGCACATGCAAGGCCAGCCGAGAACCATGCAGGCCGAGCCTCATTACGACGACTTGCTGGGGGAAGTGAGGGCCTTCTTCGACGAACGGATAGTCGCTTGCCTGGATGCAGGGATCCCGCGTCGGCACCTGCTGCTGGATCCGGGTTATGGTTTTGGCAAGACGGTGGCACACAACTATCAGTTGCTGGCCGAACAGCAGAAGTTGTTGGATTACGGTCTGCCGCTCTTGGTGGGGATGTCGCGAAAGTCTATGATAGGCAATCTGCTTGGCCGCCCCGTTGATGAGCGGCTGGCCGGCAGCCTGGCCTGCGCTCTGATCGGGTTGCAACATGGCGCCAGGATCATCCGGGTGCACGACGTGCGAGCCACCATGGATGCGCTGCGCGTTGGCTGGATGGTAATGACGGGACAAGATTTCATATCCAAATAAAAAAACGAGAACAGACAATGACCAGAAAGTATTTTGGCACCGATGGTGTCCGCGGCAAGGTTGGCGAATTTCCGATCACCCCGGATTTCGTGATGAAGCTGGGTTGGGCCGCCGGCAAGGTGCTCTCCAAGAAGGGCACCAAGAAGGTGCTGATCGGCAAAGATACTCGCATCTCTGGCTATATGCTTGAATCCGCCCTAGAAGCGGGCCTCTCCGCAGCGGGCCTCAAGGCCATACTGATGGGTCCCATGCCGACGCCGGCGGTGGCCTACCTGACTCGCACCTTCCGTGCCGAGGCTGGCATCGTCATCAGCGCCTCCCACAACCCTTATTACGACAACGGCATCAAGTTCTTCTCCGCCGATGGCACCAAGCTGCCCGATGAAGTGGAGCTGGCCATCGAGGCCGAGCTGGATAACGAGCTCAAGTGCGTGGAGTCCGCCGAACTTGGCAAAGCGCAGCGTATCGACGATGCCGCCGGCCGTTACATCGAGTTCTGCAAGAGCACCTTCCCCACCCATCTGAGCCTGGAAGGAGTGAAGATGGTGGTGGATTGCGGCCATGGTGCCACCTATCACATCGCCCCTTCCGTGTTCCGCGAGCTGGGCGCCGAGGTGATTGCCATCGGTTGCAGCCCGGATGGCCTCAACATCAACGATGGGGTGGGCTCCACCGCACCGGAGGCGCTGGCCGCTAAGGTGCTGGAGTGCAAGGCCGATCTCGGTGTTGCCTTCGACGGTGACGGCGATCGCCTGGTGATGGTAGACAGCACCGGCTACATCATCGACGGTGACGAGATCCTCTACATCATCGCCCGCGATGCCCTGCGCAACGGCCGCCTCAAGGGCGGTGTGGTAGGTACCCTAATGGCCAACATGGGCCTGGAGCTGGCGTTGCAGACGCTCGGTATTCCGTTTGCCCGTGCCAAGGTGGGTGACCGCTACGTGCTCGAGATGATGAACGAGAAGGGCTGGCGCATCGGTGGCGAGAACTCCGGTCACATCATCTGCCTGGATCAGACCACCACAGGGGATGGCATAGTCGCCGCCCTGCAGGTGCTGACGGCGGTGTGCTCTGCGGAGATGCCGCTGGCCAAGCTGCGCTCCGGCATGAGCAAGTTCCCCCAGGTTCTGGTGAACGTGCGTTTTGCCGAGGGCAAGGATCCGCTGGCGGCCGAAGCCGTGCAGCAGGAAGTGGCCAAGGTGGAACAGGAACTGGGCGGCCGTGGCCGTGTCCTGCTGCGCAAATCCGGCACCGAGCCCTTGATCCGGGTCATGGTGGAAGGGGAGCATGAGCAACAGGTGCGTGACATGGCACAACGCATCGCCCAACAGGTCGAATCGGCGTTTTAATGAGCAGCTATGGCGATTTTTTAATCGCCCTGGTTGTATCTTGTTCAAACGATTCGAAAATTTGAAAATAGCACTTGTCAGCTGATCATCCTCTGGATATTATCAGCCCCGCTTTCGCAAGGGAGTTGCCGATGGGACATCGCAAGCCGTTTGTAGCCGCCAACTGGAAGTTACACGGTAGTAAGTCGCAGTTAGAGCAGTTTACGAGTCAATGCCTGAAGGGTGTTGGTGATGATGTAGATGTTGTTCTCTGTCCTTCCCATGTGCATCTCGACTTTACCGCACGACTGCTCGATGAGCAGAAGGTGATAAGGTTGGGGGCTCAGAATGTGAGTCAGCACAGACAGGGCGCTTATACGGGTGAAGTCTCGTGTGAGATGCTGGTCGAGGCAGGGTGCCGATACGTACTGGTCGGTCACTCCGAGCGCAGGCGTATCTTTGGTGAGACCAGCTTTATCGTCGCAGAGAAGTTTGCGGCAGTCAGAGCGGCAGGTTTGATTCCCATCCTTTGTCTGGGGGAGTCAGGTGCGGCGAGGCAGGCGAGAAGAACCTTTGAGGTGATCGCCGAAGAGCTGGACATCGTCATAGAGAAAAATGGCGCGATGGCTTTCGATAATGCTATCATCGCCTACGAGCCGATTTGGGCTGTAGGTACAGGTAAATGCGCCACACCCGAGCAGGCACAAGAGGTTCATTCCTTTATACGTGGTCGCTTGGCGGAGGATACTCCGGTAATAGGTGAGAAAGTAAGAATCATCTATGGTGGGAGCGTAACGCCGACCAACGCGAGAGATTTGTTTGCCCAGCCCGACATTGATGGCGGACTGATAGGTGGAGCAAGCCTCGACAGCGATGCGTTTTTAGGAATTGTTGAAGCGGCAAAGGGTGCAAGTTAAATGTACGAGATTCTTTTAGTCGTTTATCTGCTGGTGTCACTGGCTCTGATCGGTCTGGTGATGATTCAGCAAGGTAAAGGGGCTGATATGGGCGCCTCCTTCGGCGCAGGGGCATCGAATACCGTATTCGGCTCCGGTGGTTCAGGCAGTTTCCTGACCCGCACAACTGCAATTTTGGCCACTCTGTTCTTCTTGATCAGCCTGGTGCTCGGCTCCATGTCAAGCAACAAGGTAAAACAGGGTAGCGAATGGGAAAATCTGCAACAGACTCAGCAAGTTGAGCAGACCAAAGCGCCAGTGAAGAAAGACGCTGACGTTCCCGAGTAAAGAGTTTTTGCCGTGGTGGTGGAATTGGTAGACACGCTATCTTGAGGGGGTAGTGCTCTAGGGTGTGCGGGTTCGAGTCCCGCCCACGGCACCAATTAAGCAGTGAACCCGGGTAACTGGGTAGTTATAGCCAGTCAGTCTTGTGTGATGAGAATGAAGTGGCTATAATCTCGCACGATTTCGGACGCGGGGTGGAGCAGCATGGTAGCTCGTCGGGCTCATAACCCGAAGGTCGTCGGTTCAAATCCGGCCCCCGCAACCAAATTTCACGCATTTCCTACGCTCAGGAAGGCGGTCGCTGCGAGGCGACAATCAGGGTAAAGCGCCAAGCCCCGATTTGACATCGGGGCTTTTTGTTATGTGCGATTTACTCTGAATCGATCTCTATCTGGGCTATATGCCCTTTTTTTGTTTTTCGGAGGGTGACTTTGGCTACGTTGGAACAACGTTTGACCGATCTGCTCGAGGCTCCGGTCGTTGCCTTGGGTTTTGAACTTTGGGGTGTCGAGTTTATCCGTGCGGGTAAGCACTCGACCTTGCGCGTCTTCATCGACTCAGAGCAAGGCGTGACGGTGGAAGACTGTGCCGAGGTGAGCCGCCAGGTTGGCGCCATCATGGACGTTGAAGATCCCATCACCGAGGAGTATTACCTCGAGGTTTCCTCCCCGGGCCTGGATCGTCCGCTGTTCAAGGTTGCCCAGTTCGAAAAATACGTTGGCCAAGAGGCGGCGGTTTCGCTTCGGATGGCAACAAACAACCGCCGCAAGTTCAAAGGCGTAATCAAAGCTGTGCAGGGGGACATGATCACCCTGACAGTAGATGGTAAGGACGAGGTGTTGGCTTTCACCAATATCCAAAAAGCGAACATAGTGCCGAACTTTGGTTAACGAGGCTATCGGATATGAATAAAGAGATTTTGCTGGTCGTTGACGCTGTGTCCAACGAGAAGGCTGTCCCCCGCGAGAAGATTTTCCAGGCTCTGGAGACTGCGCTGGCGACTGCGACCAAGAAAAAATACGAAGGCGAGATTGAAGTTCGGGTCGAGATCGATCGCAAGACCGGTGACTACGACACCTATCGCCGTTGGGTCGTGGTGGCCGATCAGGCTTCCATGGAGAACCCGTATGGGGAAATCACTCTCGAAGCCGCTCAGATCGAGCAGCCGGATATCCAGATCGGCGACTATGTTGAAGACCAGATTGACTCTGTCACCTTCGACCGCATCACCACTCAGACCGCCAAGCAGGTTATCGTGCAGAAAGTGCGCGAGGCCGAGCGTTCCCAAGTCGTTGACCAGTTCAAGGACAAGGAAGGCACCATCATCAGCGGCGTGGTCAAGAAGAGCAACCGCGACAACGTCATCCTGGATCTGGGCAGCAATGCCGAGGCCGTGATCTTCCGTGACGACATGCTGCCCCGTGAGACCTTCCGTCCCGGTGACCGCATCCGTGGCCTGCTCTATGCAGTCCGCCCGGAAGCCCGTGGTTCCCAGCTGTTCGTCAGCCGCTCCAGCCCAGACTTCCTGAAAGAGCTGTTCCGCATCGAAGTGCCGGAAATCGGCGAAGAGATGATCGAAATCATGGGCGCTGCCCGTGATCCGGGTTCCCGCGCCAAGATTGCGGTCAAGACCAACGATCGTCGTATCGACCCGATCGGTGCCTGTATCGGCATGCGCGGTGCTCGCGTTCAGGCGGTATCCGCCGAGCTGAGCGGTGAGCGTGCCGACATCGTGCTGTACGATGACAACCCGGCCCAATACGTGATCAATGCCATGGCGCCTGCCGATGTGGCCTCCATCATCGTTGATGAAGACAACCACACCATGGACATCGCCGTGGAAGCTGCCAACCTGGCCCAGGCCATTGGTCGCAACGGTCAGAACGTGCGTCTGGCCTCCCAGCTGACCGGTTGGGAGCTGAACGTCATGACCGTCGAGGACATGCGTGCCAAGCACCAGGCCGAGAACGATCGCATCCTGACTCTGTTCACCACAGCGCTGGACATCGACGACGATTTCGCCGGTCTGCTGATGGAAGAAGGTTTCTCCACCCTGGAAGAGATCGCCTTCGTACCCGTCAATGAGCTGCTGGCCATCGACGGTCTGGACGAAGACATGGTGGAAGAGCTGCGCAAGCGTGCCAAGGATGTTCTGACCACCAAGGCCCTGGCCAAAGAAGAATCCTTCGACGGCGTAGAGCCTTCCGAAGAACTGCTCAATCTCAACGGCCTTGGCCGTGACATGGCGTATGCCCTGGCCGCTCGCGGCGTCGGCACCCTGGAAGATTTGGCAGAGCAAGGTATCGACGACCTTGCCGACATTGAAGAGCTGACCGCTGAGAAAGCCGGTGAGCTGATTATGGCTGCTCGCAATATCTGTTGGTTCGGAGAAGAGCAGTCTGAATAAGATCAAACGGAGGAAAATGAATGGCAGAAGTATCAGTCAAACAACTTGCCACTGACATCGACACGCCGGTTGATCGTCTTCTCCAGCAGTTTGTCGATGCCGGTATCAGCAAGAGCAAGGCCGACGACCTCGTCAGCGAGTCTGAGAAACAGACTCTGCTGGCTCACTTGAAAAAACAGCATGGAGGTGACGAGATCACCGCACCAGCCCGCATGACATTGCAGCGCAAGACCAAGAGCACCATCAGTGTTCAAGGAACTGGCGGCAAGAACAAGGAAGTGCAGGTTGAAGTGCGCAAGACTCGCACCTATGTAAAACGCTCGGCGCTGGAAGATGAACAGCGTCAGGCGGAAGCCGAGGAAAAAGCGCGTTTGGAAGCAGAAGAAAAAGCTCGTCACGAGGCCGAGAACAAGGCTCGTCTCGATGCTGAAGAGAAGGCTCGCCGTGAGGCTGAGCAGGCTCGTCGTGAAGCTGAGGAAAAGGCGCGGATCGAGGCACAATCAAAGGCTCGACAGGCTCCACAGCCCGCCAAAGTAGCCGCTAGCACAGCTCAGCAAGAGGCAGAAAAGATGGCCAAGCGCGAAGCAGAAGAACTGAAGCGCCAACAGGAACAAACCGCTTTGCAAAAAGCAGAAGAACTCGCCGCCAAGAAAGCCGAAGAGGCTCGTCTGATGGCGGAACAGAACGGCCCTCGCTGGGCTGAAGAAGAAGCTGCTCGCGCCAAAGAGAGCAGTGATTACCATCTGACCACCAACAAGCATGCGCAAGCCGCAGAAGACGAGTTGGACCGGAAGGAAGAGACCAGTCGTCGCACTGCGGCTGCTGCGGTCAAGGCCCCGAAAAAGGCTACTCGCCGCGAAGACGACCGTGACTCCCGCAACCCCCGTGCTCGCAAAGGCAAGCGCGGCAAGGTCGCCATGCCCAACGCCATGAAGCACGGCTTCAACAAGCCGGCTGCCGTGGTGAACCGCGATGTCGTCATCGGCGAGACCATCACTGTGGCCGAGCTGGCCAACAAGATGGCCGTCAAGGGTGTCGAAGTCATCAAGGCGATGATGAAGATGGGCGCCATGGCCACCATCAACCAGGTGATCGATCAGGAGACCGCTCAGCTGGTCGCCGAGGAGATGGGTCACAAGGTATTGCTGCGTCGTGAGAACGAACTGGAAGAGGCGGTACTGTCCGATCGTGACGAGACCTCCGAAGCCAAGCCGCGCGCACCTGTCGTGACCATCATGGGTCACGTCGACCACGGCAAGACCTCGCTGCTTGACTACATCCGCAAGGCCAAGGTTGCCGCTGGCGAAGCCGGTGGCATCACTCAGCACATCGGTGCTTACCACGTCGAAACCGACAGTGGCATGATCACCTTCTTGGATACTCCGGGTCACGCTGCGTTTACCTCCATGCGTGCTCGTGGTGCCAAGTCGACCGATATCGTGGTACTGGTCGTCGCTGCCGATGACGGCGTCATGCCGCAAACCATCGAAGCCATCCAGCACGCCAAGGCGGCAGAAGTGCCCATCGTGGTTGCGGTCAACAAGATCGACAAGCCTGAAGCGGATCCGGATCGCGTCAAGACCGAGCTGGCCCGTTACAACGTCATGTCCGAAGACTGGGGTGGTGACAGCCAGTTCGTGCATGTCTCCGCCAAATCCGGCGAAGGCATCGACGATCTGCTGGAAGCCATCCTGATCCAGTCCGAAGTGCTGGAACTGAAAGCGGTCGTCGATGGCATGGCCAGCGGCGTCGTGATCGAGTCCTTCCTGGACAAGGGCCGTGGGCCGGTTGCTACCGTACTGGTACAAGAAGGTACTCTGCGCCAGGGCGACATCGTACTGTGTGGTCTGGAATACGGTCGTATTCGTGCCATGCGTGACGAACTGGGTCGCGAGATCAAGGAAGCGGGTCCGTCCCTGCCGGTGGAAATCCTGGGTCTGTCCGGTGTGCCGTCTGCCGGTGACGAAGCCACCGTTGTACGTGACGAGAAGAAAGCCCGTGAAGTGGCACTCTATCGTCAGGGCAAGTTCCGCGACGTCAAGCTGGCTCGCCAGCAGAAGGCCAAGCTGGAAAACATGTTCGCCAACATGACCGAGGGCGAAGTGTCCGAAGTGAACGTGGTGATCAAGGCCGACGTACAGGGTTCCGTGCAAGCTATCTGCGATGCACTGGTGCAGCTCTCTACCGACGAAGTCAAGGTCAAGATCGTGGGTTCCGGGGTCGGTGGCATCACCGAAACCGACGCTACCCTGGCAGCTGCTTCCAGCGCCATCCTGGTGGGCTTCAACGTCCGTGCCGACGCTTCTGCGCGCAAGGTCATCGAATCCGAGAGCCTGGATCTGCGTTACTACTCCGTCATCTATGACCTGATCGACGAAGTGAAGCAGGCCATGAGCGGCAAGCTGGCCCCTGAGTATCGTCAGGAGATCATCGGTCTGGCTGAAGTCCGTAGCGTCTTCAAGTCACCGAAGTTCGGCGCCGTTGCCGGCTGTATGGTCACCGAAGGTGTGGTCAAGCGTTCCAACCGTATTCGCGTTCTGCGTGACAACGTGGTTATCTATGAAGGCGAGCTGGAATCCCTGCGTCGCTTCAAGGATGACGTCAACGAAGTCCGCAACGGTTACGAGTGTGGTATCGCGGTCAAGAACTACAACGACGTGCGTGAAGGCGACCAGATCGAAGTTTACGAGACCATTGAAATTCAGCGGACTCTGTAAGCCGAGCGTTAGAACAAATAGGGGGCTGCGGCCCCCTTTTATCGCAGGATAGAATATGGCCAGAGAATTTAGCCGGACCCGTCGGGTCGGGCAGCAGATCCAGCGTGAAATCGCGCTGATCTTGCAGCGCGAGGTGAAAGACCCGCGCATCGGTATGGTGACCGTCTCCGACGTGGAAGTGTCCAAGGACCTCAACTATGCCAAGATTTACGTCACCTTCTTGCAGCTGGAGAATGACGCCGAGCGCATCGCGGAAGGGCTCAAGGGCCTGACCGAGGCGGCCGGTTACATTCGCAGCCTGCTCGGCAGCGCCATGCGTCTGCGGGTGGTGCCGGAGCTGCGTTTCTACTACGACCAGACCCTGGTCGAGGGGATGCGCCTCTCCAACCTGGTGACCAACACTGTGCGTGAAGACAAGCGTCGCATGACCGAAGCCGGTCGTGAAGAAGACGAAGCCGCACCGGATGATACAACTGAGGATAAAGCCTGAGATGTCTCGAAGACGTCGTTTCAAGGGCCGTGACGTACACGGTATCCTGCTGCTGGACAAGCCGACCGGTCTGACCTCCAACGATGTGTTGCAGAAGGTCAAGCGGATCTACAACGCGGCCAAGGCCGGCCACACCGGCGCCCTGGATCCCTTGGCAACCGGCATGTTGCCGATCTGCCTGGGCGAAGCCACCAAGTTCTCCCAGTATCTGCTGGAGGCGGACAAGCGCTATGAGGTGACCGCCAAGCTGGGCGAGCGCACCAACACCAGCGACTCCGACGGCGAGGTGGTCTCCACCCGTCCGGTGAACGTGGCCGTGGGTACCCTGATCGAGGCGCTGGACCAGTTCCGCGGTCCCATCATGCAGGTGCCGTCCATGTACTCCGCTCTCAAGCACAACGGTCGTCCGCTCTACGAGTACGCCCGTGAAGGCATCGAGATCGAGCGGGAAGCCCGTCCCATCACGGTATTCGAGCTCAAACTGCTGAGTTTTGAAGGTGATGAAGTGCGCCTCGAAGTGCACTGCAGCAAAGGCACCTACATTCGCTCCCTGGTGGACGATCTCGGCGAAGTGCTGGGCTGTGGTGCTCACGTCACCCAGCTGCGTCGTACCCAGGTGGCCAGCTATCCCTACGACAGGATGCTGACCCTGGAGCAGCTCGAATGTATCTTCGAGCAGGCCAAGGCCGAGAGCATTCCGCCGCGGGAGCAGCTGGATCCGCTGCTGCTGCCGATGGATACCGCAGTGGCGTCCCTGCCCGAGGTGAACATGTTGACGGCCGTGGCCGCCTATGTGAACCAGGGCCAGGCCGTGCAGGTGGCGGGTGCGCCGCAAAGCGGCCAGGTACGCATGACGGTGGGCCCTGAGCGCGAGTTCATCGGCGTCGGCGAGATCGACGACGAAGGGCGAGTCGCCCCCAAGCGGCTGGTGCGTTATCACGACGATCGCGACGAGGAGTGATCCTCTGGCGGTCTCGCCCTGGCTCACCGGCCAGGGCGCGTGCAGCTCGTTCCTCTTTGTCGTTGCGAAAAGGGGCGGCTGCGATTATGATACCGCCCTCATTTCACGGCTGAATTAGAGATTGGCTGTGAACCTTTAAACACTCTACTGGAGTAATACCATGTCTCTAAATGCTGAGATCAAAGCTTCCATCGTTGCTGACAACGCTCGTTGCGCCAACGACACCGGTTCCCCCGAAGTGCAGGTTGCCCTGCTGACTGCCCAGATCAACCATCTGCAAGGTCACTTCAAGGAGCACTCCAAGGATCACCACGGTCGTCGCGGTCTGCTGCGCATGGTTTCCCAGCGTCGCAAGCTGCTGGACTACCTGAAGCGTAAAGACGTTCAGCGTTACGCTGCTCTGATCGCCAAGCTGGGTCTGCGTCGTTAATCGACCATCAGATTTCGCGAAAAAGGGGAACCGTGAGGTTCCCCTTTTTTATGGATCATTTTTATCGCGCGGCAAACCGTTGCCTGCCTCACAGAATGCGTGCCACCGCTTACCTTTTGATGCGAATCAAGTATACTTGCACGCGAATTTAAAGCGCCAAATTGTAAAAAGGAAATTCACGTGAATCCTATTGTAAAGTCATTCCAGTACGGTCAACACACCGTCACCCTGGAAACCGGTGTGATGGCCCGTCAAGCCACTGCGGCCGTCATGGTCAGCATGGACGATACCTGCGTATTTGTGACCGTCGTCGGCAAGAAAGAGGCCGATCACGGCCGTGATTTCTTCCCGCTGACCGTCAACTACCAGGAGCGTACCTATGCTGCTGGTCGTATCCCGGGTGGTTTCTTCCGTCGTGAAGGCCGTCCGAGCGAAGGTGAGACCCTCATCTCCCGCCTGATCGACCGTCCTATTCGTCCGCTGTTCCCGGAAGGCTTCCTCAATGAGGTTCAGGTGGTTGCCACCGTCATGTCCGTGAACCCGGCCGTGTCCCCCGACATCGTTGCCATGATCGGTGCCTCTGCTGCCCTGGCCATCTCCGGCATCCCGTTCGGCGGCCCGATTGCTGCTGCCCGCGTGGGTTACATGAACGGTCAGTACGTGCTGAACCCGACCACCACCGAACTGCCCCAGAGCGATCTGGATCTGGTGGTTGCCGGTACTGCCAACGCGGTGCTGATGGTGGAATCCGAAGCGGCCATCCTGTCCGAAGAGGTGATGCTGGGCGCCGTGGTCTATGGCCACGAGCAGATGCAAGTGGTGATCAACGCCATCAACGAATTCGCCGCCGACGTGGGTACCCAGCCGTGGGACTGGACCCCGCCTGCCGTCAATGAAGCGCTGAAAGCCAAGGTTGCCGAGCTGGCCACCGCCGAGCTGGGTGAAGCCTACCGCATCACCGAGAAGGCCGTGCGTTACGCCGCCATCGGCGCCATCAAGGCTCGCGTGGTCGAGCAGGTCATCGCCTCCGGCGTGGAAGAAGATGCCAAGAAGATCGGCGAAGAGTTCCACAGCCTGGAAAGCCGCATCGTCCGTGGCCGTGTGGTCCGTGGCGAGCCGCGCATCGATGGTCGCGATCCGGAAATGATCCGCGCCCTGTCCGTCGGCACCGGCATCCTGCCCCGCGCTCACGGCTCCGCCCTGTTCACCCGTGGTGAGACTCAGGCCATCGTGGTTGCGACCCTGGGTACCGAGCGTGACGCCCAGAACATCGACGAGCTGTCTGGTCACCGTGCCGACCGCTTCATGCTGCACTACAACTTCCCGCCGTACTGCGTCGGCGAGACCGGCATGATGGGCAGCCCCAAGCGTCGTGAGATCGGTCATGGTCGTTTGGCCAAGCGCGGCGTTGCTGCCGTGATGCCGAGCGCCGCCGAGTTCCCGTACGTGGTGCGCGTGGTGTCCGAGATCACCGAATCCAACGGTTCCTCCTCCATGGCCTCCGTCTGTGGTTCCTCCCTGGCGCTGATGGACGCGGGTGTGCCGATCAAGGCCTCCGTTGCCGGTATCGCCATGGGTCTGGTGAAGGAAGAAGAAGGTTTCGTCGTGCTGTCCGACATCCTGGGTGACGAAGATCACCTGGGCGACATGGACTTCAAGGTGGCCGGTACTACCGAAGGTATCACCGCGCTGCAGATGGACATCAAGATCGAAGGCATCACCAAAGAGATCATGGAGATTGCCCTGAAGCAAGCTCGTGGCGCTCGCCTGCACATCCTGAAGGTCATGGACGAAGCCATCCAGGCGCCGCGCGCCGAGATCTCCGATTTCGCACCGCGCATCCACACCATCAAGATCAATCCCGAGAAGATCAAGGACGTGATCGGCAAGGGTGGTTCCGTGATCCGTGCCCTGACCGAAGAGACCGGCACCAACATCGAGCTGGATGATGACGGTACCGTCCGCATCTCCGCCGTTGCCAACGAAGCCGCCATGGAAGCCATCCGTCGCATCGAGGCCATCACCGCCGAGATCGAAGTGAACCGCATCTATGAAGGCAAGGTTGTGCGTCTGGCCGATTTCGGCGCCTTCGTCAATATCCTGCCGGGTAAAGACGGTCTGGTACACATCTCCCAGATCACCGATGCCCGCGTGCAGAACGTGGCCGACTTCCTGAAGATCGGTGACGTTGTGAAGGTGAAGGTACTGGAAGTGGACCGTCAGGGCCGCGTGCGTCTCTCCATCAAGGAAGCGAATGCACCGACCGAAGCCGCCGCCCCGGTTGCCGACGTGGCCGTTGCCGAAGAGCCGGCCGCCGAATAAGGCATCCGCTCTGCGAAAAGCCGACCTCAGGGTCGGCTTTTTTGTGCCTGTCTGTCTGCCTGAGGGGACCAGGGAGAAGAGGCCTTGTTCCTTTTGGCGCCAGTTGCTATAAGGGACGACTCGCCGTCACGTTGTCAAAAGGAAGTGCAGCATGTCATGGGCCTATCTCAGGCAGTTTCCCCCCCTGGTCTGGATCGTGATCCTGGGTACCTTCATGGTGCGCACCACCTTCTTCATGGTCTGGCCCTTTCTCTCCATCCTGCTCTACCGCGACTATGGCCTCTCGGCGACCCTGATCGGCCTCATCCTGGGGGCCACTGCGGCCCTCTCCACCCTGGTCAGCTTCTATGGCGGCTGGCTGTCGGACAAGTGGGGGAGGCGCAACATACTGCTGTTTGGCTGCCTGGTGTCGGCCCTGAGCGTCGCCCTGCTCGGCCTCTCTCATCAGGTGATCTGGCTGGCGATGGGGGTGATCGGCAGCGGGCTCTCCTACGGGCTCATCGACTCACCGGGCAAGGCGCTGATGGCCGATAGCCTGGCCGAGCCCAAAGCCCGCGAGCTGGCGCTGCACCTGCGCTATTTTCTGCTCAACCTGGGGGCGGCCATAGGCCCCCTGCTCGGGGTCAGTTACGGCCTGAGCGCACGGCAGGAGACCTTCCTGCTGCTCAGTGTCAGCTATCTGCTGCTCGGCTTCATCTTCTTCGTCGGCTTTCGGCTGGCCGCCTGTCAGGCAAGCCATGCCGCCGGCCCCGGCATGCGCGCCGTGTTGCGGGTGCTCTGGCAGGACAGGGGCTTCTTGCTGCTGACCCTGGCGAACGTGCTGCTGATGCTGGTCTATGTCCAGTTCGAGTCACCCCTGATCCAGTACCTGACCCGAGCCGGCACCCCTGAGGTGGAGCGGCTCATCGGCTGGCTGGTGAGCACCAATGCGCTGACCATAGTGATACTGCAGTTCCCCTTGTTGCACCTGACTGCCCGCTGGTCCACCAAGCGCCGGCTGCAACTCGGGGTGGCGCTCTTTCTCGGCGCCCAGCTGCTGTTTGCCCTCGGAAACACCGCCATCTGGTGGCACTGGATAGTGGCGGTGATCCTGCTGAGCGTCGGCGAGTGCATCCTGTTCCCCTTGCTCAACGTGCTGATCGATCAGATGGCACCGAGTCATCTGAAGGGGAGCTATTTCGGGGCGGCCTCCATGTCCGGGCTCGGGGTCGCCATCGGCGCCCTGCTGGGGGGCTGGATCCTGGCCAACTGGGGAGGTAGCTGGCTCTATGCCCTGATGGCACTGCTCTGCCTGGTGATCCTGATGCTCTATGGCTTGAGCACCCGGATCCCGCGCCCGGCGCTGGCCCGGGTCAGTGCCGGATCCTGATGATCAGAAGGTCAGCACCTTGTCGGCCGCCAGGGTCCACTGGGCCAGCAGGGGCAGGGTGCCTATCTCTATGCCCTCGATAAGTGGCAGGGAGCTGATGCCCCGTGCGTCGGTGCAGCTCTTGCAAAGCCGGATGACGGTGCCCTGTGCCAGCAGGATCTCCAGCATCTGGCGCAGGTTGTAACCCTCGGCAGGGGATTGGCCCGCCAGGGCGGCGCCGACGGCATCGGACATCAGGAAGAGTTTCAGGTCGATGCCTTCCTGCTCGTTGAGGGCTATCCCCAGACGCAGGGCATTGAACAGGGACTCGCTGCCATAGGGGGCGCCGTTGGCGATGATGAGGATCTGTTGCTTCATGGGACTCTCCGGGTTGAAAGGGGCATTGTAGCGTCGCCAGCTTGGCGGCGGCATGACCCAGTGCAAACTCTGTCGTAGCCCTTTCCCTGTGCCTTGACCTCGGGAGATGAGTCAGGTTTCATAGGCGGCCATCCAGTATGACAGAGCAAAGAGGTCGTTATGTGGAAGATTGCCGGAATAGGATTATTGCTGTTGGCCGGACAGGCTTATGGCAGTGAAAACGTCGGCTGCAAGGCCAGGCATCAGGCAGTGATCGAGCAGCTGAGCTTCGCCCGGGCGCACGATAACGCGCAGCAGGTGGCGGGCCTGGAGCAGGCCTTGCGCAACATCGAGGCCCATTGCACCGATGCCGGGCTCCTCGAGGAGCAGCAAGAGAAGGTCGCCAAGCAGAAGCAAGAGGTGGAGGAGCGCCTGGCGGATCTGCAGAGCGCCCGGGTCTCTGGCAAGCCGGACAAGATCGCCAAGAAGCAGGCCAAGCTGGAGGAGTCCCAGGCCGAGCTGCTGGAGGCCCAGCGCGAGCTTGAGGCGCTGCAAAAACTGGTCAAACCCTGAGGGAAGGGCAGCGCAATAGAAAAAGCCGGGCATGCCCGGCTTTTTCTATTTCTGGATGATGCAGTCCGTAACCCGCAGGTCCGGCATTACTGCCTGTGCATCAGCACAAACTTGTCCATCAGCTGCTCTTCGGTCTCCACCATATGGACAGGATCCCGGAGGATACAGTCAGTGAGTCGAAGACGCTGATGCCGGTTTTATTGCCTGTGCATCAGCACAAACTTGTCCATCAGCTGCTCTTCGGTCTCCACGTGGGCGGGATCCCAGATGATGCAATCGATAGGGCAGACGCTGATGCAGGTGGGCTTCTCATAGTGGCCGACGCACTCGGTGCAGCGATCCGGATCTATCTCGTAGATCTTGTCCCCCAGGCTGATGGCCTGGTTCGGACACTCGGGATCGCACATGTCACAGTTGATGCACTTGTCGGTGATGAGCAGGGACATATCAGGCCGCCGAGTGCGGCTGGCGGGTGTCCTGACGATCGCCCAGATTGCGCAGCAGTATGCCGTAGTTGATGTCGATCTCTTTCGGGACCGGCACATAGACCACGTGACCGTTGCCCGGCGCGGTATCGATGAGCTCGCCCTTGCGGTTCTGCATCTGCTCCAGATTGAAGCTGATGTTGCCCTGCGGCGTCATCAACTCCAGGCTGTTGCCCACCAGGAATTTGTTCTTCACTTCCACTTCCACCATATCGCCCTGGCGACCGGTGATCTCGCCGACGAACTGCTGGGTGTCGGAGACGGAGTAGCCGTAGTCGTAGTTCTGGTACTCGCTGTGGTTGTGACGACGCAGGAAGCCCTCGGTGTAGCCACGGTGAGCCAGGTTCTCGAGGGTGCCCATCAGGGTCGGATCGAACGGGCGACCGGCGACCGCATCGTCGATGGCTTTGCGATAGACCTGGGCGGTGCGGGCGCAGTAGTAGAAGGACTTGGTGCGGCCTTCTATTTTCAGCGAATGCACGCCCATCTTGGTCAGGCGCTCCACGTGCTCGACGGCGCGAAGATCCTTGGAGTTCATGATGTAGGTGCCGTGCTCGTCCTCGAACGCCGTCATGTACTCGCCGGGGCGGTTGGACTCTTCCAGCAGCACCAGGGCATCGCTCGGCTTGCCAAGCCCCAGGGTGTTGTCCGGGCGCACTTTGATGGGCTCCTGACGGTGGACAATCTGGCCCACGTCATCTTCCTTGCCCTCGTGCACCTTGTACTCCCAACGGCAGGAGTTGGTGCAGGTGCCCTGGTTGGGGTCGCGCTTGTTGATGTAACCGGACAGCAGGCAGCGGCCTGAGTAGGCCATGCACAGCGCCCCGTGGACGAAGACTTCCAGCTCCATCTCCGGCACCTGCATGCGGATCTCTTCGATCTCGTCGAGGGACAACTCGCGGGAGAGGATAGCGCGGGTCAGGCCCATCTGATGCCAGAACTTCACCGTGGCCCAGTTGACCGCGTTGGCCTGCACCGAGAGGTGAATGGGCATCTCCGGGAAGGCTTCACGCATCATCATGATGAGACCGGGGTCTGACATGATGAGCGCATCCGGCTTCATGTCCACCACGGGGCGCATGTCGCGGATGAAGGTCTTGAGCTTGGAGTTGTGGGGCTGGATGTTGGCCACCACATAGAACTGCTTGCCCAGCGCGTGGGCCTCGTTGATACCGAGCTGCAGATTCTCGTGATCGAATTCGTTGTTGCGCACCCGCAGGCTGTAACGCGGCTGGCCCGCATAGACGGCGTCGGCGCCATAGGCATAGGCGTAACGCATATTCTTGAGGGTCCCGGCGGGGGAGAGCAATTCTGGTCTGAACATGTTGGACTCTTTCTGTCTGATTGCAAATCAGGACGGCGCCACCTGATGGCGCCGTATAGGGTCATCGGCATGGTGCGACCGTACTCGACGCACGGCCATCCGATGAGGTACACCCAGAGCACGAGATGACTCGATACTCCTGATAAAAGGGGTGCGAGATTGTACTCGTGACGGCGCCATCATGCAATTTGGCGCTAGGGTGGCGGGCCGGATGCATGTTCATTTTGCGCTCAGATTGGCGATGTTAGGCTGACAGGCACCCGATACGGTCGATTGTTGGGGGGAGAATGGATCTTTTCCGCGAAAAAGCCCCCTCTTCAAGTTGAAATTTTGTCCGACTCGGGAAAGAATGCGCGCTCGGTATTGGCCTCGGGCGAGCGCTACTCGTGACAAGGGACAGACCGAGGATGAACCGGCTTCAGGCCAACAGGTACAGGAAACCATACAGGAATTTTATGAATCCCCTTCGCATTGCCGCTTCGGCCCTTTTTTGCACTCTGACCCTGGTCAGCCAGCAGGCCGCCGCCGTTGAATACGCGCTGCCAGCCGCCAACAGCCGTCTGATCGGTGAGAACCAGGAATACGTGGTGCCCGCAGACAACCGTCCGCTGGAGCAGATCGCCGCCGACTTCCAGCTGGGCCTGACCAACATCATGGAAGCGAACCCGGGCGTCGACCCCTATCTGCCGACGCCGGGCAGCAAGCTGACCATTCCGCATCAGCTGATCCTGCCGAATGCACCGCGCGAGGGGATCGTCATCAACGTGGCCGAGATGCGTCTCTACTACTACCCGAAAGGCAAGAACGTGGTGCAGGTGCTGCCCATCGGCATCGGCCAGCTGGGGGTCAACACCCCGGAGAACTGGATCACCAAGGTGGAGCGCAAGCGCGCCAACCCGACCTGGACCCCGACCGAGAACATCCGTCGCCGCTACGCCGCCCAGGGCAAGACACTGCCTGCGGTCTGGCCGGCCGGTCCGGACAACCCCATGGGCCTGCACGCCCTCTATATCGGCAACCTCTATGCCATCCACGGTACCAACGCCACCTTCGGTATAGGTCTGCGGGTGAGCAGCGGTTGCGTGCGTCTGCGCGCCGATGACATCAAGTACCTGTTCGACAACGTGCCGGTCGGTACCCGCGTCCAGTTCGTCAACCAGCCGGTCAAGACCACGGTCGAGCCGGATGGCGGTCGTTACATGGAAGTGCACGAGCCGCTGTCGCGCACCGAGGAGGAGTTCAACTCCACCGCCTCTGTGCCGCTCCCGATGACCCCGGCCACCACCCGCTTCATCGCCCACATGGACAGCGACTCCAACGTGGTCAAGCAGGTGCTGGAACAGCGTACCGGCATGCCGACTCGCCTCAATCCTGAAGCCTGATCGCCTCTGCGAGGTGTCAGGTAACAATAACGGCGACCCCAGGGTCGCCGTTATTGTTTATGCGGCTCAAGGGGCGGGCGGGGCATAGAGGGCCAGCCAGTTGCCTTCGGTATCCTCTATGATGACCCGGGAGCCGTGACCGCTGCCGATGGAATGCAGGGGTTCGAGCACCCGCCCGCCGAGCCGGGGAACCAGCTGCTCAGCCTCCTGCAACCTGTCACCCAGGGAGAGATAGATGAGGGGACCGGCGCCACCGGGCTGGTGGTATTTGTCCATGGGGCCGAGACAGGCGGCCGCGTTGCTGCCATCGTAGCGCAGCATGGCAAAACGCATCTCCTCCTCCTGTATGGGGGTGACCTGCACATCGAGCAGGGCCGAGTAGAAGTCCATGGCGCGATCCAGATCCCGTGTCGGAATGTCGGCCCAGACCAGGGTGTTGTCCATCTTCGTATTCTCCAGCATGTTCCGGCCGATGCGGTCGGTGGCTCTTTGAGGGTAGGAGTGGGCGATGAGGGGCGCCAGAGGTAAAAAAGCGGCGCCTGATGGCGCCGCTTCTGGATGGGGAAGGGAAGTGCTTTTCCCACTTGATACAGTCACTTGCCTGCGATGTTCAGCCCGCCAAAGCGGATCAGCGGCGCGTAGAAGCCCTTGCCATCGTTGTGATGCAGGGTGTCACCGACCGCTTCCAGCTCCCCGAGCAGGTGGTAGAAGTTGCCCGCGACCGTGATGCCGCGCACCGGCTGGACGCGTACACCGTCCCGGCACAGGAATCCTGACGCGCCGAAGGAGAAGTCGCCGCTCACCGCATCGGCACCCGAATGAAGGCCGTCGAGCTTGACCAGCTCCAGATAGTCGCCGCTCTGCACCTCGCCCTCGCTGTGAGGACCTGTGCCAAACACCAGGTGGCGGGCGGTTACATCCAGCGCGCTGCGGGCACTGCGGGCCGCCGAGCCATTGCTCGCCACCCCGAAGTGGCGGGCGGTGGCGCTATTGTGGAGCAGGGTTTTCAGCTCCCCCTCGCCAATCAGCAGCAGATCCGAAGTGGCTGCCCCCTCGCCATCGAACGCCTTGATGTTCATGCCGCCGGGCATATAGGCCCGGCTCTCCAGAGTGAGCCAGCGTGACGCCACGCTTTGCCCCACCTTGCTGCGCCAGGGGTTGATCCCCTGCTGGGCCCACTTGCCCGACAGCGCCCCCTGGAAGCAGCCAAACAGGCTGGCAAAGCAGTTGGTGCTGAAGAGAACGCTGTAGCGACCGCTCGGTACCGCTTCACCGGGCAGCAGGCCATCGGCCACGGCGTAGATCTGCTCGATAAGGGTCTGGCTATCCAGCTCGTCGAAACGGCGGCCATACTGCCCTTGCGAGTGCATCGACTGGCGGCCATCCCGCTCCACCAGCGCCGAGGTATAGCAGCCGACGCTGAATTCACTGTGCTGGCAAAGACTGCCCAGGCTGTTGGCGAGCCAGAGGCGGTTCTCCCCCTCGAAGAAGCTGTTGTAGGGGGCACCGGTCACATCGGGTTGTGCCAGCATGTCTGCCTCGAGGCGCAGGGCCAGGGCTATCTTCTCCTCCACCGCCGTGGTGTCGGGCTGGTGGATCTCGGCGCAGTCGGTGGTGATCCGGCTGCCCGCCACCGAGATGCGCTGATCAGCGTCCACCTTGGCGAAGCGGCTGGCATCGAGCGCATCCTGCAGCATGGCATCCAGCGCCAGCTCATCGAGGGATTCCGAGTAGGCGATGCCGACCCGGCCCTCCTTGATCAGGCGAATACCGAGCTGCTGGCTGCTGGTGACCTTGTATTCACCAAGCTCCCCCTTGTCGGCCTTGAGGGAGAAGGCTTTCTCCTGATTGGCGATGACGTCCGCCTCGGCGCCCAGATCGGCGACCTTGTCCAGCAGGCGGGTGAGCAGGTTGTTCATATCGAGTGTGCTCATCAGGCGTTCCCTCCCACCAGGATATTGTCAACTTTCAAGGCGGGTTGGCCGACAGACGTGGGCACAGAGCCTGAGACGGAGCCGCACATGCCGGCGGCCAGCGCCAGATTGCGCCCCACCATGGAGATCTCCTTGAGCACCTGGGGGCCAGTGCCAATCAGGGTCGCCGATTTGAGGGGCCGAGTTATCTTGCCGTGCTCGATGAGATAGGCCTCCTGCACGTTGAAGTTGAACTCGCCTGTGCCCGGCTGCACCGAGCCGCCTCCCATCTTCTTGGCGTAGATGCCATGCTCGACGGTGGCCAGCATCTCCTCCAGGCTGTGGTTGCCCGGCTCTATGAAGGTGTTGCGCATGCGCGAGGTGGGGGCGAACTTGTAGGACTCGCGCCTTCCCGAGCCGGTGCGGGCATGGCCTGTCTTGATGGCGCCCATTCTGTCCACCAGGAAGCCGGTGAGCACGCCATCCTTGATGAGCTGGGTGTGCTGGGTTGCCATCCCTTCGTCATCGACGTTGATGGAGCCCCAGGCGTTGCTCTGCAAGCCCTCGTCCACGGCGCTGACAGCTGGATTGGCGATGAGCTGGCCCATCTTGTCGTGGAATACCGAGGCCTTCTTGGCTACCGAGGTGGTCTCCAGCAGGTGGCCGCAGGCCTCGTGGAAGATGACGCCGCCAAAGCCGCTCTCCATGATGACCGGCAAGGTGCCACTCGGGCAGGGGGCTGCCCCCAGCTTCACCAGCGCCTGCCGAGTGGCTGTGAGAGCCAACTCCCGCGGATCTATGCGATCAGCATGCTCCCAGCCCATCAGGGCACCGGGGGCCTCGTAGCCCACGCTCTGCTCGCCGCCTTCCACCGCTATGGTCTGGGCCATGATGCGGTTGTAGTGGCGGCGATCTGCCACCTGGAGCCCTTCGCTGTTGAAGATCTCCACCTCCTGCTCCCAGCCCAGCACATTGCCGGAGAACTGGCTCACCTTGCTGCTCTCGGCGCGGGCCACGGCATCCATGGCGTGCAGGTAGGCGATCTTCTGCTCCAGCTGCTTGTCGGCCGAGAGCGGCAGGGCCACCGGATTGCGGTCTGTGATGGGGGTGAAATCGAAGGCGGTGGCGGTGACCATGGGGTCGCGCCTGTCCTTGGCCGCCAAGAGGCTGACAATGCGCAGCAGCTCCTCGCGGCTGGCCAGATTGGTGTAGCCGTAGAGCACCTTGTGGCCGTAGCACAGGCGCACGCCTATGCCGAAATCGAGGCCACCGCTGATGTTCTCTATCTGGCTGGAGAGCAGGCTGAGCTGGCTGCGGCGCTTGCGCTCCACAAACAGTTCGGCGAAGTCGGCACCCAGCGCCAGGGCGTGATCGAGCACGTCGCGGGCGATGGCGGGGGCCAACAGAGAGAATGAGGTCATAGAATATCCTTTTCTGGTCTGTTTCCTGTTTGCTTCCGACACCCGTTCTGATTGTGTTATGGGGTGTCGATTGCATTGTTGCAGACCAGCACAAAAAAGTCGCTATAGCGTCATGCGATGATACCGATTGAGAAAATCGGTGCGATTTATGCGCCCGGCAGCCAGTGTGGCTGGCTGCCGGCAGGGGAAATCAACGCCGTCTGTTGAGCTCCATCAAGGGTCTCTCAACTCACTGTTCGATGGGGGACCTGGTCTGGTCGTTGATGCTGACTGGCGCCGCCAAGCGGGCAACCCCCACCGCCGGGCTCACAACAGCTCGTGGATCTCGCTGAGGATCTGATCGACCCACTGCTCGATGCGGGATTCGGTCTGGTCGTACTGGTTGGCGTCGTCGAGAGCCAGGCCGACGACAAGATGATGGCCATCGTCGTTCCGTATCCAAGAGATCATCGAACATGCAAGCTACCTGGATCAGAGCAGCTCGTTGATCTCGCTGAGGATTTGATCGACCCACTGCTCGATGCGGGATTCGGTCTGATCGTACTGGTTGGCGTCATCGAGGGCCAGACCGACGAAGTGACGGCCATCGTCGATCAGCGCCTTGGAGGCATCGAACTCGTACCCCTCGTTGGGCCAGTAGCCCACCAGCCTGACCCCCTTGGGCACCAGCTGATCGTGCAACAGGCCGAGGGCATCCTGATACCACTCGCCATACCCCAGCTGATCGCCCATGCCGAACAGGGCGATGATGCGCCCTTCCAGAGGCACATCCTTGATGTCCTCCCAGCGGGATTCCCAGTCCTCCTGCAGCTCGCCGAAGTCCCAGGTGGAGATGCCGAGGATCAGGATGTCGTACTCCTGCATGCGGGCCAGGGGCACGTCCTTGATGTTGTGGAGATCAACCAGCTCGGGGCCAATGAGGGCGCGGATCTTCTCGGCGGCCATCTCGGTGTAGCAGGTGGTGGAGCCGTAAAACAAACCTATCTTCATCGCTCTTCTCTTGATCGCAGTAGGCAAGGGGGGTCGGGCAACCATGGGGTCGGACCGCCCGAGTGAGGGCGCCAGTTTAGCAGATTGCCCCTCGCGCTTCACCGCCTGGTACGCCCGGAGGGGAGCGCAAGCCCCTGATGTGCGCGCCGGCCGGGCAGGCTACAATGGGCCACCGTTTACCCAAGACCAAGACCCCATGACCAAGCCTGCCCCTGCCGTGCACAACCATCCCCTGATCGAGCCCTTCCTCGATGCCCTCTGGCTGGAGCGGGGGCTGTCCGACAATACGGTCAGCTCCTATCGCACGGATCTGGAAAAGTTTGCCCTCTGGCTCGATGGGCAGGGCGGCTCCCTGCTGCTGGCGGGAATGGACGACATCCAGCACTATCTCGCCTGGCGGGTGGACAACCAGTTCGCGGCGAGCAGCACGGCCCGCTTTCTGTCGGCTCTGCGCCGCTTCTATCAGTATCTCAATCGGGAAAAATTGCGCAGCGACGACCCGACCGTGCTGCTGGAGGGGCCCAAGCTGCCCAAGAAGCTACCCTCGGATCTCAGCGAGGCCGAGGTGGATGCGTTGCTCACGGCGCCGCTGGTGGACGATCCGCTGGAGCTGCGGGACAAGGCGATGCTCGAGCTGCTCTATGCCACCGGACTGCGGGTCTCCGAACTGGTGGGGCTCACCGCCGAGCATGTCAGCCTGCGCCAGGGGTTGGTGCGGGTGGTGGGCAAGGGCAACAAGGAGCGGCTGGTGCCGATGGGGGAGGAGGCGGTCCACTGGCTGGAGCGCTACTACCGGGAGGCGCGCACCCTGCTGCTGGGGGGCACCAGCTCGGACGTGGTCTTCCCCTCCAAGCAGGCCAGGATGATGACCCGCCAGACCTTCTGGCATCGCATCAAGCTCTATGCCCAGCGGGCGGGGATCAGGGGGGAGCTCTCTCCCCACACCCTGCGCCATGCCTTTGCCACCCATCTGCTCAACCACGGCGCCGATCTGCGGGTGGTGCAGATGCTGCTGGGGCATGCGGATCTCTCCACCACCCAGATCTACACCCACGTGGCCAACGAGCGGCTCAAGGCGTTGCACGGCGAGCACCATCCCCGGGCCTGAGTCCGTGAGGCGGTCTCTTTGACCCAGTATCCCCGCGCCCGGGCAAAGAAAGGGGGCGATGGTTCAACCGTCGCCCCCTGAATAGCCCAGTTTCCTGGCCTGTTTCACAACATCATCATTCCAGCGTTTGGATGGTGACCTCCACTTCTGCCTTGACCTCGTTGAGCTCGTCGTCCTTCAGGGTAACCACCAGAGGCTCAGGGTTGATCGCCTGCAGGTCGATGTTGCCAAGATCGGCGAGGCCGGGTTCGAGCTCCAGCACGAAGGCGCAATCATAGTGGCCGTCTGGCAGTATGGTCCCGCCCGTGGTGCAGAAGGCGAAGGGCCCGAAGCCGCCCTCATGGGTACTCACCCCGGGCTCATCGTAGAGGGTAAAGCTGCCCGGGATTCCGTTCCCATCCGCCACATCGATCCCCTTGAAGGTCAGGGCGGTGACGGTCAGGGTGTCTACTCCGTTGTTGCTGATGCGGACAAAGCCGGCGGCCTTGAGGGCAAAGAGCTTGCTGATGTCAGGTTTCTCATCGGTGAACATCACGGTGGCGTCATCGCTGTCGGTCACGGTCTGATTGTCCTCATCCTTGCCACTGATGGTCGCCGTGTTGGTGTGACTCTCACCAGCATTGCCCTGCAGATCCTTGGAGAGGGTGCAACTGGCCGACTCACCCGGGTTCAGCATGAAGCCGGACAGTGCCACGGCGGGCACGAGCGTGACGCCGTTCTTCTTGCTTACCTGGCACAGGCTGGTCAGATTGCCGAACACGTCATCATCCAGGTCATTGAAGGTGACCTTGTCCACGCCGCCGGCATCGACGGAGAAGGTGAAGGTATAGGCCACCGAGCGTTTCTCGTCGGAGTCACCCGTTTCGAGCACACTGATGGGCACGGCATCCTTTTGCAGCGTGATGGTCGATGCCACGTCATTGATGTTGACGGTGGCGCTGTCATCTCCCGTTGCCTCATCCCCCTCGTTGTCCAGGGCCTTGGCGGTCACCTTGTTGGTGTGTACATCGCCAGCGTTGCCACCGACAAACTCGGTGAAGCTGCATTCGAAAGGTGAGCCCTTGAACAGGGCCACGCCGCTGCCCAGATCGCAGGTGCCCTGCCCGTCCAGATCGCCGAACTTGTCGTCCACCAGGCTGGTCAGGGTGAGCGGGTCGTCGTGATCGCCCGCGGTATTGGTGACCCTGACGGTGTAGGTCACATTGGCCCCCGGCTCCAGCACCTCGTCAACGGAGGGGGTCTTCTCAACCGCGATGGCCGGCGGGAGATTGGTGATCTCGACCATCTTGGCCGCGCTGCAGTTGTTGCCTGCAGACTGGAAGCCGGTCGGGCAGGTGCTGCCGTCGCCGACCGTGCCGCCGTTCTTGTCCTTGAACAGGGCCACTATGTTGTCGACGTACTTCTCGGGACTCTGATCGTTGGGCAGATCGCGATCCTTGATATGCAAGGTGAATTCGCAGCTGTAGGTGGCGCTGGGCAATACCTCCTTCGTTGTCGAGCCTGCAGCGGGTTTCGCACAGGTGCTGCTGAGCAGATAGATGCCGTCCGCCGTTCCGACGCTTTCGGTGGCGCCCCAGAGATCCACGCTCTTGTCGTAGGAGCCATCTCCGCCCACGTCGATCTCATCCTTCAGGCTGGCGATATACAGAGAGGCGGCACTCGAGTTGGTAAAGCTCAGGTTGTAGGTGAACACGCCACCCGGCTCGGGCAGGTTGGTCGGCTCGACCGTCTTGGTGATGGTGGGTGGCTCAGGTCTGATGAACACGTTGATGGCGAAGCTGTCACAGTTGCACTTGGACTTGGTGGCGGGCACGGCGCCGGGAGGCACTGTGCTCTCGCTGCAACTCAGGCTCTTCTGGATGTCCCAGGCCGCGCAATAGGTGAACAGGGCCTTGTTGGGATCCGTGGGGCTGGGCTGACAGAGCATGGTGATGGGCTGGTTGAGGAGCGTGTACTGGTCGGTACCGTTGGCCTTGGTGATGTCGCCGCAAGTATCCAGGAAGTCCGTGGCTTTCAGTTTCGGCTCCAGATTCACATAGGCAACCTGGCCATTCTCCCCGGCGTCGCTCGCCTTGGGCAGTACCAGGCTGCAGTTTCTTGCCCCTCCTTGTACCACCTGCGGGCTCTGGGACGTTCTCGGCAGGTAGAAGGTGGTGTCATAACGCTCGCTGGCGTTGGTCTTGATGGTCACGTCTGCATTGAAGGTGAACACCTGGCCGTTGGTGCACTCCTGGTTCGGATTAACCGGCACTACTTTGGAGACCTCGATGTCCTTGGCCGTGCAGTTGAGGCTGCCGCCCGCGAGTGAGCCACCCTTGGCAATATAGGCGTCTGCCATACAGGCCTCTTGTTGCAGGCCCGGAAAGATGCCGGCCCAGGCCGGGGTGAGGCTGAGCCCCCCCAGCATGACGATCCCGAAAGGGACCGTCAGGGATTTGAGCAGGCGATTGCGCTGACTTGGTTTCATAGCATTTCCCTCTTCCTGTCTTGTGGTTCTTGGTTCCATGTCACTCGGCTGCGACTGCCTGAACCGAGTGATGTCCCAGGCCCGGACGTGACCACGCAGAGGGCCGATCTCCTGCAAACGAGACTGGGGATCGGGCACAGCTCTGTGGGGTGGGCATCGATAGACAGCACCCCTGCAGCAAGGAACGCACCAAATAGATAAGTGTTTGAATAGAAAGAGATTAATGAGTTTTTTCAGCATTGTTTACGAGCGTATGTCCATCAAGTTGTAACGATGACATGGGGTCGTCAGCGGGGGTGAGATGATAGATGTATGATAAATAAAGATTTTTTAATTATTCCCTCTGTTACAGCGATGGAACAGAGGTGTACCGAATGCGGTTCCGTCAGCCGTTGCGATTGCGGGATGTCATGAGGAGCGTGGGCGAGTCGCCAAGGCGGCTCGGGTGACTGCAAGCAGGATGGCGCCCTTTGGACATGGCAGCCGGGAGCCCGAGTGTCGGGTTCCCGGCCTCTGTATCAAGGCTGAGACAACCCCATCCCCTTGACTGCCCTGCATCGGCTCCTGTCGAGGGGGCTGGCGTGTTGCATGTGTGGTGCCGAGGTGGGAGGAGAGCGGTACAAAGTCAGGATGAATGTGGAGGGGAAGCCAGGGGAGTGCTTTCTGGCTAAAAAGCGAGGGAGGCACAGGCCTCCCTCTTGCTACTGGTTTCTTGCTGGCATGCGCGCTGGCGACGTCCAGGGGATCCGTGCGCTTATTTGCCCTGCTGGGACTTGAGCAGGTCGCGGATCTCGGTCAACAGCTCCTGATCCTTGGTGGGGCCGGCCGGGGTGGCGGCCTCTTCCTGCTTCTTCTTGAGGGTGTTGATGGCTTTTAGCCCCATGAAGATGGCGAAGGAGATGATCAGGAAGTCGATGATGGTCTGGATGAACTTGCCGTAGGCGATGACCACGGCCGGGATGTCGCCTTCGGCAGCCTTCAGGGTGACGGCGAGATCGCTGAAATCCACCCCCCCCAGGATCAGGCCGATGGGCGGCATGATGACGTCGCCCACGAAGGAGGAGACTATCTTGCCGAAGGCGGCACCTATGATGATACCGACCGCCATGTCGATGACATTGCCGCGGGCGGCAAAGGCCTTGAACTCTTGAATCAGACTCATTTTTCCCCCTAAAAATGGACGGCGTGAGGTCGGGCCCCACGTCGAATCTGGATAATAAAACATCAGTAAAACAGAGGGATGACCATGATCTATCCCGTCGTCCTGATTAGCTTGCGGGGCTCAAGCCCGATTGGCAACCTGTATGAATGAGAAATTTTTACATTCGGTGTTATTAACTCATCGATAACTAAGCAGCGTAATGCGATCAGAGAGCAGCTGTGCATGCTGTGGATAGATGGTGGGGTTATCCTGGGCTCAGGATGCTTGTGATGCTTGGTCGGCGCCATGAAAAGGGCCATGGTCTGCACCATGGCCCTTGTGGTTTAACCCTGATCAAACCCTGTTACTGCCCTGGAGTGGGGCAATCTGGGCAAGTCGGACAGAGCGGGCAGGTAGCCGTTGCCATGTCTGTCGCGGTGCCAAAGCCCAGGGGCGCAGTCCCTGTGGCCGTGACCGTGTCGCTGAAGGAGATGGAGCCCGGGTTTTCCGACCCTGCACTACTTGGCGTGTAGGAGCCAGAATAGTCCTTGCAGTCCGCCGCGTTAAGCGTGCCGATGTTGTGCACATTGCCGCTGGGGTCGTCGGTGACGGTCACGCCGCTCAGGTTCAGCGGCGGTATGAGGCCCACCCCTGTGGTGTTGCAGACCTGGCCGCTGTAGTCGACCCTGATCACCAGCTGGCTACCCTCATCGATGACCTTGGTGCTACAGGTCTTGGTGACGCTGATCCCGGGTTCTCGTTGGACCGTGGGGCAGGCTGCCGTGGCGGATGCGGTGATCGTCTGCAGCCCGCCATCGCTGGAGGCGGCCTTGACACTGACACCGTTGGTCGGCCCGTTACCGGCGGCGCCAAAGCTGCCGTTGTAATCTTCCATTCCCCCTTTGGGTATGGAATCGAAGCTCGCGACGATGAAGTCATCGCTGGTGTCTGCCGGGGTGCCGTTATCGTCGGTGACGACGACGTCATAGATGGTGCCAAAGCCTCCGTTGGTGACGACGCCCTCGAAGCTGAAGGTGAAGCCGGTCTCGGTCTCGTTGAGGTCACCGCCGGTACAGACCTTGGTGATCTCGACCTTGCACAGTTCGAAGTTGTCCAGCACGAAGTCCTTCAATGCGGCCGTGAAGGAGCTGGAGGAGCGGGTCTCGGCCATGAAGCTGCTGAAGCAGCCGTCACTGCCGCCGACGATCTGGCTAAGGTTGATCCCACCCTCGAAGAAGCTCTCGAAGGGGAAGGTACCCTGAGTACCGCTCTTGGGGGTGTAATCGCTCCACAGGCCGCCGACACCGTTCGCGAGGGTGCTGGCGGGCACGGGGACGTTACCCGTGTTGGTCAGGGCACAGGCGAGGTTGGCACCGCCCTGGCTGGCACAGACGACGTCGTTGGCACCCGAACCTTGCAGCTTGAGTCGCAGATTGGAGGCGGCACATTGTCCCGGCTGCGGGTTGTTGTTGGCCGCCTTGCTGCAGGTCGGATCCCAGGTCACCACGGCCAGGTAGGGAACCGCGTTGTTTGCCTGCGGGAAGTTCATGAGCACCAGGGTATCCCCCGCGGTGTGCTTGCCGCTGAACTTGCCGTTGGGCAGGGCGGTGACCTTCTGTTTGAAGAACCAGAACCCCATGAAGGCGTCGCCTACATTGGAGATCCTGTCGGCGCCGAAGTAGAGCAACAGGTCGTTATTTTCGTTGTATGCGGCGGCATAGGCGTGGGTCAGGTCATCCTTGTCGGGCACCGAACCATCGCTCCAGCTCCATTTATCGATATCCAGTATGTCTTTATCCCCCCCGCCAAAGATGCTCCTTGGGGCGGTGTCCTGGATGATGCCGGTGAACTTGGTGGCCCCTCCGGTGTCGGGTGGGGTATCCCAGTCATCACTCATGACTGCACCTGTGTCGATGTTGTCCTGCGGGTTGGCATCCAGCTCGAACGGTGACTCCGCCGTGGCGGCCAGTACCGGCGCACAGAGCGCCAGCAGCAAGGTCAGGGCCGTGAGACCGTGCTGCCAACAGCGTGGCCAGAGAGGTATTGCTCGGGTATCCATGTTGCATTCCTTCTGCTTGTTGTTGTCCATGTCGTCCGGTTCTACTTGCACAGCCGGAGGCGCTGCATGAATGCAGACTTCGTTCCATATGGATAAAGCATTGAAAATGAATGAAAAAATATTTTTGTCGATGAGATGGGATGACGGCGTTGTTAACCGAAGGAGACAGAGATTGATGAATTATCGGTGTCTGAGCAGGCTTCCCATTGAAGGGGGGCTTTTTGGCACTGTTCCCGAGGCGAAACAAAGGGGGTATACCAGTTGCCTTGCTGGACTGGCAAAGCAACGCCATTATGTTGTTAAGATATTGTTTTAATTTATTTTGTTGTCTTTTTGGGGCCTGTTCGAGTTCGTTTTTATCCTTGTTTCAGAAGTGGCACATGTAGGCCATCTATCCAATACTTTGCACATTGTTTGGCCGCAGAGCTGTGGAGTGTTGTTGATGGAGATTCGTACACTACTGTGTGTCAACACGAGCGAGGTGTGGCGCCCTCCGTCACATGCATCTTCACTGGGGTGGCGTTTTTGTTCGGCCTCATCGCCTCAGGAAGCTTTCAGCTACTACGCACAACAGGCGCCCAGAGTCGGTCTGGTGCTGTTGAGCGAAGATGCCGCCGAGGCGGTGGAGATCCTGTTTCGTCAGACATGCAGCACCATGATCTGGGTCGCCCTCGCTCCCCCTCATCTGCTGGCCCTGCCCAGGGTGCAAGAGCTGCTCCTGAACTACTGTTTCGACTATCACAGCCTGCCGGTAGAGGATGATCGTCTGCTCGCCGTGCTGGGGCATGCGTTTGGCATCGCCTGCTTGAGGAGGGGGGCTCATCGCCCCTGCGATCGTGGCAAGGAGGAGGGGGGAATTATCGGTACCAGCCCCGTCATGCGGCAGATGATGAATCGGGTCGAGCGACTGGCGAAGGCTGATTCGTCGGTGATATTGCAAGGGGAGAGCGGCACGGGCAAAGAGCTGGTTGCCCGGCTGATCCATCGGCACTCCCAGCGGGCGGATGGCCCCTTCGTTGCCGTCAACTGCGGCGCCATTCCACCCACCTTGATCCAGTCAGAACTGTTTGGCCATGAAAAGGGCGCTTTCACCGATGCCTGGCGCCGTCACATTGGCTGTGTGGAGCGGGCCCATCACGGTGTCCTGTTTCTCGATGAGATAGGGGATCTCCCGTTGCCGATGCAGGTCAATCTGCTGAGATTCTTGCAGGAACGCACCATAGTGAGAGTCGGTGGCGTTGAGCCTATCGAGGTGGATATCCGGGTGATAGCCGCGACAAACAGGGTGCTGGATCAGGAGATGGCGCAGGGCAATTTTCGTTCCGATCTCTTCTACCGTCTCTGTGTGCTGGACTTGGCACTGCCTCCCCTGCGTGAACGGGGGGAGGATATCATCTTGCTTGCCCAGTATTTCCTGAACAAGCTGGGTAATACCTTGAATCCCAAGGTGAATGGTTTCACTGCCAGCGCCATGCACCAGATGATGAAGTATCACTGGCCTGGCAATGTGCGGGAGCTCAAGAACCGGTTGGAGCGAGCGCTGGTCCTGTGTGAAGGGTGCCGCATCGATCACCAGGATCTGGGGCTGGCGTTGCCGCTGGTAGAGGGTGCCATTCGACCTCTAAATCTGGTCAGGGCCGAGGCGGAATGCGAGGCCGTGCGCCGGGCTTTGGTGCTCTGTGGCAACAATGTGACCGAGGCCGCCCGGCATCTCGGGATCTCCAGGCTCACCCTCTACCGGGTGCTGGAGCGTTCTGCACCTCCTCCTCCTCCCGAGGCCCTGATTTCCTAGCGTCTCTCCCAAGCTGACCTGCCGCTGTTCTCTGCTCGCCTGAGGCGTGTATCATACCGCCTTGCCATCGGCTCACCGTATTAGAAGACAGGATTGACACCATGCCCCTGCAAATCCGTCGTCGTCCCCGAGTGGATGACGCTCACCTGCCAGATACCCTGCACCCCCTGCTTCGCCAAATCTTCGCCAGCCGTGGGGTGGAGGATCCCGCCCTGCTCGAGCGCAGCGCCAGTCAGCTGCTGCCGCCCCAGCGCCTGTTCGGCATGGAGCAGGCGGTGCCCCTGCTGGCGGATGCCCTGACGGCGCAGCAGCGCATCCTCATCGTCGGCGACTTCGACTGCGACGGCGCCACCAGCTCGGCCCTGTGCGTGTTGGCCCTGCGGGCCATGGGGGGTCATCACATCGATTTTCTGGTGCCCAACCGCTTCGAGTTCGGCTATGGCCTCACCCCGGAGATCGTCGAGTTGGCGGTGGCCCGCGGCGCCGAGTTCCTCATCACGGTGGACAACGGCATCTCCAGCATTGCCGGGGTGGCGGCGGCCAAGGCGGCCGGGATGCGGGTACTGGTTACCGATCACCACTTGCCAGGCCAGGAGCTGCCTGATGCCGATGCGATAGTGAACCCCAACCAGCATGGTTGCGACTTCCCCTCCAAGTCCCTGGCCGGGGTGGGGGTGGCCTTCTATCTGATGGCGGCCCTCAACACTCACCTGCGCCAGAGCGGCTGGTACGAGCGCCAGGGCATTCGCGCCCCCAATGTGGCGGATTATCTGGATCTGGTGGCCCTCGGCACCGTGGCCGACGTGGTGGCGCTGGATGGCAACAACCGCATCCTGGTGCATCAGGGGCTGCAGCGGATCCGGGCCGGTCGCTGCCGTCCCGGCATCCAGGCGCTGGTGGACGTATCGGGCCGCGACGGTCGCCGGCTGTGTGCCGCCGATCTCGGCTTTGCACTGGGGCCGCGCCTCAACGCGGTGGGCCGGCTCGATGACATGTCCCTCGGGGTCGCCTGTCTGCTGAGCGATGATCTCAATCTGGCGCGCCAGCTCGCTTCCGAAATGGACAGCCTCAATCAGGAGCGCAAGGAGATCGAACAGGGGATGCAGCAGGAGGCCCTCGCCACCCTGGAACAGATCCGTTTTCGCGATGGTGAAGTCCCCTCCGGCATCGTGCTGCACAAAGACGAGTGGCATCAGGGGGTAGTGGGGCTGGTGGCCTCCAAGGTGAAGGAGAAGTACTACAGACCCGTGATTGCCTTTGCCGAGAGCAGCGACACCGAGCTCAAGGGCTCGGGTCGCTCCATTCCCGGGGTACACCTGCGCGATGCCCTCGAGTTGCTCGACACCCGCCATCCGGGCCTGATGGGCAAGTTTGGTGGCCACGCCATGGCGGCGGGGTTGACCCTGCCCAAGGCCAATATCGAGGCCTTCGGTCGGGCCTTCGAGACGGTCATCAGCGAGCTGGTGACGCCTGAGCTGCTTACCGGGGTGCTGCTCACCGATGGCGAGCTGCTGCCCGATGAACTGACTCTGGAGTTGGCGGAGCTTATTCGCGCCTCCGGCCCCTGGGGTCAGGCCTTCCCCGAGCCGCTGTTCGACGGCGAGTTTGTGCTGGTGCAGCAGCGGCTGGTGGGGGAGAAACACCTCAAGATGATGCTGACCACTGATTCGGGCCATGCGGTGGATGCCATCGCCTTCGGGGTGGATCTCAAGCGCTGGCCGGACGCCTCGGTGAAGCGGGTGCGGCTGGTCTACCGGCTCGACGTCAACGAGTGGCGCGGCAACCGCAGCGTCCAACTGCTGGTGGAGCATCTGGAAGCCGCTGGTCTCTGAGCCGGCGGCGACTCCGCCCTGTCGATGACAACGGCCACCCTGGGGTGGCCGTTTTTGTTGCAAGAGCGGCTATGCCCTAACTGAATGGGGCTCAGGGGGCGAGGAAGGGAGTCAGTTCCTAGCTGTTTTCATTGAGGTGTAAAATGCTTATTTTGTGGATAAAACAGGTCTATTTGTATTGAATTTAGCTAGCTAACGGATGCCAAAATTCAATAAAAAGAGCAATCGTGATATATTAACCCTCGCCTAGCCCCTGGCTTTTTCAAGGAGTCTGTGCCCTTGCCACCCCCTGGCCGACAATTGCGCTGGCCGATGGCGTTCGCCGTCGCCTGCCTGCTGTGGCTTGCCGCTTCTGTCGCGGCAGGGCTCGGTGCGCCCGTGCTGTCGCCCCAGGGGACATCGACATCCTCGATGCAACTGCACGAGCCCCCTGCGCCGGGGTTGGCCGACAGCGTCAGTCTGCCGCCCGCCACCCAGTGGCGGCTCAGCTTCGAGCAGGGGCGACGGCTGGAAGGGGCCAGGGGCCCGGATCTCTACCAGATGCTGCTGGCCTGGTTCCAGCACGAGATCCTCGGTCTGCTCTGCGGCCTGCTGTTCTTCCTGCCCCTCATCTATCTCAGACAGTGGCCGGGTTGCTTGGGTCATCTGCACCAGCGGCAACTGCTCTGCCATCACCTGCAATTTCGCTTCTGCCACGGCGACTAGTGTCTTTCCCCTCGCCGGGCGCACGCCTTCTCTGTCACTGATCCCTTTTTGTTGATCCACCGATCCCAGTCGTCTGCGATCGCGCCCGTGCTGACTGTCATCCCGTTCCTGCCGCTGGCCCCTGGTCAGAGGCGAACATTCTCTTTGCACAATCAAGTGGTGAGCCGGATTCATGGACTATTACGTCAATTTGTTTATTCAGTCGATCTTTGTGGAAAACCTGGCCCTGGCCTTCTTTCTCGGCATGTGTACCTTCCTCGCGGTGTCGAAGAACATCAACACCGCCTTCGGTCTTGGCATGACGGTGCTGGTGGTCATGGTGATCGCCATTCCCCTCAACAACCTGATCTACCGCCATATCCTGCGCCCTGACAGCACCTTCCTCGGGGAGTTTGACCTGAGCTTTCTCGATTTCATCATCTACATAGGCGTACTGGCGGCCCTGGTGCAGGTGATGGAGATGGTGCTGGACAAGCATTTCCCGGCGCTCCATCAGGCCCTGGGGATCTACCTGCCGCTGCTGACGGTGCACTGCGCCATCTTCGGCGGCGTGATGTTCATGGCCCAGCGGGACTACGACTTCATCGAATCCCTGGTCTATGGGGCGGGGTCGGGGCTCGGCTGGCTGCTGGCCATCGTCGCCATCGCCGGCCTGCGCCAGAAGATGAAATACTCGGATGTGCCGGAGGGGCTGCGCGGCATCGGTATCACCTTTATAGTGGCGGGGCTGATGTCGCTGGGCTTCATGTCGTTTTCCGGGATCTCGCTGTGAGCGCCGGTTCACCATAGCATGAGGAAAGAGGGTTGATGACGAGGGCCATCAACCCAGCGTCTTGGCCATGTTGTAGCCCGTGATGTGAAAACCGATCTCTTCGTAGAGTGCCCTGGCTCTGGGGTTGTCATGGGCGACCCTCAGCTTGATCTGACTGACGCCGAGGCACTTCAACTCGGCCTCCAGCACCGCCATGGCGGCCTTGCCATATCCCAGGCCACGATGGGCCGGGAGTGTGTAGAAGTCATAGATGAAGGTGGTGTGGGCGGCGCTGTCGACACAGTGCCAGAGATAGCCGGCGATGGTTGTCGTCGGTGTGACTGCGCGCCCGACCTTGTCACTCACAGGAGTGATGCAGAGCAGGCTCTGGCCAGGCGTGGCGGCCCCTTGGGGCAGGTGTTGCAGCAAGGAAGCCTCGGCTTGATGGCGGGCATCGGCCAGGGTCAGCCCGTGATTGCTGGCGAGATCTTGGGCGTAGTCGTCGATGAAGTAGTCGCGATAGGCGGGGAAAGCCGCCTCATCCATGGGGATCAGACGAACGATAGGGGTTGGCATCGGAGCCTCGCTCAAGGGAAGGGAGTCGCCACCTTAACCCCGGCGCCGGGAATTAGCCATGGGGTTGGCCGGGCGTGTCGAGTCCGACATGTTCAACAAGAAGAGCGCCCTTGGGCGCTCTTCTTTTAGCAGGAGAGGTTATTTGCCCCCTCTTTCGGGCGAGATCATTTGACCTCTTCACCCTTGGCTTGCAGATCCGCGTGGTAGGAGGAACGCACGAAGGGGCCGCAGGCGGCGTGGCTGAAGCCGAGATCCATGGCGACGTCCTTCAGCTCGTCGAACTCTGCGGGCGGCACGTAGCGCTTCACCGGCAGGTGGTGACGGCTCGGCTGCAGATACTGGCCCAGGGTCAGCATGTTGACGCCGTGCTCACGCAGGTCCTTGAGCACCTGGACTATCTCTTCGTTGGTCTCGCCAAGGCCCATCATGACACCGGACTTGGTCGGCACATGGGGGTGCATCTCCTTGATGCGGCGCAGCAGCTCCAGCGACCACTTGTAGTCGGCACCCGGGCGGGCGACCCGGTACATGCGCGGGGCGGTTTCCAGGTTGTGGTTGAACACGTCCGGCGGGGTCTCGCGGAACACTTCCAGCGCCTGCTCCATCCGGCCGCGGAAGTCCGGGGTCAGGATCTCGATGCGGGTCTGCGGGCTGTGCTCGCGGATCTGCTTGATGCAGTCGGCGAAGTGCTGGGCACCGCCGTCGCGCAGATCGTCGCGGTCTACCGAGGTGATCACCACGTATTTCAGCCCCATCTCCTTGATGGTCAGCGCCAGCTTCTTCGGCTCGTCCGGATCGAGCGCCAGCGGGCGGCCGTGGGCCACGTCGCAGAAGGGGCAGCGACGGGTGCAGATGGCGCCCATGATCATGAAGGTGGCGGTGCCGTGGTTGAAGCACTCCGCCAGGTTGGGGCAGGAGGCCTCCTCACACACCGAGTGCAGCTTGTTCTTGCGCAGGGTGCTCTTGATGTGCTCGATCTTCTGGCTCGACGGCGGCAGCTTGATCCGCATCCAGTCCGGCTTGCGCAGCACTTCCTCGTTGGGATCCGGCATGAATTTCACCGGGATCAGGGCCATCTTGTCGCCATCGCGCAGCTTGACGCCCGGCTCCATACGAACGGGTTTGCTCATGATTCACTCTCGGTGTTTGTTATTGTCTGATTGATAGCCACCAGGGTCCTGTCGGGGCCCTCATGACCACGCAGCATGGGCTTGTTCATGCTGCCTCTTCGGTATTCGTGATGGTCTCATAGCCAATCAGGCTGGCCAGCTCCATCACCAGGATGGATTGTGCCTCTGCCACGCTCTGCGGGCCGCCCAGGGCGCTGGTCTGGGTCATGGCCATGCCCGCATAGCCACACGGATTGATACGCAGGAAGGGGGTCATGTCCATGTTGACGTTCAGCGCCAGCCCGTGGAAGGAGCAGCCCTTGCGGATTCGCAGGCCCAGGGAGGCGAGTTTGGCCTCCATGCCCAGATCGTTCTTCACGTAGACGCCGGGGGCATCGGCCTTGGCATAGGCCTCAATACCGCTCTTCGCCAGGGTATTGATGATGGCGGTTTCCAGGCAGGTCACCAGTTCGCGCACAGAGAGCTTGCTGCGGCGCACGTCCACCAGCACGTAGAGCACCAGCTGGCCGGGACCGTGATAGGTCACCTGGCCGCCGCGATCGCTCTGCACCACCGGAATGTCACCGGGGGCGAGCAGATGCTCGGCCTTGCCGGCCTGGCCCTGGGTGTAGACGGGGTCGTGCTCCACCACCCAGAATTCGTCCGGGGTGTCGCTGGTGCGGTTGTCGGTGAAGGCCTTCATGGCGTCCCACACCGGCTGGTAGGGGCGACGGCCCAACTGTCTGACTAACAGCCGTGGCTGGGCGGGGATCTGTGATGACATCTTTCCTCACTGACGGCGCTTGCGTCGGCAAAACAGAATGGCAAATAATCGCTCGCCCCGATGGCGGGGCGAGAGAGGCGACTCACAGGACGTAGCGAACCAGCTCGATCTTGCCGAGTGCGGTGTACATGGCTTCGATGTGCTCCTTGCTCTGGGCGGTGACCGTCACTCGTACCGAGTGATAGTTGCCCTTGGTGCTGGGCTGAACGGTCGGGCTATAAGTGCCTGGGGCGTGTTGCTGCAACACTTCAACCACTTGATCCGGCAGGGCGGGATCGGCCACGCCAAGCACCTTGAACGGGAACTTGCAGGGGAACTCCAGCAGCTCATCAAACTTGGTATTCATCTCACTCACCTTTAGTGTCGTCATCAAACGACGTCATCTTGCATCTTGTTTGGCCGAGGGGCTCTGGCCGCCAGTCGCGTCAACCATGGGCACGGTTCCACGTTATATGGGCATTGCCCGGCACGGGATCAAGCCCGCCAGGTCGACAAGACGTGGGAATGCTGCTTTTTACCACAAATGGAGCGTCGGCGGAACCTGCAGATTGCAGGGTTATTCACTGCAATTGCACGGTAAAGACAGCAGCGGCGCCTGTTGGCGCCGCTGTTTGGTGATGATAATAGGCCTTGCTTATTTGAACCAGCTGGATACCAGCATCACCAAGTAATCCCACAGACGGCTCATCAGGCCACCTTCCTGCACCTCTTCCAGGGCGACCAGCGGAACCTGCTTGATCTCCTTGTCACCCTGCTTGAGGAACACGGTACCGACACGTTGACCCTTGGCCAGCGGTGCCTTCAGTTCGCTCTCGAGCTGGAAGTCCGCCTTCAGGTTGTTGCCCTGACCACGGGTGACCAGCACGGAGACATCCTGATCGACGCCCAGTTTCACTTCGGACTTGTCGCCCATCCAGATCTTCTGGGTGACCAGCTCGGTACCCGCCTTGTAGGGGGTCAGGCTCTGGAAGAAGCGGAAGCCGTAGGTGAGCAGCTTCTTGCTCTCGGCGGCGCGGGAACCTTCGCTGCTGGCGCCCAGCACCACGGCGATCAGGCGCATGCCCTCGTTGTTGGTGGCGGAGGAGACCAGGTTGTAGCCGACCTGGCTGACGTGGCCGGTCTTGATGCCATCCACTTGCAGGGACTGATCCCACAGCAGGCGGTTGCGGTTGTGCTGGGTGATGCCGTTGAACACGAACGACTTCTGGGAGTAGATCTTGTACTCCTCCGGCAGGTCGCGGATCAGGGCCTGACCCAGACGGGCCATGTCATGGGCAGTACTGTAGTGACCCTCCGCATCCAGACCGTGGGGGTTCATGAAGTGACTGTCGTTCATGCCGAGCTTGGCGGCCCAGGAGTTCATCAGGCTGGCGAAGGAGTCGGTGCTGCCCGCCAGGTGTTCGGCCATGGCGACGCAGGCGTCGTTGCCGGACTGGATGATGATGCCCTTGTTGAGATCATCGACCGAGACCTGCTTGCCCACCTCGATGAACATCTTGGAGGAGTCGGAGTAGTTCTTGGACCAGGCGTTCTGGCTGATGGTCACCATGTCGGTGCGCTTGATGTTCCCCTTCAGCAGCTCCTGGCCGATGATGTAGGAGGTCATCATCTTGGTCAGGCTGGCGGGGGGCAGACGCTCTTCGGCGTTCTGCTCGGCCAGCACCTGACCGGAGTAGTAGTCGATCAGAATATGGGCCTTGGCGGAGATCTCCGGCGCGGCAGGCACCACCATGGGGGCGCTGTTCAGGGTGGGGACCGGCTGGGCAGTCGGCAGAGCCGAATCCGGCGTCGGTACCGGCTGGTTGGCCTGGGCGGTCGCGCTTAGCAGGGAGGCCAGAATAACGGAACGGGCAAATTTGGACATCTTGAAATTCCTGGTGCCTGGATGGGGAGTACCCAAGTTGAAAAAAAGCGGGCTCCACTATACCAGATGTGCCGGTCGGTCATAGTCCGGCGTGCCATCTGGTCTGGTTTTTTATCCATCGATTGTCGACGTCACGCCGGGAAACGACGTGACGCCGAGGGAAAGTGACGGTTCACTCTGTCGACCCTGTCATCAGGGAACGATGAAAGCCTGTTCCAGCCCCCCCTGCCGGATCTGCTCCAGCAGACTGGCCTGTTGATCGGCGGCGACCGGCCCCAGCAAGACCCGGAAAATGGCGTCGTGGGCCACCACCTGGTAGGGCACGCCATAGCGCTGGGTCATCACCTTGCCCATGGCCTCGGCTCTGGGCTGGGAGCCGCTGGCCAGCACCTGGATCATCTTGCCCTGGTCGGTTGCGGCCTTGGGTGTGGAGAGGGTGGTGGTCGCCGTGGTGGCCGCAGCGGGAGCAGCCTTGGCCGGGGCGACTGTGGTCGCAGCTGCTGGCTGGGCTTCACCCAGGAAGGCGGCCTCCTGGGCTACCGGTTGCATGGGCGCCATCGGCGTCATGGGCACCATCTCGACCATCTGATCCGGTTGGTCAGTGATGAGTTCCAGCCGCACCCGGGCCTCGCCGCCATCGACCATCTCCAGCTGTGTGGCTGCAGCCTGGGAGAGATCGATCAGGCGTTCGCTGCCAAAGGGACCGCGATCGTTGACTCGCACTATGGTCTCCAGCCCGTTGTCCAGGTTGGTGACCCGCACATAGCTCGGCAGTGGCAGATTGCGGTGGGCGGCGCTGAACAGGGTGCTGTCCTGCACGTCGCCGTTGGCGGTCTTGTTGCCATCGAGATCCTGAGACAGCCAGCTGGCGGTGCCCTCCTCGCTGTAGTGCTTGATGTCGCGCCACACCTCGAATTTCTGCTTGCCGATCCAGTAGTCACGGTTGCCGCTCTCGCTCAGGGGCTCTGGGCGCGGGATGGCGCCGGTGGCCTGCGGGATCTCGATCACCTGAGGTTTTTCCTGCGGGACGGGTTCGGGCGGCAGCGGCTGTGGCTCCGGCTGGCTGCTACAGGCGGCCAGCAACAAGGTCAGGCTGAGGGTGAGGGGGAGAAGTCTGTGGCTGTAATGCATAAGCGTCCTGGATGGCTTGACTGAGTTGATGCACCGCCATCGCATAGAGGGGGCTGCGGTTATAGCGGGTGATCACATAAAAATTGTGGCGCGCGACCCAGTATTCGGGCCCGTCTGCCTGTTCCAATGCCAGCAGTTTGACCGGCGTGTCCGGTGCCAGCGGGGTGGCGAGCTCGATCCCGGCGGCGGCCAGCTCGGCCCACTGCTGCTTGAGCTCGGGCTCTGGCCTCAGCAGGGTACCCACAGGCGCCAATCCAATCAAGGCGGGCTCCACGACGGATTCCCCCCAGCGCCAGCGGTGCTCGGCGAAGTAGTTGGCCACGCTGCCGATGGCATCTGCCGGGTTGGCAAACAGATCCCGCTTGCCATCCCCGTCAAAATCGACGGCGTAGTGACGGTAACTGGAGGGCATGAACTGCCCCATGCCCATGGCACCGGCATAGGAGCCCTTGAGAGCGGTGAGCGGCCACTTCTCTTCCCGGGCAAGCAGCACCAGCTGGGCGAACTCCTTGGCGAAGAACTCCTCGCGCGCGGGGTAGTGGAACCCCAGGGTGTAGAGGCTGTCGAGCACGGAATGGCGACCCATCTGGCGACCGTAGAAGGTCTCGATGCCGATGATGGCGACGATGAGGGAAGCGGGCACCCGGTAGTGCTGCTCGGCCCTGGTCAGGGTGGCGGCGTGGCGTTGCCAGAAGCCGACCCCGTCCCTGATCCGCTCCGGGGTGACGAATAGCTGCCGGTAGCGATGCCAGGGCTTGGCCTCCCAGGGGCGGGTTATGGTGTCGAGCACCTCCTGGCGCAGTTGGGCCTTTGCGGTGGCTGCCTGCAACTCGGCCAGCGGCACCGAGTGCTGCAGGGCGAGCCGCTCCAGCTGCGGTGGCTCGGGGGCCGCACCGGCCGTCAGTGACACGACCGTCAGCAACCAGCAGGCCAGCCCCCGCCACCCCAGACTCATCAGGCAAGCAGCCTTCTGTGGGTCTGGATGGACATCAGGATGCCGAAGCCCGCCATCAGGGTCACCATTGAGGTGCCGCCATAGCTCACCAGCGGCAGAGGGACCCCCACCACAGGAAGGATGCCGCTCACCATGCCCATGTTGACGAATACATAGACGAAGAAGGTGAGGGTCAGGGCGCCGCCGAGCAGGCGCTCGAAGCTGTTCTGGGCCTGCATGGAGATGAAGAGGCAGCGGCTGATGATGTAGAGGTAGATCACCAGCAGCAGGGCCACGCCCACCAGGCCGAACTCCTCGCTGAACACCGCGAAGATGAAGTCGGTGTGGCGCTCCGGCAAAAATTCCAGCTGGGATTGGGTGCCCTGCAGCCAGCCCTTGCCGAACACGCCGCCTGAGCCGATGGCTATCTTGGACTGGATGATGTGGTAGCCGCGCCCGAGGGGATCTTTCTCCGGGTCCAGCAGCATCAGTACCCGCTGGCGCTGGTAGTCGTGCATCAGGAAGAACCAGAGCACCGGCATAAAGGCGGCGATGAGCAGCACAGCCAGACCAATGAGCCACCAGCTGATCCCCGCCAGGAAGATGACGAAGAAGCCGGAGGCCGCCACCAGGATGGAGGTGCCGAGGTCGGGCTGGGCCGCGATCAGCAGGGTGGGCAGCAGCACCATCACCAGCGCGATCAGCACATGGCTGAACTTGGGGGGCAGGGAGTGCCGGCTGAGCCAGGCGGCCACCATGATGGGCATGGAGAGCTTCATCACCTCGGAGGGTTGGAACTTCATGAAACCGAGGTCCAGCCAGCGTTGTGCCCCCTTGCCGATGTGACCGAACACGTCCACCGCGATGAGCAGCAGCACCACCAGGGTGAACAGGGGCACGGACCAGCGCGCATAGAGGGAGGGGGGCAGCTGGGCCAGGCCGATCATCAGGCCGAAGGCGAGGCCGCCGCGCACCAGTTGGCGCACGATGGAGTCCATATCCTGACCGGAGGCGGAGTAGAGCACCACCATGGAGAGGGTCATCAGCGCCAGCAGGCCGAGCAGTAACGGCAGGTCGATGTGCAGTCGGTACCAGAGGCTCTGTTGGCGGGCGGAGTTACTCATGATGGGAGAAGCCCTCGTGCTGCATGGATGGCCTGGGGAGGCAAGATGCCTTGCAGGCGTGCGGAGTTACTCATTGGGAACGGCCTCGCTCTGATCCGGGCTTTGGGTGGACGGCTTGTCGGGCGCCGGCGGCAGCTGGGGCTCCGGCGGCAGCAGGTAGGCGTCCAGCATGTGGCGGGCGACCGGCGCCCCCATGGCACTGCCGCCACCGGCGTTTTCCAGCACCAGGGCGACCACGGCCTTGGGGGCCTCGAACGGCGCGAAGGCGACGAACAGGGCGTTGTCGCGGTGCTCCACCTTGGTGGTGGCCGCGTTGTAGACCTGGTTCTCTTTCAGGCCCACCACCTGGGCGGTACCGGATTTGCCCGCCGCCTTGTAGGGGGTATTGGCAAAGGCGCGGCGGCCGGTGCCCTCGTGACCGTTGATGACGCGCCACATGCCGTCCTTGGCCACCTGCCAGTAGGTGTCGCTCTTGGCGGCGATGGCCACGTTCGGGTTGATGGGGGCATTGACCACGCCATCCGCCGAGGCAGTGCTCTTGAGCAGGTGTGGCGTCACGTCGTGACCGTTCTGGGTCAGGATGCTGATCGCCTTGGCGAGCTGGATGGGGGTGGAGCTCCAGTAGCCCTGGCCGATACCGATGGAGATGGTGTCCCCCTGATACCAGGGCTGGCGCCAGCGTGCCATCTTCCAGTCGCGGGACGGCATGACCCCCTTGGTCTCTTCATAGAGGTCGACGCCACTGTACTGACCGAAACCGAACTTGGTCATGTAGCTGTGGATCTTGTCGATGCCGACCCGGTAGGCGAGATCGTAGAAGTAGGTGTCCGCCGACACCTCGATGGCGCGATAGACGTCGAGCCAGCCATGACCCCAGCGGCGCCAGTCACGAAACTTCTTGGTGGTGCCCGGGATGGAGAAGCTGGGGCCACCGAAGTAGCGATAGTTGGGGGTGATGGCCCCCTCGTTCAGCCCCATCACCGCCATCATGGGCTTGACGGTGGAGGCGGGGGCGTAGATGCCCTGGGTGGTGCGGTTCACCAGCGGGCGCGCCGGATCATTGAGCAGCGCCGAGTAGTTGGTGTTGGAGATGCCGGTCACGAACAGGTTGGGGTCGTAGCTCGGGCTCGACTCCATGGCCAGGATGGCGCCGGTATTGGGATCCATCATGACGATGGCGCCCCGACGGCCGGCCAGCAGCTCCTGTGCTTTAAGCTGCAGGCGGATGTCGATGTTGAGGTAGATGTCCTTGCCGGGCTCAGGCGGCTGGAACTTGAGGGTGCGCACCACCCGGCCGCGGTTGTTGACCTCGACCTCCTGGTAGCCCGCCACGCCGTGCAGCTGATCCTCGTAGAACTTCTCCACCCCCTGCTTGCCGATGTCCTTGGTGGCGGCATAGTTGGCGAGCTTGTCCTCCTTGTCGAGGCGCTCCACGTCACGGGTGTTGATCTTGGCCACATAGCCCAGCGCATGGGTCAGGGTATCGCCAAACGGGTAGTAGCGCTTGAGATAGGCCTCTATGCTGGCACCCGGGTAGTTGTGCTGGTTGACCGAGAAGAGCGCGACCTGGTACTCGGTCAGCTTCTCGAACAGGGGCACCGGCTTGAAGCGGCGCTGGCGCTTCACCTCGGCCAGGAATCGCTCCTTGGTCCCCTCCGGCAGGGCCAGCAGGGTGATCAGCTCGTCGGCCGTCTTCTCCAGATCCTCGGTCTCTTCCGGCACTATCTCCAGGCTGTAGACGGGGCGGTTCTCCGCCAGCAGCACGCCGTTGGCGTCATAGATGAGGCCCCGTGGCGGTGCCACCGGCACGACCCGGATCCGGTTGTCGTTGGAGCGGGTCTGGTAGGTTTCGTAAGACTCTACCTGCAGGTAGTAGAGATTACCAAGCAGCACCAGCATGAGGACGACCATGCCGATGTAGGCTACCAAGGTGCGCCGGAAGAACAGACGTCCCTCGGCACTGTGATCGCGCATTTCGATGCGATTCTTCAGCATGCCGTTACCTTATGGCTGACGGGGAGCAAGGGCGGGTACCACATGGACTATTCCCTGTGGTACTGGGTGTATGAGGGAGTGATGTGCCAAGGAGTCATGGCTCATTCCCTGTGATACGGATGATTGGTGGTGATGCTCCAGGCGCGATAGAGGCTCTCGGCCACCAGCACCCGCACCAGCGGATGGGGTAGGGTCAGGGGCGACAGGGACCAGCTCTGCTCGGCGGCGGCCTTGCACTCGGGGGAGAGACCTTCCGGCCCGCCTACCAGCAGTGCCACATCCCGACCATCGAGCTTCCAGGCTTCCAGCGACACGGCGAGTTGCTCAGTGGTCCAGGGTTTGCCGGGAATGTCCAGGGTGACGATGCGCGAGCGGCCGGCGGCGGCCAGCATGGCTTCCCCCTCCTTTTGCAGGATGCGGGGAATGTCGGCATTCTTGCCCCGTTTGCCCGCGCCTATCTCGACGAGTTCGAACGGCATGTCTTTCGGGAAACGGCGACGGTACTCTTCGAAGCCATGCTCTACCCAGGCAGGCATCTTGGTGCCCACCGCAATCAACTGGATCTTCATCGTTCGTTACGCTTGCACCCTTATTGCACCTGTACTTGGGCGCCGCCCCAGAGCTTTTCCAGTTGGTAGAAGTCGCGGTACTCATCCTGCATCACATGGACGATGACGGAACCCATGTCCACCAGCACCCACTCACCGGTGAGCTCCCCTTCCACACTCAGCAGGTCGAGCCCGGCATGACGGGCCTCGCTGGCGAGATTGTGGGCGATGGCACTGACGTGGCGATTGGAGTTGCCGGAGCAGACGATCATGGTGTCCGTGATGCTGGATTTGCCGCGTACATCCAGGGTGATGATGTCGCGGCCTTTCATGTCATCGATCTTGTCGACGATAAAGGCGAGCAGTTCTTGGCCTTGCAATGTCTTCTCCTATCTTCCGGCGCCAGAGGGCGGCGGATTATATCATGGTCATTCCCGTTTCCCAGTCTGGCAAAGGGAATGGATCCGGGGCCGCCACTATGGGCAAGGCAGGCCCCTGTTGATCACTATAGTGCGCAACCGGGCGGGACAATAGTCAAGCCTGTACCGGCTGCGCCTCAGGGTGTCGGCTGACAAGCCCGCGTGGCGCCGCTCACCGGCTTGGTGATGGCTGATAGAGCCGGTGCCGCCGGATGTAGTCGGCGACCGGGGCCGGCAGCAGGTACCTGGGGTCCTGCCCCGCCGCCAGCAGAGCCCGCAGCCGGGTGGCCGACAGCTCGATGGGCAGGTTGTCCGCGATCCAGACATGGCCCTGGCGGTGTCGATGCAGATCCTGCACATCCCGGGTCTGGTGGCGGGCCAGCAGGCTGGCCACCTCGCCCGGGTAATCCGGTTGCCAGCCCGGGCGCTTGCTCACCACCAGGTGGGCATGATCGAGCAGCTCCTGCCAGCGATGCCAGCTCGGCAAGCCGAGCAGGGAGTCCATGCCCATCAGGAAACAGACCGGGGTATCCGGCAGCTCCTGCTTGAACTCGATGAGGGTGTCTATGGTCCAGGACGGCTTGTCCCGTTGCAGCTCCCGCTCATCCACCACGAAGCCCGGGTTCTCCGCCGCCGCCAGTGCGACCATGGCGAGCCGCTGCTCGCTGGAGCAGAAGGGGTTGGCGCGATGGGGCGGGATATGATTCGGGAGCAGGCGCACCTCGGCCAGGCCCAGGGCGTCGCGTGCCTCTATGGCGGGCCTCAGATGACCGATGTGGATGGGGTCGAAGGTGCCGCCCAGGATGCCGATGGGGGCCTTCAGCATGAGGCTCTCCCAGTCAGATCATGGAGGGGAGCCAAAGGGCCAGCCTTGCGTTCAACCGGGGCGCTCAGCATGGTTCCACCTCCAGCAGAGGCAGCGGCGCGCCATCGCGAAAACCCAGGGCTATGGTCTGCAACATCAGCCAGGCCTGCTCGGTGTCGAACCGGCGCTGGGCGTCATCGAGCCGGGCCATCAGCTGCCACAGCTGCTGTATCTTGCCAACGGGTAGCCGGGTCAGGGCCTGCTGAATGAGTTGCTGGCGGCTCTGCCAGATGCGCAACCGGCTGAAGTGTTCCACCAGCGGCTGACCGGCGCGGGCGGCCAGGGCCAGCTCGGTGAGCTGCTCCAGCTCCCGGCACAGGGTCCAGGCCAGCATGCCGGGCTCGGTGCCTTCGGCTCGCAGCGCCAGCAGGATACGCTGAGCCCGGTTCACCTTGCCCTCCAGCAGGGTATCGACCAGCTGGAACGGGGTGAAGTGGGCGTGGCGTATGATGGTCTCTTGCAGATAGGCGACGCTGATGGGCTGGGGCGGGCCGAGCAGGGTCAGCTTCTCTATCTCCTGGCTCGCGGCCAGCAGGTTGCCCTCAAAGGCGTGACACATGAAGTTGACTGCATCCGGCAACGCCTTGAGGCCGAAGCGTTGAAATCTCGCGCTCATCCAGCGCGGGAAGAAACGGGGCTCGGGGTGATTGACCGGCACATAGGTACCGCTCTGGCTCAGCTTGTCGAACCAGGCTGCCTTCATCTGGGTCTGGTTGAGACGCCCCCCCGAGAGCACCAGCAGCAGGTCGGGATGAAGCTGCTTGCCGATCTCTGTGATGCGGGCGGCCAGATCCTTGTCGACCTTGGCGGGCAGCTCCAGCTCGATGATCTGGCGGGCCGAGAAGAGACTCATGGCCTGGCAGGCGTCATAGACCTGGTTCCAGTCCAGCCCGGCTTCCACCACGAAGCTGTGGCGTTCATCGAAACCTTGCTTGCGGGCCACCTGACGCACGGCGTCGATGGCCTCGAGCTTGAGCAGCGGCTCGTCACCAAAAACGAGATAGCAGGGCTTGAGCCCTGCCTTGAGATGATCTGCGAACTGCTCGGGATAGACTCTCATCAACACACTCTCATCAAGATACGCGCATCAGAACTTGACCTGGCTCAGCTGGCGGATCACCAGGTTCGCGGCCTGCTCCTGCATCTCCTTGCCAAGCTGCTCCTGCTCGCGGGAGGAGGCCAGCGCCGCATCCGGCTTGTTCAGGAAGCTGCGGTTGAAGGTGATGGGGAAGACCTGGGTCGGCTTGCCCGGCATGGAGACGGTGAACTGGGTGCTGTAACCCAGCAGGTACTCGCGGTCCTGGCCGATGGAGTCAACGGAGGCGACCTGGCTGCTGCTGCGTACCCCGGACAGGGTCAGTACCGGAATGCCCTCCTTGTCTGCCAGGGTCACCCCGGAGGCCTTGAGGCGGGTGGTCACCAGCCGATAAAAGTCGCTCTTGTTGTCACCGACCACCTTCATGGTCATCAGCTCGGGGGGGATGGCGGTTCCCCGCATCTGAAAACCGCAGGCCTGCAGCAGCAGGCCCGTCAGCATGATGGCAATCCAGCGAGTGAGGGACATGCCCATGTGAATTCCTCTTTGCATCAAGTGAAGAACGGCGGGCGCTTGCCCGCCGTCATACGTCCGTTCAGACCCCCCGCTCCTTCCCATGGGGAGGGAACGGGGGCGGTCATCCTCAGTTTGCGACTATGTTGAGCAGCTTGCCCGGTACATAGACGACCTTGCGCACTGTCAGGCCTTCGGTGAACTTCTGCACCGAGGCATCGGCCATGGCCAGCTTCTCGACGTCGGCCTGGCTTATCTCGGCCGGGACGGTCAGCTTGCCGCGCATCTTGCCGTTGATCTGCACCACCACCAGCTTCTCGGTCTCGACCATGGCGGCTTCATCGGCCACCGGCCAGCCGGTCACGTCTATGTCCCCTTCCTTGCCCAGCATCTTCCACAGCTCGAAACCGATGTGCGGGGTGATGGGGTAGAGCATGACGACGACGGCTTCCAGCGCTTCCTGCATCAGGGCGCGGTCCTGCTCGTCAGAGCCCAGCTTGGCCAGGTTGTTCATCAGCTCCATGATGGCGGCGATGGCGGTGTTGAAGGTCTGACGGCGACCCACGTCATCGCTCACCTTGGCGATGGTTTTGTGCAGTTCACGGCGTACCGCTTTCTGCTCGTTGGTGAGGGCAGCCAGATCCAGCGCGGCAACGGCGCCGCCGGAGACATGCTCGAAGGTGGTGCGCCACAGGCGACGCAGGAAGCGCTGGGCGCCCTCTACGCCGGAGTCGGACCACTCCAGGGTCATGTCGGCCGGGGAGGCGAACATCATGAACAGGCGGACGGTATCGGCGCCGTAACGCTCTACCATCAGCTGCGGATCGATGCCGTTGTTCTTGGACTTGGACATCTTGGTCATGCCGGAGTGGATCACCTCGCGGCCCTCAAGATCGACGGCCTTGGTGATGCGGCCCTTGTCGTCGCGCTCTACCTTGACCTCGGTCGGGCTGACCCAGACGTTGCCGCCTTTCTCGTCCTTGTAGTAGAAGGCGTCTGCCAGCACCATGCCCTGGCAGAGCAGGCGCTTGAACGGCTCGTCGCTGTTGACCAGGCCAGCGTCACGCAGCAGCTTGTGGAAGAAGCGGGCGTAGAGCAGGTGCATACAGGCGTGCTCGATACCGCCGATGTACTGATCCACCGGCAGCCAGTGGTTGGCAGCAGCCGGGTCCAGCATGCCCTTGTCGTAGTCCGGGGAGCAGTAGCGGGCGTAGTACCAGGATGACTCCATAAAGGTGTCGAAGGTATCGGTCTCGCGGAACGCTTCCTGACCGTTGTAGGTGGTCTTGGCCCACTCGGCGTCGGCCTTGATCGGGCTCTGGATGCCATCCATCACCACATCTTCCGGCAACAGCACCGGCAGTTGATCTTCCGGCGTCGGCACCACAGTGCCATCAGCCAGGGTCAGCATCGGGATGGGAGCACCCCAGTAACGTTGACGGGAAACGCCCCAGTCACGCAGACGGAAATTGACGGTGCGCTTGCCGTGGCCGAGGGCTTCCAGCTTGCTGGCGATGGCATCAAACGCGCCCTGGAAGTCGAGACCGTCGAACTCGCCGGAGTTGAACAGTACGCCCTTCTCGGTGTAGGCGGCCGTGCTCACGTCCACCTCGCCATCGGCCGGCTTGATCACCGCCTTGATGTCGAGGCCATATTTGGTGGCGAATTCGAAGTCGCGCTGGTCGTGGCCCGGTACCGCCATCACGGCGCCGGTACCGTAGTTCATCAGCACGAAGTTGGCGACCCAGACCGGCACCTTGCGGCCATCCAGCGGGTGAATGGCATAGAGGCCGGTGGCCATGCCCTTCTTCTCCATGGTCGCCATGTCAGCCTCGGCGACCTTGGTGTGCTTGCACTCCTCGATGAAGGCGGCCAGCTCGGGATTAGTCGCGGCAGCCTGGGCGGCCAGCGGGTGACCGGCGGCTATGCCCACATAGGTCACGCCCATGAAGGTGTCCGGGCGGGTGGTGTAGACCTCCAGCTGCTCGTCCTGACCCTCGATAGCGAAGCTGATGTTGACCCCTTCGGAGCGACCAATCCAGTTGCGCTGCATGGTCTTGACCATCTCCGGCCAGCCTTCGAGGTTGTCGATGTCGTTCAGCAGCTCTTCGGCGTAGTCGGTGATCTTGATGAACCACTGGGGGATCTCTTTCTGCTCCACCGGGGTGTCGCAGCGCCAGCAGCAGTTGTCGATCACCTGCTCGTTGGCCAGCACCGTCATGTCGTTCGGACACCAGTTGACGGAGGAGGTCTTCTTGTAGACCAGACCCTTCTCGTAGAGCTTGGTGAAGAACCACTGCTCCCAGCGATAGTAGTCCGGCTTGCAGGTGGCAAGCTCTCTGTCCCAGTCATAGCCCAGACCCAGCATCTTCAGCTGGTTCTTCATGTATTCGATGTTTTCGTAGGTCCAGGGTGCCGGCGCAGTGGCGTTCTTGATGGCGGCGTTTTCCGCCGGCAGACCGAAGGCGTCCCAGCCGATCGGTTGCAGCACATTCTTGCCGTTGAGCCGTTGATAACGGGAGATCACATCACCTATGGTGTAGTTACGCACGTGCCCCATGTGTAGACGACCAGACGGATAAGGGAACATGGAGAGGCAGTAGAACTTTTCCTTGTCTACTTTCTCCACGGCCTTGAAGGTTTTCTTGGCATCCCAGTGCTTTTGCACTGCTGGTTCTATGGATTGGGGAACGTATTGCTCTTGCATTGGTGACATCCGGATCTGTGAAATGAATAGATAAAACGGCTGGGAAATCCCGATAGAATACCCATATCCTGCGGCGGCAACAACCGCCAGCATCCGCCCAGTCTCTGGCCCGACCCGGGCAGCATCGAGGTTTCGCGGAGCAGCAAGGGTGACAGAGGGCGGCAACCACCGCCAGCACGGCTCAGTCTCTGGCTCAGGCCGGGCACGATCAGGGTTCAGCAGAGGAGTAATGGCCATGGACAAACGTCGACAAGGGTATGAAGCCTTCATCGCCCAGCTCAAGAAGCAGTGGGAGGAGACCGAGGAGTTTCAGGGAGAACGCCTCAACCGGATGATCGCCAAGGTACAGGCCTATCTGGAGGCGGCCGGCGATCTGACCCAGGACGAGCTGGCGCTGATCGCAGAATATGTGAAGCGGGATCTCGGCAACTATGACGAGAGCCGCGCCGAGGTGCCCGAGTCCGCCTTCATGCTGGCGTTAAAGGACACCGTCTGGTCCTGGCTGGCGGACGTGACCGACCGTGCCCAGGTGGAGTGGAGTGAGCTGGCGGACGAGCTGGAACACAAGGGGGTCTATCGGGCGGGCGACTGGGTGGGGCTGGGGGTGCTGGTGTGCGATCACTGCGAGTGGCGCCAGACTGTGCTGCACCCGCAGCAGCTCGGTACCTGTCCGGAGTGCGGGGCCGATGAGTATCACCGTGAGCCGCTCTCGCCCTGAGAATCTGCCCACGCTCTTGCTGCGAGGCCGTGATCAAGGCTCATGTGCTGCTCGCTTATGTGAAACCGAGGGCTCACGTATGTTTATACGCTCCGGTTCCTGCGCTGCTCTTTACCTTGCTGACGACCTCTCGTGACAGAGCGTGAACAGGTTCTGAGCGGGTATCAGACTGAACAGAAGAGAGGCGCCCTTGGGCGCCTCTCTGATTTATCGGGTTGTACGACTGGGTCAGCCCTTGCGCGCCCAGGGGTGGGCGCGGGGGCGCAGCACCAGCGCCAGGCCGAGCAGCAGGGCGGCCAGCGCATACATGGGCCAGCTACCAAAGCGCAGGTAGGGGGTCTGGCCGTGGGCGGGACGCACTTCTGCGCGCAGCACTCCTGCCTCGAACTGCGGGATCTGGGCGATGATGCTGCCGTCTATCTCGGTGACTATGGTGATGCCGGTGTTGGTGTCGCGCAGCAGCGGGCGAGCCAGCTCGAGGGCGCGCATCCGGGCGATCTCCATGTGCTGCCAGGGGCCGATGCTGGTGCCGAACCAGGCGTCGTTGGAGACGGTCAGCAGGAAGTCGGTGTCCGGCTGCACGTTGCGGCGCACCTCGTCCGGGAAGATGATCTCGTAGCAGATGGCGGCGGCGAACTTGAGCCCCTTGGCGATCAGGTTCGGCTGCACTTCGTTACCCCGACTGAAGGAGGACATGGGCAGGTTGAAGAAGGGGGCGATGGGACGCAGCAGATCTTCAAAGGGCACGAACTCGCCGATGGGCAGCAGGTGGTACTTGTAGTAACGGTTCTTGTGCTCATAGTGATAGGACTCCTTGCCGTCCAAATCCTGCACCCCCATGCCGAGCACTGTATTGAAGAAGCGCTGCTGCTTCAGATCGTAATGAATGATCCCCGCCAGCAGGCCGGTGTCATTCACCTTCATCGCCTTGTCCAGGCTCTCCAGATAGGTGCCCATCTCCTTCTCGATGGCCGGGATCGCCGATTCCGGCCAGATGATGATGTCGGCGTCCTGATTCTCGCGGCTGAGATCCTGATAGGTGCGTACCGTGGGGATCAGGGCCTCCGGATCCCATTTGAGGGACTGGGCGATATTGCCCTGCACCAGGGCCACCTTGACCGGTTCGCCCCGGGTCACCCAGTTGAGCTGCATCAGCCCCTGGGCGGCGCCGACCAGCACGACCGGCAGCAGCAGCCAGGCCGGTTTGCGGCTTTGCCAGGTGAGCCAGAGGGCGGAGGTGGTGAGCAGCAGGGCGAGCGTGATGCCCTGTACCCCGAGGATGGGGGCGAAGCCCTTGAGGGGGCCGTCAATCTGGGTGTAGCCAAACCAGAGCCAGGGATAGCCGGTCATGACGGCACCCCGCAGCCAATCGGCCATCAGCCAGAGCGCCGGGAAGGCGAGCAGCCAGCGGCTCCAGTGGCGACCGCCAAAGAAGCGGGCGAAGACCCAGCAGGCCAGGGTCGGATAGAGCGACAGATAGGCGCAGAGGCCGGCCAGCAGCACGAAGGCAGCGGGCAGCGGGATGCCGCCAAACTCCGTCATGCTGACATGGATCCACCATTGTCCCGGCAAGAACAGTCCCATGGCATAGCCGAAGCCGCGCCATGCCGCCTGCCTGGGGTTGGCCTTGTCCAGCAGGGCATAGAGGCCGAGCAGGGAGAGGATCACCAGAGGCCAGTAGCCGAAAGGGGAGAAGGCCAGCACGGCGATGGCGCCAGAGGCCAGGGCGAACAGGCTTGTCAGAAGTTTCGATTTCACGGGGGATCGGGGCTCGAATTGGGCTGAATGAATGTGGAATGGCCGACATCTTAACCGCAAACCGCGCCAACGGCGAGCCTCCCGGCCAGCCGGATGTCGAAGGGGGGCGCAGCAGGGGAATGGGAAGGCGCAGGGGCGGCAGAATGACAAACGCCCCTGAAAGCAGGGGCGTTGATTGACTGTGCGGGGAGGGCGGGATCAGGACTCCGGCTGGGCCGCCGCGTGATTCTCCGGGATCTTCACCTGCAGCTGCTGCAGGCGACGACGGTCCGCATGCATCACCTTGAACAGGTAGCCGTCCAGCTCTATCTCCTCGCCCTTCTTGGGCAGGTGGCTGAAGGCGTGCATCACCAGGCCGCCTACCGTATCCACCTCTTCATCGCTGAACTGGGTGCCGAAGAAGTCGTTGAAATCCTCGATCTCGGTGAGTGCGCTGACGGAGAAGACCCGCTTGCTGATGCGGCGGATCTCTTCCGGCTCATCCTCGATGTCGTCAAACTCGTCGTCAATCTCGCCAACGATCAGTTCCAGTATGTCTTCTATGGTCACCAGACCCGAGACGCCGCCGAACTCGTCTACCACGATGGCCATGTGGTAGCGCTCTTCGCGGAACTCCTTGAGCAGGCGATCGACCCGCTTGCTCTCCGGCACGATCACAGTGGGGCGCAGGATCTTCTCGAGCTGCAGCGGCTCGCTGGCGTGATGGCCGCCAAAGCCGAATGGCAGCAGATCCTTGGCGAGCAAGATGCCCTCCACATGATCCTTGTCTTCGTTGATCACCGGGAAGCGGGAGTGGCCGGATTCGATGATGACGGGCAGGAAGTCGTCCACAGGCTGGGACTTCTCGATGGTCACCATCTGGGAGCGGGGGATCATGATGTCACGCACGCGCAGCTCGGCAATTTCGAGCACGCCTTCGATCATGTCCTTGGTGTCCTGATCGATGAGGTCACGTTCTTCCGCATCGGCGATGACTTCTACCAGATCATTGCGGTCTTTTGGCTCGCCCTGGAAGAGTTGGCTGAGCTTGTCGAGCCAGGTTTTCTTCGGCGAGCCGGTACTAGGGTGATCGTCGGTCATTTTCTCTCTTGGTTACTCGTGTGAACATTCGGGATGTTGTCTTGCCGATATAAGGATGGCGGCTGTCTGTTTCAAGACGGTGACCTCTTTACCGGCCTGTCACTCTTCTACGTCGTCGAGGTAGGGATCCGCAAAGCCGAGTTCCTGCATGATGTCGCGCTCGAGCTGCTCCATCTCCTCGGCCTCCTCGTCCTCGATATGGTCATAACCTAGCAGATGCAGACTGCCGTGCACAACCATGTGAGCCCAGTGGGCCATGAGGGGCTTGCCCTGTTCGATGGCCTCGGCCTCGACCACCTGACGACAGATCACCAGATCCCCGAGCAGGGGCAGTTCCATGCCGGGGGGAGCCTCGAACGGGAAGGAGAGCACGTTGGTGGGCTTGTCCTTGCCACGATAGGTGTGGTTGAGCTCGCGGCTCTCCGCCTCGTCCACCAGCCGCACCGTCACCTCGGCCTCGTCCTGGAAACCCAGGATGGTGCCATCGAGCCAGCCTTGCAGCTGGGCTTCGGTCGGCAGGCCGTCGGTGCTGGCACAGGCCAGCTGCAGATCCAGGGTCACGCTCATTGGGCACTCTCTTTGCTGGTGTTCTCGTTGCGGGTGTTGGGGGCGCTCTTGTCGGCCGCCTGCTGGGCATCGAACGCCTCGTAGGCCTGCACTATGCGGGCGACGACGGGGTGGCGCACCACGTCCTTGGATTCGAAGAAGTTGAACGACAGGCCATCGACCCCCTGCAGCACTTCCAGCGCGTGGCGCAGGCCGGATTTGGTGCTGCGCGGCAGATCCACCTGGGTGATGTCGCCGGTGACCACCGCCTTGGAGTTGAAGCCGATACGGGTCAGGAACATCTTCATCTGCTCCGTGGTGGTGTTCTGGGCCTCGTCCAGGATGATGAAGGCGTCATTGAGGGTGCGGCCGCGCATATAGGCGAGCGGTGCCACCTCGATGATGTTGCGCTCCATCAGCTTCTCGACGCGCTCGAAGCCCAGCATCTCGAACAGGGCGTCATAGAGGGGGCGCAGGTAGGGATCCACCTTCTGGGAGAGATCCCCGGGCAGGAAGCCGAGTTTCTCACCGGCTTCCACCGCCGGGCGGGTCAGCAGGATACGGCGGATCTCCTGGCGCTCCAGTGCATCCACGGCGGCGGCTACGGCGAGATAGGTCTTGCCGGTACCGGCCGGGCCAATGCCGAAGCTGATGTCGTGGCGCACTATGTTGGCGATGTACTGGGCCTGGTTCGGGCTCCTCGGCTTGATGAGGCCGCGCTTGGTCTTGACCGTCACCTCCTTGCCATAGGGCTGGCTCGGCGCCTCGTCGTCCTGCTCCAACACCCGGGATTCCTGCACCGTCAGGTGCACCATCTCGGGGGTGATGTCATTCACCTTGCCGCCCCTGAGCGGCTGGGTCTCCACATAGAGGTGCTTGAGGATGACGGCCGCCGCATCTATCTGTGCCTGCTTGCCGAGCACCTGAAAGTGGTTGTCACGGTAGCTGATCTCGATGCCGAGACGGCGCTCCAGCTGCTTGAGGTTGTCGTCAAAGGGGCCGCACAGGCTGGCGAGACGCAGGTTGTCGGCGGGTTCCAGGTGCAGGTTCAGGGTCGAGATGTGTCGGCTCAAGGTGTCCTCGTATCGGTTGTTCCCCCCGCCCTCGGGAGGGGGGAGGAAATTAATGGGGTCTGAAGGCCGCCACCCCGAGATCATCGGGGACGTTGTCCGGGCGGCGAGCCAGGATTTCGCTCGGCGCGGTGGCGATGCGCAGATTCATCTCATCCTCGCCGCGGATGAAGCGGCCACGCAGGGAGTAGGGGCGCACGTCGGTGATCTCAACATCGGCGAAGCCGCCGATGAGACGGTGCGGCCCCTCGAAGTTGACCACCCGGTTATTCTCGGTGCGGCCACTGAGCTGCATGGGATCCATCTTGGAGGGGCCCTCCACCAGGATGCGCTGTACCGAGCCAAGCATGGCGCGGCCGATGAGCATGGACTGGTGATTGATCTGATTCTGCAGCCGGGTCAGGCGGGCCTTCTTCACCTCCATGTCGACGTCGTCCGGCAGGTCTGCGGCCGGGGTGCCGGGGCGGGGGCTGTAGATGAAGCTGAAGCTCATGTCGTAGTTGATCTCTTCGATAAGCTTCATGGTGGCCTCGAAGTCCTCGTCCGTCTCGTTCGGGAAGCCGACGATGAAGTCCGAGCTCATGGTGATGTCGGGACGGACGGCGCGCAGGCGGCGGATCTTGGACTTGTACTCCAGCACGGTATGGGGGCGCTTCATCATGGTCAGGATGCGATCAGAGCCGCTCTGCACCGGTAGGTGCAGGAAGCTGACCACTTCCGGCGTGTCCTTGTAGACCTCGATGATGTCGTCGGTAAATTCGATGGGATGGCTGGTGGTGTAGCGGATGCGGTCGATGCCGTCGATGGCGGCCACCAGGCGCAGCAGCTCGGCGAAGGTGCAGTCATTGCCATCGAAGGTCGGGCCGCGGTAGGCGTTGACGTTCTGGCCGAGCAGGTTCACCTCGCGCACACCCTGCTGGGCGAGCTGGGCGATTTCGTAGAGCACATCGTCGAGCGGTCGGCTCACCTCCTCGCCACGGGTGTAGGGCACCACGCAGAAGGAGCAGTATTTGGAGCAGCCTTCCATGATGGAGACGAAGGCAGTGACCCCCTCGGCGCGGGGCTCCGGCAGGTTGTCGAACTTCTCGATCTCCGGGAAGGCGATGTCCACCTGGGCGCCGCGCCCCTCCTGGACCTGCTTGATCATGGCGGGCAGGCGGTGCAGGGTCTGGGGTCCGAAGACGATGTCCACATAGGGCGCCCGGCTGCGCAGGGCTTCCCCTTCCTGGGAGGCGACACAGCCACCCACCCCGATCACCAGTTCCGGTTTCTTCAGCTTGAGCTTCTTCCAGCGACCGAGCTGGTGGAACACCTTCTCCTGGGCCTTTTCACGAATGGAGCAGGTGTTGAGCAGCAGGACGTCTGCCTCCTCGGGCTCTTCGGTCAGCGTGTAGCCATTGCTGGCGTCCAACAGGTCGGCCATCTTGGACGAGTCGTACTCGTTCATCTGGCAGCCCCAGGTCTTGATATGAAGTTTCTTGCTCATTGCTACTCTTGACTGTGTTTAAGATCGGCAGGGTCAAAGGACCGGCCATTTTACTCCGCAATCCCGGTGCTGACCAGTCTGGGGCCGCGCCGCCGCCATATGGCCTGGCCCGTCGTGGCAATTGCCCGCCTGACGCACTGTTTATCCGGTCTCCTTGCGTTATCATGCCCCATTCGGTTCGCCCCTCTCTCCTTGTTCGGGGCGACCCCTTGCAGGAATCAAGTTATGGAACAGTGTGATATCGCCATCGTCGGCGCAGGCATGGTGGGCGCCGCCACCGCCTGCCTGCTGGCGGCAGAGGGTCTCAACGTGCGGGTCATCGAGACCCGGTTGCCGGAGCATTACGCCCCGGATCAACCGCTGGATCTGCGGGTCTCCGCCATCAGCCAGGCCTCGGTGGCACTGCTGGACAAGGCCGGTGCCTGGTCGCACCTGCAGCAGATGCGGCTGTGCCCCTACCGCCGGCTGGAGACCTGGGAGCTGGACGGCTTTGCCACCCGCTTCGACGCGGCGGATCTGGGGCTGCCCCAGCTCGGCTACATCATAGAGAACCGACTGGTGCAGCTCGCCCTGCTCAAGCGCATGGAGGATTTCCCCAACATCCAGACCCACACCCCGGCGGCTGTGGCGCGGCTGCAGCAAGGTGCCGAGCACGCCAGCCTGCTGCTCGATGACGGTACCGAGTTGCAGGCGCGCTGGGTGCTGGCCTGCGACGGCGCCGAGTCGCTCACCCGCCGTCTCGCCGGGATCGGGGTGTCACGCTTCGAGTACCGCCAGCACTGCATGCTGATCAATATCGACACCGAGTTCGAGCAGGAAGACATCACCTGGCAGCAGTTCACCCCGCAGGGCCCGCGCGCCTTCCTGCCGCTGCCCGGCCGGCACGGCTCCCTGGTGTGGTATGACAGCCCGGCCCGCATCCGGGCCCTGGCCGCCATGAACAACGAGGCCCTGGCCGCGGAGGTGCACCGCCATTTCCCGGCTAGGCTCGGCGGCTTCCAGGTGACTGGCAAGGGCAGCTTCCCCCTGGTGCGCCGCCACGCCAACCACTACCACGCCGGACGGGTGGTGCTGCTCGGCGACGCCGCCCACACCATCAACCCGCTGGCGGGGCAGGGGGTCAACCTCGGCTTCAAGGATGTGGCCTGCTGGACCGAGCTGCTGGGCAAGGCGGGGGCTGACTGGCACGACATCACCCTGGCTAGCCGCTACGAGCGCCGTCGGCGCCCCGACAACCTGCTGATGCAGTCGGGGATGGATCTCTTCTACGGAGTGTTCAGCAACGACATAGGGCCGCTGCGTCTGACCCGCAATCTGGCCCTGACCCTGGCGGACAAGGCGGGGCCGCTCAAGGAGATGGCGCTGCGCTACGCCCTGGGGCTGGTATAAAAGCTCCCCTGACCGGAAAGCGATGACGGTATCTGATGTCTGCTCGTCGACGCATCAGGCCGGCACGGGGTTGATTTCAATGCCCTGTTGAAACCCTGTAGTTTTGGGGCAACATGGTCAAAACAGTGCTGGCCACAAGGATGAGGACATGCGACATCAGGGCAGGATCGCGAGCTGGAACCCGCAGCGCGGCTTCGGTTTTATCAAGCAGGATCAGGGCGGAGCCGATCTCTTCGTGCACATCACCGCCCTGCAATTCGATGGCAGGCTGCCGGAGGTGGGAGAGAGGGTCTCCTATCAGGTCGGGAGCGGCAAGGATGACAAGCCCTGCGCCGTGCAGGTGTTCTTCCCCGACCGCCCCCTCTCGCTGGCAGACGGGCTGAGACCATCCATCGAGTCCCCCATGCCGGATCGCGGGAACAGGGCCGATGTGAACATGAGGGCACCACAACCCGCCATGCCCAGAGCCCGCGTGCATCACGCCCCTCGCCGCAAGGGCAACTGGCGTGGCAAGCTTGTCCCCCTGCTGGTGCTGGCGGGACTGTTCTTCCTCTATTCCCGCTTCTCGGCGGAGTTTGTCTCCCCTCCAGCAGCACCCACTTTCAGTCAGGAGGAGACCAGTACCTCGTACGGCAAGGCGCAGGCGTCCTCTTTTGTCCGTCAGTGCGACGGTCGTCAGCACTGCTCCCAGATGACCTCCTGCGAAGAGGCGACCTGGTTCTTGCAATATTGCCCCAATACCAAGATGGATGGAGAGGGGGATGGCATTCCCTGTGAAGATCAGTTGTGTGGCCATTGAGCCAGCCTTGCTGCTTTCCATTTCCCTGTTTGGGCAGCACTCCTGTCAGAGGTTATTCCCCTCCGGGTGCATGGCCCTGACCAGGGTCAGGAAACGATCCCGAATGGGATCCGCAAAGTCGGGGTTCCACACCAGGCTTATCTCCCACTCGGACCAGGGGCCGGACAGGGGATAGAGGGTCACGTCCTTGCCCGCGATGAAGCCGACGCTGCAGGGCAGTATGGCGTTGCCTATGCCGGCGGCCACCAGGGCCACCAGGGTCTGGATGTCCTCCGCCTCCTGGATCATGCCGGTCAGCCGGTTGGCGCCGAGGAAGCGGGCGATCTGCTGGCTGAGGCCGGGGCAGCGGTGGCCCACCATCTGCAGCAACGGCTGCGTGGTCAGCGCCCGCTCCACGTCGAACGCAGCCGGATCCGGCCCCGTCATCTGGCTTGGCACGGCCAGTACCAGCCGGTCGGTCAGCAACCTGTGTTCCTTCAGCTGTGGCGCTTGCGGCCTTCGCATGAAGCCTATCTGCAGCCGCCCCGCCAGCAGCAGATCGTGCTGGACGGCGGAGGTCATGTCCTGCAGATGCACCATTACATCCGGGGCCTGCTGCTTGAAGCGGGCCACCAGAGAGGGGGCCAGGGCGAAGCTCGACAGCCCGAACCCTATCTTGAGGCGCCCGGCGGCGCCACTCGCCAGCGCCACAGCGTGCTGCTCGAATCCCTTGCCGTGTTCCACCAGGGCGCGGGCCTGGGGCAGCAACTGGGTGCCGATGGCGGCCAGCTCGGCGCCGTGGCGGCCCCGGTTGAACAGAGTGCTGCCGAGCGCCAGTTCCAGCCCCTGGATCTGCTTGGTCAGCGCCGGTTGCGTGATGAAGAGCCGACTGGCGGCCTCCCGGTAGTTGGCGGTCTCGGCCAACATGACGAAGGCCTGCAACTGTCTTAAGTCGAATTTCATTCCATTTGGTTATCCAATGTGGCGATTTATTGATTATAAATTATCTAACTCCCTTGTTCTAATGGTCTCGAAACGGGCCTTTGGCCCTCTGACCAGCCACAAGGAGTCATGTCATGTCGAGTGAACGCTATCTGTTCTTGATCAAGGGAAGCCTGGTAATGGCCCAGCCACTGGCGGCGCCGGAGACGGGTGAGCTTCTGACCAGCCTGTTGCAGCAGGGGTTTGCCGTCGGGCCTCTGCCGGTGTGGGCGAGCAATACCGAGCAGGCGCTTGCTTGTTATGAGCAGTCGGCCCAGCGGCAGGCCTTCGTCGACGTGCTGGCGGGGAGAACCGCATGACCGTGCTCACCCTGAGGGCCGAGGCCCTGTTACTGGACATGGACGGCACCCTGGTGCACTCCACCACAGAGGTGGAGACCGTCTGGCGGCTCTGGTGCCAGAGCCATCGGCTGGATCCCGAGCCTGTGCTGGCCATGTGCCATGGGGTGCGCTCGCGGGAGGTGATACGCGCGCTGGCGCCACAGCTGGATCTGGCCCGGGAGGTGGCCCTGCTCGACGAGCTGGAGATCCGGCATGCGGGAGTGGCCGAGCCGATCGCCGGGGCCCGCACCCTGCTTGGGGCCTTGTCGCCGGCGCGCTGGGCGCTGGTGACCTCCGCGAGCCAGCGGGTGGCGCGGCACCGCCTGGCCAGTGCCGGGTTGCCGTTGCCGAGACTATTGATCGGGGCAGAAGATGTGGTGCGAGGCAAGCCGGATCCCGAGCCTTATCTGCTTGCCGCACGCCGGCTTGGCCTTGCTCCCGCCGACTGCCTGGTGTTCGAGGATGCCCCTGCGGGGATATGCAGCGCCCTGCAGGCTGGCTGTCAGGTAGTGCAGATAGGGGGCGACAAACGGCTCGATGGCGGGGTCAGGGCACGGCTGGAGGACTGGCGGCAGATCCGCCTGACCGAGGACGAGGCTGGCCTGCAGCTTTGCATGGCGAACCTGCTGCCGGACTGAGGCCGGCCTCCATCTGCCGGGGCGTCAAGAGGGATCCGAGTCCATGGCGGGGGGCGCCGCATCCCCCGAGCGCCTGTCTGCCTCTTCGCCCCCGTGCAGCTCCACCCGGTTGCGGCCATTATGCTTGGCCTGATAGAGGGCCTGATCGGCGCGGGAGAGCAGCCTGTCCAGGTTGAAGTGACCCTGGTGCTGGCAGGCTATTCCTATGCTCACAGTGACTGAGACCGGGTTGCCTTCCCCATCCAGCACCTTCAGCCGAGCAACCGCCTCCCGTAGCCGCTCGACCACATCCAGTGCCTGGGCCCTTGTGGTATCGGGCAGCAGCACCGCAAACTCCTCTCCTCCCATCCGGCCGAACAGGTCTTCCTGGCGCAGATGCTGGCTCACCGTGGTGGTGAAGGCCTTCAATAGTTTGTCGCCTGCCTCGTGACCATGGCGGTCGTTGATGCGTTTGAAGTTGTCCAGATCCAGCATGCAGACCGCGAGGGGGTGTTTCCCCCGTTCCAGCTTCTCCGCCATCTGTTCGGCACCGGGCCAGAAGCCAGCCCGATTGAGGACGCCGGTGAGATGATCATGGTGCGCCAGGTATTCCATCCTGCGCAGCAGGTTATTGCGTGTCGCCATTATGCTGGCGGCGGTGAGCGGGGTGAGGGCAATCAACATGACGCCGATCCGCACCGAGAACATCCAGTACTGAGTCTGGACATCCTGACTGATGATCAGGTAGCCGTTGGAGAGGGCGAGCAGGATCAGGGTGCTGAAGGAGAGCGAGAGCAGGCTGGTGGCAAAGACGGAGTAGTTGATGGCGCACCAGAGCAGGGCCGGGACCGGAAAGGCAATGGAGCCAGGCCCCTCGATCAGCAGGGTCAGCAGCAGGGTGCCGACCAGGCTCAGCAGGGGCAGCAGCCTGCTCCAGGAGATATTTGTCTGATACAGGAGGCGGCGCCAGTCCGGTAGTGTGCCCGGCGGGGGCAGGGTCAGGATCACCGGCAGTATGGCCATGTAGTTGACCAGCTCGCTGGCGAACCAGAAGCCGAGCCCGTAGAGGTGTGAGCCCTGAAACAGCATGGGGTTGATCGCTGCCCCGACCAACCCGGCGGCGAAGGAGGCCGCCATGGCGATCAGCAGCAGATAGACGATGGAGGTGGGTCGCCTGAGCCGTTTGTCTTCGTGATCCAGCCTGCGGAACAGCAGGTAGCCGACGCTGACGCCGGCCAGGTTGCCGAGGGTGAGCAGCGCCGTTTTGAGGGGCGGGTCCTCGGTGAGCAGGGAGGCGAGCAGATAACCCAGCAGGCCCCCCAGCCAGCCTGGGGGCGAGGCCAGGCGCGGGTAACGCAGCAGTATGCCGAGCAAGACGGCATTGGCGGGCCAGAAGGCCGCCAGCAGGCTGGGAGGGCGGGTGAAGATGCCGACAAGTGAAAACAGCAGGATGAGGGTGGCGACACAGAGCAGGGCAAACAAGGGATAGAAAGTGGACAAGATACGCTGGCGTCTGGCTTCTCCCATGCGTCTCTCCTGAGGGCGGTTGGCATGATAGCCCTGAGTATGGTTGTACGGAGCGGAAAATGCGGGGGGAAGCAGGGGCAAAGGCCCCCTCGGCGAGGGGGCCTTTGGGGTTAGCCGAAGACCCGGAAGCGGACCTCGTCGTCAATGAAGGTCTTGTCACCGGCCGGTTGCTCTATGCTGCCAAAGGGCATCTGGGCACGCAGCAGCCAGCTGGCGGGCAGGTCCCACTCCTTGCGGACCGCCTCGTCGATCAGCGGGTTGTAGTGCTGCAGGGAGGCGCCAACACCTTCCTGGGCCAGGGTGGTCCAGACCGCAAACTGGGCGATCCCGGTGCCATGTTCGGACCAGATGGGGAAGTTGTCGGCATAGAGGGCGAATTTTTGCTGCAGATCCTTGATGACGGCGGTGTCCTCGAAGAACAGCACTGTGCCGAAGCCTGCGCGGAAGCTGCCGTTTACCTTGGCCTCGCTCTGGGTATAAGCCTCTGGCGGTACAATCTTTTTCAATTCAGCTTTGACGATGTCCCACAGCTTGTGGTGCTGTTCGCCAAACAGGATGACGGCACGGGAGCTCTGGGAGTTGAAGGAGGAAGGGCTGTGCTTGATGGCATCCTTGATGAGAGCCGTCAGCTGAGCCTCGGAATGGGTCACCTGGTCACCCAGGGCATAGATGGTACGACGTACTTTGATCTGTTCGATAAACGGACTGCTCATAACATCTCCTTGGTTGTGGATCATCACCGCCAGCATTGCCGATAAAGGTCATCTGGCTCCGATTTATCCAGTCATGGACTATAACACCTTCTGTGCAAGAAACCGTCAACGCTGGGTGATGACTGTTTCCACTTTTCATGGATATTCACTTGATGAAACCGGGTATGGCCCGCTGATGTCTTTGTTGTCATTAACCGTAGTTGTTAATGACTTCAATCAATACTTGTATGGTGTTTTCAACTATAAAATGCATCTTATGTGACATTTTATAGAGGGTGGCATGGCTGCGGCTATCATCAAGGAGCGCTACTACATACTGACACCGCTGTCGTTTCTGCTCGGTGCCCTGGTGCTGATCACCACCCTGTTGCTGGCGGCGGCCAGCTACCTGCGCAGCATCGACAAGACCATCGCCGGCTATGACCACATGCTCACCTCCATCGACGCCACCCTGATCCACGAGATGGTGCTGGCCAATCGGCGGCAGCTCGGCGTGCTGGAGGCCTCCCTGGACAAGCGGGCCATCGCGCGGGGGGGCTCTGCCATCAACCCGATCTGGGCCATCGCCCACCAGTTCAAGCACGACGCCCACTTCCTCTACTTCTACAACACCCGCGTCGACCGTCTCGAGAGCTACCCCGAGTGGCAGGTGCCGACCGGCTACCAGGCACAGAAGCGCCCCTGGTATCAGACCCTTGCCAACGACGGCGAGGAGCTGGTCTGGTTTGGTCCCTACCAGGAGTTCGGCGGCAACGCAGAGGTCCTGACTCTGATCAAGCGGGTCAAGGATGACGAGGGGAAACTGCTGGGTTTGCTGATGGTCGACATGTCGTTCAACTCGCTGCAGGCGGCGCTGCAGGCGGCGCTGCGACGGGCGATGGGCAGCGATCAGGCTGCCATCTACATCACCGAGCGCAAGGGAAACCGACTGGTGGTGGGACACAACCTGTCACTGTTGCCGGCGGTACCCGGGACGCCGAGCCAGGGGGCCGAGTTGAAGGTGATCCGGGAAGGTTGCCACCTGACACACCCGCTGTCGGATATCGACTGGGATCTCAACATCTATCTGCCTCCCGCCCACTTTCATGACAACCTGCAAGATACCCTGCTGATGGTGGTGCTGCCCGCGTTGGCGCTGCTCGGTATCTGGCTCTGCAGTCTGTTGTTTCTGGTGCGTATTTTTCGCCAAGAGCAGGCGTTGGTGCAGCGATCTCTCAGCGGCCTCGTCCAGGATGCGGCGCTGATGGAGATCCAGCTGCGCCGGCGTACCTGGTTTGTGCACGGCAGCCTGGGGGAGATCAGTCAGGTGAGAAACAGCTTGCTGGAGGGACAGGATGCTCTGCTGCACGATCCCCTCACCGGCATCATGAATCGGCGGGCCTTCGAGCAAGGCAGGGCCAGGCTGGCGCAGGAGGAGAAACCCCACTGGCTGGTGCTGTTTGATGTGGATAACTTCAAGCGCATCAATGACAGCTGGGGACACGGGGTGGGCGATGCGGTGCTGTTCCGGGTGGCCACCATCATGGCGAGAACCCTGGGAGAGGCTCAGGTCTACCGTATAGGTGGGGATGAGTTTGCGGCCCTGCTGCCCTGGGAGCAGGAGGAGGTCGAGGAGCGTCTGACCCAGCTGCTGACCCGGATGCGGGCGCTGCAGTGGCGCGAGTTTGAGGAGTCCATCACCCTGAGCGCGGGTGGGGCTCGCTATCCGGATGACGCCGCCCTGCTCGATCGGGCGGATGAGTGCCTGTACCAAAGCAAGCGGCAGGGACGGGATTGCTGGCACCTGTCACCCACCCAAGATCCCCCAAAAGGGGAGGTCGTGACAATATCTGTCTGACCGCCATCGGGAGAAAAAGGGCCTGAATGGCCGAGAAAGGGGTCACAGTGGGGATAATTTCCCATGTGACCTTTTTTTTTAATTCATTTTCAGTCGGTTAGCTCATGTGATTGTGCCATGTCGCGAAGGAGAGACACTTCCCCTGCCGGCAAGGACGCCGTAATCCTGGTAGCGGAGTCCGGGACGCTTTGTATAGTGCAGGGAAAAATAATCAATTAGACATCAGGTTTGACAGGAGTACCCCATGGAAATGAGACAATACGGCATGAGCGCGATGGCGCTGCTGGGCGCGCTGCTGTTGGGCAATGGTCAGGCGCAGGCGTCCGAGACCGTCAACACCATACTCGGTGGTGGCGTCGGCGGGGTGGCAGGCACCATGATCGGCAAGCAGCTGGGGGGCGACACCGGCGCCTTGGTGGGGGCCGCTGTTGGCGGCGCGGCGGGCGGTGCGGCCACGGCCGACAGGGGCAACAAGAATGAGGCAGCCCTGGGGGGCGCGGTGGGGGCACTGGGCGGTGCCGCCATTGGCAAGAGCGTGGGTGGCAGCACGGGCCAGCTGATCGGTGCCGGCATCGGCGGGGCTGGTGGTTCGGCCATAGGCGCCAAAACCGGCGACAGTCACGAGAGCAAGAACGAGCGCTATTACGACGACAGGCGCTATCACAAGCACCACAAGCATCACAAAAAGCACCGTAAGCACAGATGGCATGACGACGACTGAGGTCAGCCAGGAGAGAGAAAAAGGGGCCAGGGGCCCCTTTTTCGTGTCCGTCGTATCGAAGGCGGTAGTGATACCCGCCGAGCGATGTTGTCGGCCCCGGCCTCGGCGTGTCAGACCAGACGGTGCTGGCGCCTGCCGGCGGCAAAGGCGTTGATGTTGTCGATCAACTGATCCGCGAGGCGCTGCATCGATTCCTCGCTGGCCCAGGCCACATGGGGCGTCAGAATGAAGTTGGGGTAACGCAGCGCCTGCATCAGGGGGTGGTCGGGGGGAGGTGGCTCGATGCTCGCCACGTCGAACCCGGCGCCGCCGAGGCGACCGTTGGCCAGCGCCTCCAGCAGGGCCTGCTCGTCCACCAGGCCGCCGCGGCCCACGTTGATCAGCAGAGCCCCCGGTTTCATCATGGCCAGCTCCCGCGGACCTATCAGGTGGCGGGTGTAGGGGGTGAGCGGGCAGTGCAGGCTGATGACGTCCGCGCTTTGCAGCAGCTCGTCGAGGGGCAACCGATCCTCGTCGTGGCTGGCACCGACCTGGCTCTGGGCATAAAAGACCTCCATGCCGATGGCACTGGCCCTCTGCCCCAGGGCCTGCCCCAGGGTGCCCTTGCCGATGATGCCGAGGCGCTTGCCGTGCAGATCCGTGATGGGGTGATCGAAGAAGCAGAACTGGCCGCTCTGCTGCCAGCGCCCCTCCAGCAGGGACTGGCGCCAGGCGAACAGGTTGCGAGACAAGGCCAGCATCAGTGCCATGGCGTGTTCTGGCACCGAGGGGCCCGAGTAGTTGCGGATGTTGCAGACGCCGACGTTGGCGGCGCGGCACGCCTCCAGATCCAGGTTGTCACTGCCGGTGGCCGCCAGCGCGATGAGTTTCAGGTCCGGCAGCCGGGCCAGCTCGGCGGCGCCGATGCGCACCTTGTTGATGATGGCGATGCTGGCGCAACTGAGCCGCTCCACCACCTGTTCCGGTCTCGTCTCGGGGTAGCTTTGCCAGTGATGGGGGAAGTCGGGGCGACGCAGATTGATGCCGGCGTCCAGGGTGTCACTGTCGAGAAACACGATTTGCTGCATTAAGCCTCCTGCCGTTGAGGCGTTTATGATGCCAAACATCGGCGACCGAGGGCCAGTTTGCAGCGCATCAATGGCTTGGCAATCGCGCCGGATGTGAGGCAGGCGGCATTTTTGGGGTCAGATCCAGCCCAGATGGGTCAGCCAGCCCTGGATGCGACCCGGCGTTTCGCCCAGTTCCATCAAGGCATAGGGACGGTAGTTGAGCTTGTGGCTGCGGCGGCTCTCGCTCTGGCGAGCCTCGGCAGCCAGCAGGGGCCAGCGTCCCCCGTCTTCCTGATAGAGATCCAGGGTGGGAATGCTGGCCTGGGCCACCTGCTTGGCCAGGGTCTGGTTGCTCAGCTGGTTGGGAAAGAAACCGTCGAGCAGCACCAGAGCATCGGGGGCGGGCAATTGCTCGCTGGTGATGAGGTTGGCGGCCCAGGCCGCGCTGGTGCCTTGCGCCAGCAACAGCTTGAACCCGCCCTCCTGCAGCTTGGCGTCACCGAGCTTGACGATGCGTTCGGCAAATTGCCGGCGAAATGCGTCAATGTTCTCCTGCTTCTTCTCTGAGGCCGGATCCAGCTCGGTCTGCTGGGGGGAGGGGAGCAGCAGCAGGGTATCGAAGCCGAGTCGACCCAGATCCCGGGTCAGTTGCCACAGCTGGCCGCTACGCTGCCAGTCCGGCAGCAGGATGGCGAGCCCCAGATAGCTGTCGCCGTCGTGCTTGGCAAACAGCACCCTCTGCTTGTCGATCCGGGTGCTGTCAGGCACTCCCTTCCAATCGCTCTCCTGCCAGTGATCGAGAGGGGCCGGGGGCGAGATCTCGTTAGCCGGCAAGGTGGTGCTCGCCAGCAGGGTCAAAAACAGCAGTGGTAAGGATAATCTGGCCATAATGCGCTCCCCGGTTGACTGGGTTAGCGGCGGCGTGCCGGATTTCTGAAGGGGGTCGGGGGATCCAGTAGCAAGAGGGAAGGGGCAGGCCCCTTCCCTCGACGGGCTCAGGGCCGGGCAAGTCTGCCGAGCTGGCGGTCGTGCAGGGGGGAGAGCAGAAGCAGGGCGCTGACGGCCCCCATCAGGGCGAAGAACATATCGGACTGGGTATCCCAGGGGTCTCCCTGGGTGCCGAGGAACTCGTCGGCGCCCTGACCCAGAGCCAGGGCTGCACCCCACTCGATGAGCTCATAGCTGGCGCTGACGGCGAGCACCACGCAGATCACCAGAAACACCAGCATCTTCTTGCCCTGCACATGGTGGCCGCGCAGCAGTATCTCGCGGCAGGCCAGGGCGGGCACGAACCCCTGGAAGAAGTGGCCAATCTTGTCATAGGGGTTGCGACTGAGATCGAACCACTGCTGTAGGTCGAAACCGAGCGGCACCCGGGCATAGGTGTAAGCCCCCCCCAGCATCAGCACGGCCCCGTGCAGAAAGACGCACAGATAGAGCAGGCTGGTGAGGGGGTAGCTGCGCTGGCTCAGCAGCAACAGCGGCAGGACGATCAGCACGGGGGCGACTTCCAGCAACCAGGTGACCCTGTCATAGGGTTGCCAGCCGGAGAGCACCAGCAGTACCAGGGTGAGCAGCAACAGCAGGAGTTTTTGATGAGATGTCATAGGGAGCCTGTGAGGGAGGAGGAACCTGACTTCATGGTGTAGTCCCAATCGGCGCGAGACTAAAGGGGGCAGGGGAATTCTCCCTCAATGGAAGGCCCGCTGTCACTGACCGGGGCTGAATGATCGCAGGGCAAATGCTCATAAAGAAAAAGCGAGCCTGGGGCTCGCTTTTTTCAACACGGGCGTGAAGCCGTCAAATCAGTTGACGCGACGCTTGAATTCACCGGTGCGGGTATCGATTTCGATCTTGTCGCCGATCTCTACGAAGGCGGCAACGGCCAGCTCGTAGGTGGTGCCCTTCAGGCGGGCCGGCTTGGTCACTTTACCGGAGGTGTCGCCACGGGCGGCCGGCTCGGTGTACTCGACTTCGCGAACGATGGTGGTCGGCAGTTCTACGGAGATGGCTTTCTCGTTGTAGAAAGTCACTTCGCAGATGTCTTCCATGCCGTCAACCATGTAGTTCAGGGCGTCACCCAGGTTGTCTTTCTCGACGTCGTACTGGTTGTACTCGGTGTCCATGAAGACATACAGGGGGTCGGAGAAGTAAGAGTAGGTGCACTCCTTACGCTCCAGCTGAACGACTTCCAGCTTGTCGTCGGCCTTGAATACGGTCTCGGTGGCGCTGCCGTTCAGCAGGCCTTTCAGCTTCATCTTGACCACGGCGGAGTTACGGCCGGATTTGTTGAATTCGGCTTTCTGGACCACCATCGGCTCGGTACCGATCATGACGACGTTACCAGCGCGGATTTCCTGTGCGGTTTTCATGTAAAAATTCCTGTTCGTATACGGGCAGATAAAAACTGCCAGATTATATACGGCTTTCTAAAAATTTCACCAGCCGAGTGACGAGATCCCCATCGGCAAGCAACTTCTGTGACCAGCTTCGCGCATGTTGTTGCCAAATAGTGCCGAATTGCGGCCATTGGGCCCAGAGTTCGCGCACATCTTGCCCATGGTTAAGGGCATGATTGAAGGCGCGCAGCCAGTGGGCCGCATCGGTTGGCAAGTCGGCCAGATCTGGCAAGCTAGATAAGTAGTGGTCGAGGAAATCATCCAGCTTGGCAATGTGAGCCTGATCGTCCTGGGGATAGATGTGCCACAGGAAGGGCCTTGCCGCCCATTGGGCCCGCACGAAGGAGTCTTCGCCGCGCACCAGGTTGAGATCGCAGCTCCACAGCAGCCGATCGTAGCCCGCCTGGCTCGTCATCGGCAGCAGCTTGATGGCAAGCTGGCCCGATTGCAGCAGATCCCCCGCCCTGGCCGTGCCGATGGCACTCTCAAGCCCTGCGCCGCTGAGCACGTCGTTGAGGGAGCGACCGAGCGGCAGCAGCAGGGTGACCGGGGTGGCGCCCTGGCTCCAGCACTGGACCAGGCTTTTCAGCGCCTCGCTCTCGTAGGTGAAGAGGCTTATCCGCAGCTCGTCTTGCGCCCTGGGCGGCAGCCCCAGGCTCGCCCAGTAGGCGGCAAGGCCTGCCTCATCCTGCTGCCACCGCTCCCGCTCGGCGATGAGCCCCTGCTCGCACAAGAGTCCACCGGTCTTAGCCGTGAAGCCCGGGAAGAAGAAGTATTTATTGAGGCTCAGCTTGCCGACCCGCTGCGGCGAGGCGAGGCCGTGGCAATCCTCGACCCAGCTCTCTGCCGAGAGATACTCCAGATTGATCCAGCAGGGGGGCGGGCTCTGCTCGGCCATGCGTTCGATAAAGGGGGCGGGCAGCTCGCAGGCGAAGGCCTCTATGACCACTCTGGCCGGGATGGCATCCGCTGGCAGGGGGCCTTGCCAGCGCTGGATGTGAATTCCCTCAACCCACTGGCGATCCCGCGCGGGATTAAGCCCCGGACAGATGCGGGCAAAGCTCGCCAGGTCGTCCACCCAGAGCCGCACCTCTCCATGCCCCTCCCGCTCCAGCTGGCGGGCCAGCCGCCAGGTGACGCCTATGTCGCCGAAGTTGTCCACCACGGTGCAGAAGATGTCCCAGTCGAAGGGGGGCAGGGGGCTGGTCATGTCAGGGGTCCAGATGCAAAAAAACCGGTGCGCAGGGTAGCACACCGGTGGCCTGGCTTCTAACCGTCAGCGCGTGACGGGGCTGCGGCAGATTACTCCTTGCCGTAGACGTTGTTCTCCTGCTCGCGCACCCGGATGAAGGTGGTGCGCTTGGTGAGCTCTTTCAGCTGGCTGGCACCGACATAGGTGCAGGTGGAGCGCACACCGCCGAGGATATCGCGCACGGCGTTCTCGACCGGGCCGCGGTAGGGCAGCAGCACCGTCTTGCCCTCGGAGGCACGGTACTCGGCGACGCCGCCGGCGTGCTTGTCCATGGCACTGGAAGAACTCATGCCGTAGAACTTCATGAAGGGCTCGCCATCCACGTCGACGACTTCGCCGCCGCACTCCTCGTGGGCCGCCAGCATGCCCCCCAGCATCACGAAGTCGGCGCCGCCGCCAAACGCCTTGGCCACGTCGCCCGGGCAGGTGCAGCCGCCGTCACCGACGATCTGGCCACCGAGGCCGTGGGCCGCATCGGCACACTCTATGATGGCGGAGAGCTGGGGGTAGCCTACCCCTGTCTTGACCCGGGTGGTGCAGACCGAGCCCGGGCCTATGCCCACCTTGACGATGTCGGCGCCGGAGAGGATCAGCTCCTCCACCATCTCGCCGGTGACCACGTTGCCGGCCAGGATGACGTGGTTCGGGCAGGCTTCACGGATCTTGCGCAGGAACTCGACGAAGTGCTGGGAGTAGCCGTTGGCCACGTCCACGCAGATGAAGCGCAGCGCCTCGGACATGGCGAGGATCTGGCGGGTCTTGATGAAGTCCTCTTCCGAGGTGCCGGTGGAGACCATGACATGGCCCAGCAGGGCCGGATCGGTGTCGTTCACGAAGGTTTGCCACTGGGCGAGGCTGTAGTGCTTGTGTACCGCCGTCATCATCTCGAAGCCCGCCAGAGTGCGCGCCATGGCGAAGGTGCCGACGGTGTCCATGTTGGCGGCGATGACGGGCACTCCCTGCCACTGGGTCCGGGTGTGCTTGAAGGTGAACTGACGGGTCAGGCTGACTTGGGAACGGCTCTTGAGGGTAGAGCGCTTGGGACGAAACAGGACATCCTTGAAACCGAGTTTCAAGTCTTCTTCGATACGCATTGCAAATTCCTTATTGAGCCTTGTGAAAGTCACTGTTGCAGTGGGCAAAATTTTCGGCAGGCACAAAAAAACCGCAGGTTTTCAAGGCCTCCGGTTTACAACAGTCTAGGCAAAAATCCCGCCAGAACAAGACTGATAATTAGCTCAGCATTGTGGTAGCCTTTGGCGTCACAACCTGAGGTCGACCACCAGCTTCATCCAGCACCTCGCCGTGGCCTCTCTCTCCCCCTCTTTTTCCCCCTGCACCAGAGTCAACTGCTGTCGGATCCCCCATGCCGTGAGTGCCAGAGGCCGGGGTTCTGGGCGCCTGCGCCACGTTTGCCAGTTGACAGGGGCCTGCGTGCTGCCCACTCTGGCGCAGAGGGCCAGCGTGGGCCCGCTTCGACGAGGAGAACACATTGTCCGTATCACACAAAGCCGGCTGGTTGTTGTTGGCCAGCCTCTGCTTCTCATCGGGCGCCTGGGCGGCCCCCACCGTCTATGGCTGGATCGAGAAGGGCCTGATCATGCCAAGTGGCGTCGCGGTCAAGATGAAGCTGGATACCGGGGCGCTCACCTCGTCCCTCGATGCGCGGGAGCTGCACCACTTCAAGCGTGACGGCAAGCCCTGGGTGCGCTTCACCCTGGCGTTGACCGATGCCAACACCGACAAGGAGGTGCGCCAGACCCTGGAGCGGCCGGTGGAGCGCAGCGTGACGGTGCGCGGTGCCGGCGGCATGGAGGAGCGTCCCACGGTGACCATGTCCATCTGTGTCGGTGACAAGGTCTACAAGGAGTGGTTCACCCTGCGGGATCGCAGCGACATGATCTATCCCGTGCTGCTCGGTCGTCGTCTGCTGGCGGAGCTGGGGCCGGTGGACTCCGCCCGCACCTTCACGGTGCAGCCGAGCTGTGGCTAGGCGTCATTCCAAAGGCGTGAGGATCGCACGCGGGGCCCGAGGCCCCGCGTTTTTCTCCCCTGAGGTCTGTGCCTTCTATGCCGGGCGGGGGGCGGCGGGCAGCAGCACGCTCACCTCAAGGCCCCCCTCGGGCCGGTTGTGGATGTCGAGGTCCGCGCCGTGCAGTTGCACGATGCGCTGGACTATGGCCATGCCAAGTCCCACCCCATCCCCCTGCTGGGGGTTGACCCGAAAGAAGCGCTCGCACAGGCGCGACAGGGAGGCGGTGGGAATGCCGGGGCCATTGTCCCGCACATCGACCCTGACCCTGTTGCCCTCCTGAGTGATCACCACGGCGACCTCGCCGCCCACCTGGGTGTAGCGCAGCGCATTGTCGATGAGGTTGCCAAACATCAGCTCCAGCAACATGGCCTGTCCCATCACCTGCAGATGCTCGTCGCCCTCGAGGGAGAGTTGCAGGTCCTTCTTCAGGGCGATGGGGGCAAGGGTGGCCAGGGTGCCCTGCAACAGCAGGCTCAGATCCAGCCTGCCGAGCGCCGGGACCTGCTGATTGTCGATGCGGGCCTGGGTCAGCAGCTGGCGGATCAGCCGGTCGCTGCGATCGAGCGCCAGCAACATCTTGCGCAGCGCCTGTTCGCGGCTGAGATCATCCTCGGCCGCCAGGGCATTCTCGCTGTGGATGCGCAGCACCGCCAGCGGGGTGCGCAGCTCGTGGGCCGCCTCGTTGGTGAACTGTTTCTCCCGCTCTATGGTGTCCGCCAGGGTGTGCATCAGCCGATTGATCTCCGCCACCAGCGGCGTCAGCTCCTCGGCCTTGATGGCCAGGTTGAGCGGGCTCAGGTTGGCAGGATGGCGCTCGCCGATGGCCTGGGTCAGCTGGTGCAACGGAGCCAGGCCACGTTGCACCAGCCACCAGAGCAGGACGAGCAGGAAGGGCAGGGTGATGAAGAGCGGCAGCATGGTCAGGGTGGCCATCTTGCTGGCCAGCTCCCCTCGCTCGTCATCCCGCTCCGCGACTATGAGCCAGGTGTGCTCATCCTCGTTGTAGAGGGTGAAGGTGCGCCACTCGTGGTGATCCTTGGTCTCGCTGTTGAAGCCGCGTTCCAGGGTGGTCAGGGGCTGCTCCGGCGCATTGGGTGAGCGCAGCAGTATGATGCCCTGCTCGCTCAGCAGCTGGAAGTAGAGGTTGTGTTCGAACTCGTGGCCGTAGGGGGTGAACTCGTTGTCCCGCCCAAGCTGGCTGAAGCTGCGCTTCTCCTGATGAAAGGTGTCGGGCACGGCCTGCTCCCACTCCTGGTAGACGGCGCCGTTGCTGGGCAGCTCGCCGCGCTGCTTCAGATAACGGCTGAGCAGCTGGTTGGTGATGCGGGCGGACTGGGCGAGACGGGCATCGAACAGCTCTTCCATCTCGTGGTTGGCTTCCAGATAGCCGATGAGGCCGCTGACGGCCAGGCTGAGACTGACCAGGGCCAGGATGCCGGAGAGCAGGAAGCGACGGATGGAGCGGACGCGACTCATTGGCTGGATATCCCTCTGGTGCCCGGGGTATCTGGCTGCGGCACAATGTAGCCGACGCCGCGGATGTTGCGGATGAGCTCGGGGAAGAACTTCTTGCGCAGGTGGTGAATGTGTACCTCCACCGCATTGCTTTCGGCTCCCTCATCCCAGCCATAGAGGCTCTGCTGCAATTGATCACGGCTCAGCACCCGGCCGCTCTGGCTGATGAGCTCCTGCAGCAGCTTGTATTCGTGGGGGGTTAGTCTGACCGCCTCTCCCTGATAGGTGACCTGCTGGGATTCGGGATAGATGAGGATATCGCCATACTCCAGCACCGCCTGGGCCTGTCCCTTGCTGCGGCGCACCAGGGCGCGCAGGCGGGCGTTGAGCTCCTGCAGGGCAAAGGGTTTCACCATGTAGTCGTCGGAGCCCGCATCCAGCCCCAGCACCCGGTCGTCCAGGGCATCCCGGGCGGTGAGGATGAGCACCGGCAGCGTCTGTCCCTCCCGGCGCAGCTTGCGTAGCAGGCTGATGCCGTCGATGTCCGGCAGATTGAGGTCCAGGATGAGGGCGGCAAACTCTTCGCTCTTGAGCGCCGACAGGGCGGGCAGCCCCTGCTGCAGCCAGTCCACCGTGTAGCCGCTGCTGCGCAGGGCATCCACCATGCCATCCCCCAGCATCATGTCATCTTCCACCAACAGGATCCGCATTGTTTTTTTCCCCTCAAATGACGCTGCCCACCAGTATGCAAGTTGGTGGGCAGAGTTTAAATAGCGCACTGATCTGCTTGTGTTTATAGCTTGGCGAGACGCTCGCGGATTTCCGTCTTGCGCCCTTCGTCCGCCACCTCGCGGCCCGGTCTGGCCGGGGCGGCCAGGGCCTTGTCCAGGTAGATCTTCGCCTGCGCCTTGTCCCCCTGTTCCAGCAGGAAATCGCCGTAGAAGAAGTTGGGATCGATGCCGGTAGGATTGATGGTGAGTGCCTGCTTGAGCAGCTGCTCGGCCTTGTCGTCATCCCCAAATCCGACCGGCCAGCCTGGCACCTGGTAGTAGAGCGAGCCCAGGCTGGTGTAGGCGGAGCCCTCCAGCGCCTTGGGATCCTGCTTGATGGCGATCTCCAGCTTGGCCTTGGCCTCTTTCACCAGGCTGAGGGCCCCGAGGCCGCCCTTGGCGCCGGCCCAGGTGCTCTTGACGATGGCAGACCAGATCAGCAGATCGGTGCGAAAGGCCTCCTTGGCACTGGCCTGATCCGCCTGGGCACTCAGGGTCTCCAGGCAGCTCTCCTTGGCCTTGCCGGTCTGCTGGTACTGGCAGTGGGCCCACTGCTGTTGAATGGTGGGCAGGGCATCGGCGGCCTGAACCAAGCTGCTGGCGAGGGCGAGCAGCAGGGCGCTGTGGCCAAATCGGGGGCGCAAAGTGGCGTGTTTCATCTCAATGTTCCTTCTCGTGCGTGGCACAGGTGGGGTTGTCCCCGTGATCGGTGGCCGGGTGGGCTGGGCGGCGGGCATGGCGCTCGATGACGGGCAGTTGTCTGGCCAGCGCTCTGTCGACCAGGGCGGGCAGCAGGGCATTGAGCCGCACGAACAGCTTCTCCGGCCAGCCGAGCCAGCTGCGGCGTGTCTCGTTGCACAGGGCGATGACGGCCTCCTCGGCGACGTCCTGAGGGCTGTCGGTGTGGGTGCCGAGCTCGGCATTCATGGCGTAGGCCGCCTCGGAGTTGAGGTGGGTGCGGGTGGCGCGGGGGGCAAAGTGCAGCACCTTGATGCCGGAGCCCTCCAGTTCCCGGCCCAGCGCCTCGCTAAAGCCCCGCAGGGCAAACTTGCTGGCGCAATAAACGCTGTAACCGGCATAGCCGATGGCCCCGAGGCTGGAGCCTATGTTCATGATGACGGCGGGCTTGCGCAGCCTTGGCAGCAGGGCGCGGGTGAGCTGGATGGGGGCCTCGACGTTGAGCAGCAGTTGGCGCGTCACCTGCTCGCTGCTCTGATCCTCCAGCCAGGCGAACTGGTTGCAGCCCGCGCTGTTGATCAGCACGTCCAGCCCGTCATCCAGCGCCGGGTGCTGCAACAACCGGGCCCGCTCCTGGGGCGAGCCCAGATCGGCGGTCACCGTCTGATGGCGCTCCGGGTGGGGCAGCTCCTTGCGCAGCCGTTCCAGTGCGCTGGCCCGGCGTCCGTGCAGCAGCAGATGCGCCCCCTGGGCCGCCAGCTCCAGGGCCAGGGCTTCCCCTATGCCGCCGCTGGCGCCGGTGAGCAGTATGCGTTTGCCTTCGAGCTTCATTGGCAGGATCCCGTGAGCTGATGGAGCATGTCGCCATAGAGGCGGTAGACCACCTTGGCGGAGTGAATGATGGCGGCCTGATCAGCGGCGTCTTCCACCCGGTTCATCAGGGATTCGAAGAACTTGAGGTGTTCCTGATCCAGGGCGCCGTGAGAGCTGAGGTAGCTCATCGCCTGGGGTGGCAGGCCCAGACCGCTCTTGAGCTGGTCCGCCACCGTCAGGGCGATGGCGACGCTGGTGCCTTCCAGCACCTGCACCATGCCGAAGAAACCCATGGGGTTGCCGCGCTGGATCTGGTCGTAGAGGAAGGCGACCATCAGCTCGATGGGCAGGCCGGGTCGGCCATGGCGCACCGCCTCGGCGTCACCGCCGCAAGCGCGGATGTCATTGAGGATCCACTCCTGGTGGCCGTACTCCTCGTCGATGTACTCCCGGATGGCGCCGCGCACCCACTCATACTCCTGTCCCAGCTTGCCGCCGGTGGCCATCAGGAGCGGCACCGTGTGGCGCACGTGGTAGTAAGCCTCTGCCAGAAAGGCGAGGTAGCTCTCCCGGCTGATGTCGCCGCGGCGGCAGGCCTCGATGATGGGGGCATTGAACAGGTGCTCGCGCTCGACGGCGGTGGCGTGTTGCAGGGTCTGGTAGAAACTCATGAGGATTCTCCTGTGAGGCCTTGAGTCAGGCATTGGTCGATCTGCCGGGAAAAGTGGTGATAAATCTCGTTGCGACGGGGGCGGCCGTTGGCCGTCAGCAGGCCAGGGTGCTGATCCAGCGCCACCGGCAGCCAGTGATGGATGCGGGCGTAATCGGGCAACTGCTGGTTGAGCCGGGCAATCTGCTCGGCCAACTGGAACTGGGTGCCCGGCAGCGGCTGGATCAGGGCGACGTTGGCGGGCTGGCCGTCACCGAAGATCACGATGCGGACGATGGCCGGGCAGAGCTGGGCCTGGGCCTCCACCCACTCCGGCGAAAAGTTGCGGCCAAAGGCGGTGATCTGCACGTTCTTCTTGCGCCCCGTGATGTGCAGGTAGCCCTCTGCGTCCAGGTGACCCAGATCACCGGTGGCGATGGTCGGGGTGGCGGGCGCCTCTTCCCCCAGATAGCCGAGCATGGCGCTGCCGCTCACCATGACTTCGCCGTCGGCGGCGATCGTCACCTGGCAGTGGGGCAGGGGGCGGCCGACGCTGCCTGGACGGTCGGCGTCCGGGCCGTTGAGCGCCACGACCGAACCGCACTCCGACAGGCCATAGCCCTCATAGACAGGCAGCCCCAGCGCGCGGGCATGGGCGATGAGCGCGGGGGCCACCTTGCCGCCACCGACGGCGACGAAGCGTAGTCCCTTGAGTCGTTCGGCCAGGGCCGGGGTGTTGGCGCACAGTGCCAGCAGCAGGCGCAGCAGCTCGGGTACCAGCACCAGGCTGTGGCTGGGCCAGCGTGCCAGGGCCTGGCCCAGCATGGCCGGGTCGAGGGTGCTGGAGCCGGTGAAACCCAGCTCGCCGAGCGAGGGGATGCGGCTGCAGGCGCCGGTGAGCAGTGGCACGTACAGACCGGTCAGATTCTCCAGCAGGGTGGCCAGGGGCAGCAGGGTCAGGTGCTGCTCAACTCCGGCCGGGGCGACCCTTAGGGCCAGGGATTCGCAGACTGCCATCATCTGGGCAAGGGACAGGCAGACCCCCTTGGGCTGGCCCGTGGTGCCCGAGGTATAGGTGATCTTGGCGGTGCCGTCCGGCAGGGCCGGAGGCGCGAGCGGGGTGCGCCGCCACAGGGGCAGATCCTGTTCGTCGGCGGTGCCCGTCATCAGGATGAGGGGGGCTGCGGCCTGCCAGCCCTCATGCTCGGGCCCCACCAGAGCGTCGGCCCCGCTGCTCTCCAGCAGCCAGGACTGCTGCGCCGGGCTGAAAAAGTGGGGAACCGGAATGACCACGATCCCGGCCCGGGTGCAGGCCAGATCGAGCAGCGCCCAGGGCAGACCGTTGTCGAGCTGCAGGGCCAGGCGGCGAATGCCGGCTTGCTGCAAACGGTCGGCCAGGTGCTGGATCTGCTGCCACAGGGTCTGGTAATCCAGCGAACCCTGGCTGCCTTGCAGTGCCGGTTGTCGCGGCGTCAGGCTGGCGTGGCGGGCGATGGCGTCAAACAGGCTCATTGAGCGCACCTCTTGTCATTGTCGGCGTGGCTAAAAAGCATGGGCATGGGCCCCAGCAGGTTGAGCAGCAGGCTGCTCTGGGCGAGCACCTCGCGCCCCTGGTTGATGTCCCCTGCCATCACCTTGGGTTGGCAGCGGTAGTATTCCCCCCAGGCGCTGGCGTCTTCTCCCACCTGGTGGGCCTGGGCGGGGGCCAGCTCTACCGGGTTGAGGCGCAGTCGGGCAAAGCTGTTGCGCAGTTTGGCGGTGCCGGTGAACACCACGTAGTCGAGGGCGTTGTCACACAGCAACCGGCACAGGGCGGCAAACATCAGGCGGGCATTGCCCGGCTCGCTGCAGGCGAGGTTGCCCACTTCGATGATGCGGTTGCGTGCCGGTCTTACCCCGAGGCGGGTTTCGATGGCAGCCTCGATGGGCTGCTCCAGATACTGCTCCAGATAGAGGGGCTGCTCGCGCTCACCCGTGCTGGCGTGGTTGAGTCCACAGGCGCCGACCAGCACCCCATCGGCCCGGTAAAGCCCGAGCAGGCAGGGCAGAAAATGGGGAATGCGGGCGTTGAATTCGAGGGTGTAGGCGGCCTGGATATAAGTTTGCAGCGCCATGACCTGCTGCGGGGATTCGGCCAGGATCAACCTGTAGGGGGCTTGGATCTCGATGGTCATGGTTGGCTCCTTCTCTTGCGATGGGTTGAGAGTAAAAGGGCAAACTTAAGAAACCCTTAAGGCGCAAAAAAAGTTGTCAGCAAGGCGGCGGGCCGGCAATCTGCGCGGCTGTTACCCAGGAGGATCCGTCATGTCATCAAGCACCAGCTGCCCCCTCTGCTCGGCTCGCCACAGTTACCCCCTGCCGGTGGCGGGCAAGCGCTATCACCGTTGTCTGGCGTGCGAGCTGGTCTGGTTGGATGAGGCGGATCATCTGGACGATGCGGCCGAGAAGGCGGTCTATGACGGGCACGACAACCGGGTGGATGATCCCCGTTATCGCGGCTTTCTGATGCGGGCCTTCGGCGAAGTACTCTCCCGGGTGAGCCCTCCTGCCTGTGGCCTCGATTTTGGCTGTGGCCCCGGGCCTGCCCTCATCGCCATGGGGCGGGAATCGGGCTTTGATATGGCGGGCTATGACAAGTTCTATGCCGACCAGCCCGAGCTGCTCACCCGTCGTTATGATTTCATCACCAGCACCGAGGTGATAGAGCACCTGGCTGCCCCCCGCGCCGTGCTGGACGGGCTCTGGGCCTGTCTCAACCCCGGCGGCGTGCTGGTGTTGCAGACCCAGCGGGTGCTGGGTGACGAGCGCTTCAAGAGCTGGCGTTATCGCCACGATCCGACCCACATCGTCTTCTTCGCCGAGGCCTCGTTCCGCGCCCTGGCGGCCTGTTGGCAGGCGCAGCTCGAGTTTCCCCACGCCGATGTGGCCGTGCTCGTCAAACCCTGAGACGGGCGTTTTCATTTGGCCATGAGTTGGGCATGCTGGTGGCCTGAAACCCAGGAACGGAAGCCCCTATTTCCATGTCGATCCCCCATTTGTCATTGCAAGATGCCCGCCACCTGCAACTCGCCGCCCAGGGGCTGTTGACCCCACGCCGCGCCAAGGCCGCCCCTTCCGATCTGCTGGCCTGTATAAGGCGCATGGCGCTGCTGCAGATAGACACCATCTCGGTGGTGGCCCGCAGCCCCTATCTGGTGCTGTTCAGCCGGCTCGGCCACTACGATCCGCGCTGGCTGGAGCAGTTGCTGGCCGAGGGGGATCTCTTCGAATACTGGGCCCACGAGGCCTGCTTCGTCCCCCGGGAGGATTACCGGCTGCTGCGCCATCGCATGCTGGATCCCGCCGCCATGGGCTGGAAGTTCTCCGCTCAGTGGCTCAAGACCCACGGCGGCGAGATAGCGCAGATAGTCGAGCGCATCCGCCGGGAGGGCCCGGTGCGGGCCGCCGACTTCGAACGCAAGGAGGGCAAGGGCAACGGCTGGTGGGACTGGAAGCCCGAGAAGCGCCACCTGGAGGTGCTGTTCACCGCGGGCCAGCTGATGGTGCGCGAGCGGCGCAACTTCCAGCGGGTCTACGATCTCGCCGAGCGGGTCATGCCCGAGTGGGACGACGGGCGGGATCTGCCGAGCCCTGAGCTCGCCCAGCGGGACATGGTGCGTGCCAGCTGCCGGGCGCTGGGGCTGGTCAAGACCGGCTGGGTGGCGGATTACTATCGGCTCAGGCGTGGCAAATACGATGCCCTGCTCCATCAGCTGGCGGACGAGGGGGAGCTGTTGCCGGTGCGGGTGGAGGGCTGGCAGCACGGTGCCTTCGTGCACGCATCGCTCTCCGATGAGCTGACCCGGGCCCAGGCAGGCAGCCTGAAGGCGACCCACACCACGGCGCTCTCGCCCTTCGATCCCCTGGTGTGGGATCGCAAGCGGGCCAGCGAACTGTTTGGCTTTGACTATCGCATCGAGTGCTACACCCCGGCCCCCAAACGCCAGTACGGCTACTTCGTGCTGCCCCTGCTGCGCCGAGGCAAGCTGGTGGGGCGCCTGGATGCCAAGGCCCATCGCAAGGAGGGGGTGTTCGAGGTCAAGAGCCTCTATCTGGAGCAGGGGGTCAGGGTGACCGCCAGCCTGGCGCAGGATCTGGAGAAGGCGCTGCAAAAACTGGCGCAGTGGCACCAGACCCCGCTGCTTCGTCTCGGCGCCATGCCGGCGCCCCTGCGGGCCCTGTGGCCGGAGTCCGCGCCGCTTCCTTGAGCAACGCGCAGCCAGACAACGCGCCGCGCGCCAACCATCAGCCAAACAAAAACCGGGCACTGGGCCCGGTTTTATCATCTGTTGCTGGCAACGGATGGATTACTGGAGTACCAGCACCATCAGCAGACCGACGGTGATGGCAGACACCAGGAAGGCGAAGCCATAGAACACGTAGTGGTGCAGCTTGGTGGTGTGGATCCCGAGATCATGCAGGCCGTGGTAGATGCGGTGCATGCCGTGCCAGATCGGCAGGGCGATGATCACCAGCAGGATGCAGGCACCCCACCAGGAGCTGGCGAACTCGAGTGCGCGTTCATAGCTCATGGTCTCCACGTCCATGATGCCCATGGGCACCAGCAGACCGGTAATGAGGACAATCACCGGCAGCAGCATGGCGACAACCATGCCACCGGCACCAAACAGTCCCCAGTAAATGGGCTCGTCAGAACGTCTCATCATTAATCTCCTCAAGCCACGATGATCAGGATCAGCAGGGATACCACCGCCAGCGCCACATACTGGGCGATGACGATCGGCTTCTCCGGCACCAGGTCTTCACCACGGAAAATACGCATGGCCTTGGGGGCCAGGGCGAACCAGGTCTTGGCGTGGAACAGGCAGGCTGCCAGCGCGATGACGTGGAACAGGATGGCGACCGGGCTTTGCAGGGATTCCAGCCAGCCGTTGAACGCTTCCTGACCCTGAACCAGCCGCAACAGACCCCACATCAGCACGACGGCATAGATGGAGACGAAGATGCTGGTGCCTTCGCGGATCATGTAACCGGTGTAGAAGGCATTCTTCAGCCACCAGTCTTTCTTCATTTCGCGCACGTAAGGCTTACGCTTGCTCTCTGTGTTGTTCATGGTCTCACTCCTCAATCCGGCTTGAACATGGCGATCATGTAGTCCTTGGCGCTCTCGACCTTGCCAAGCTGGATGGCTGCGGCCGGATCCACACCCTTGGGGCAGACATCGGAGCAATAACCCACGAAGGTACAACCCCAGACGCCCTCGTCCTGGCTGATGATCTTCATCCGCTCTTTGGACGCGCTGTCGCGGTTGTCGGCGTTGTAGCGATAAGCCAGTGCCAGGGCCGCCGGGCCGGTGAATTTCTTGTTGATGCCATACTGCGGGCAGGCGGCGTAGCACAGACCACAGTTAATGCACATGGAGAACTGGTGATATTTCGCCATGTCGGCCGGAGTCTGGGTGTACTCGCCGTCGCACAGGCTGCGCGGTTCGCTCGGGATGATGTAGGGCTTGATGCTCTCCAGCTTCTCGATGAAATCGGACATGTCGACCACCAGGTCGCGCTCGATCGGGAAGTTGTTGAGCGGCTCGATTTTCATCTTGCCCGGCAGGTAGTCCCGCAGGAAGGTCTTGCAACCCAGCTTCGGAATACCATTGACCATCATGCCGCAGGAGCCGCAGATCGCCATCCGGCAGGACCAGCGGAAGCTCAGGGTGGAGTCCAGCTGATCCTTGATGTACTGCAGCGCATCCAGCAGGGACATCTCTTTCAGGTAAGGCACCTGGAAGGTCTGCATCCAGGGCTCGTTATCCTGCTCGGGACGGTAGCGCAGGATTTCAATTTCGATCATCTCAGCCATTCTTCTTAGCCTCGTCTTGTTTCTCACCCTCGGAACCGTACACACGCTTCGCCGGTTGGGATTTAGTGATCTTCACATCGGAGTAATCGATGGTCGGGGCCCCTTCCGGTGCATAGAAGGAGAGAGTGTGCTTGAGGAAATTCACGTCATCACGCTCCTCATAACCGTCCAGACGCTGGTGGGAACCACGAGACTCTTTACGGTTGATGGCGGAGTGCGCCATGGCTTCTGCCACGTCCAGCATGTAGCCCAGTTCGATGGCGTACAGCAGATCGGTGTTGAAGACCGAGGACTTGTCGTTGATCTTGATCTTCTTGTAACGGGTTTTGAGCTCGTTGATCTTGTCGATGGTGCCCTGCATCAGCTCTTCGGTACGGTAGATACCGACGCCAGCTTCCATGGACATGCCCAGTTCGTTGCGGATGTCGGCCGGGTTTTCGGTCCCGTCGATGTCCATCAGCGAGAGGTGCTGCTTGATCAGCGCCTCGGCCTTGGCGGCCAGCGCTTCGGTGTTGCCGTGCTGCTGGGTCGCCGCGAATTCGGCTGCCTGTTCACCAGCCACCTTGCCGAAGACCACGATCTCGGACAGGGAGTTGGAGCCCAGACGGTTGGCACCGTGCAGACCGACGGAGGCACACTCGCCAGCGGCGTAGAGGCCGGGCATGCGGGTGGCGCACTTGCCGTCAGTTTCGATGCCACCCATGGTGTAGTGGGCAGTCGGACGGACCGGGATCGGCTCCTTGACCGGATCCACACCCACGTAGGCCTTGGCCAGCTCGCAGATGAAGGGCAGACGCTCTTTGAGGTACTTCTCGCCGAGGTGGCGCAGGTCGAGGTGAACCACGTCGCCCATCGGGCCCTGGATCACGCGGCCTTTCTGCTGCTCCTGCCAGAATGCCTGGGAGAGACGGTCGCGCGGGCCCAGCTCCATGTGCTTGTTCTTCGGCTGGCCGACCGGGGTTTCCGGGCCCAGGCCGTAGTCTTGCAGGTAGCGATAGCCATCCTTGTTGAGCAGGATGCCACCCTCACCACGACAACCTTCGGTCATCAGGATGCCGGTGCCCGGCAGACCGGTCGGGTGATACTGGACGAACTCCATGTCACGCAGTGGTACGCCGTGACGGTAGGCCAGCGCCATGCCGTCACCGGTGACGATGCCACCGTTGGTGTTGTAGCGGTAAACGCGACCGGCACCGCCGGTAGCCAGCACCACGGACTTGGCCTGGATGAAGCGGGTGATGCCGTTCTGGATATCGAAGGTCAGCACGCCTTGCACGCGGCCATCTTCGACGATCAGGTCCAGACAGAAGTGCTCATCGTAGCGCTTGATGGTCGGGTACTTGATGGAGGTCTGGAACAGGGTGTGCAGAATGTGGAAACCGGATTTATCTGCGGCGAACCAGGTGCGCGGGATCTTCATCCCGCCGAAACGGCGGACGTTGGCCTTGCCATCCGGCTTGCGGCTCCAGGGGCAACCCCAGTGCTCCAGCTGGATCATTTCGTTGGTGGCGTTGTTGACGAAGTATTCGACTACGTCCTGCTCACACAACCAGTCACCACCGGAGACGGTGTCATTGAAGTGGTTTTCGAGGGAGTCGTCATCACGGACGACGCCTGCGGCGCCACCTTCGGCGGCCACGGTATGGCTGCGCATCGGATAGACCTTGGAAATCAGGGCGATTTCCAGCTCCGGGTGGGCTTCTGCAATGGCGATTGCGGCACGCAGGCCACCGCCACCGGCACCGATGATGGCAACATCGGTCTTGATAATATCCACATCTGCCTCCTTAGGGATAGATTTGCTGGGCACGATTTTGCTCTATGAAAAAAATTCAGGCTTGATGCAAGTCAAACTGCTTTGTTTTAGTGCTTGGCAACGGTGATTTTTATTACAACCACCCCATTCCTTGGATGAAAATGCCGTCATTATCGCCATCCATCAGTGATCTGGATCAGCCGTACTCGCTACTCGATTGATTTTAACCCCAAGATTGTACGTAGTTTTCTTTCAAAAAAATGAGAAATGCCTCTCTTTTTAGGTATTACCCATAAAGTTTTTAAGTTTTTTATCAGAAATATTTAATGATAACTATTATCATGTTGGCGGCCGATGCAAAGACATCAAAAAAGTAATGCGAATATAGCCGTGGCAGGCATCATCTGTGTCACAAGGATATTCGAATGGAGAGGCTGATCACAGAGTGTTCTATGTCGAAGGGGAATTATAACCATTGAAACAAAAAGGGTTTATATAAAAAAGGGGCCTGGACGGCCCCTTTTGATTGATTCGATCAGATGCGGAACATACCGACCTGATTGTTGAGCTCACCTGAAATATTTTTAAGTTGAGCCGAGAGGTTGCGTGAACTGTCCGCATCCACCGCCAGCTCGTCCGAGACGTCCTTGACCGCCTGGATGTTGCGGCTGACCTCGTCGGTCACCGCCCGTTGCTCCTCGGCGGCACTGGAGATCTGGGTCGCCATGTCGGAGATCTGGTTGATGGAGGTGGTGATCTGCTCCAGGGCCTGGGTGGCGTCGTTCGCATCTTCCACACTGTTCTGGGCCAGCAGTTGACCCTCGTGCATGGTGCTGACGGCGCCCTGGGTATTGCGCTGCAGGGTCTCTATCATGCTGCGGATCTCGACGGTGGAGCTGTGGGTACGTTGTGACAGCACTCGCACCTCGTCGGCGACCACGGCGAAGCCGCGACCCTGCTCACCGGCCCGGGCGGCTTCGATGGCGGCGTTGAGCGCCAGCAGGTTGGTCTGCTCGGCGATGCCCTGAATGGTGGAGAGGATGGTGTTGATCTCCTGGGCGTTCTTCTCCAGCTCCTGGATGATGCCGGAGGCCTGCTTGACCTGGGTGGCGAGATCCGTGATGGAGCGCTGGTTGCGCGCGATCACCTGCTTGCCGTGCTCGCAACTGCTGGAGGAGCTGCGGGCCGCTTCTGCGGTCTGCTCGGCATTGCTGGCGACCTCGACGGCGGTGGCGGACATCTCGTGCACCGCGGTCGCAATCTGGGAGATCTCGTTCTGCTGGCGGGCCAGCCCCTGGTTGGATTTCTCCGCCATGTCGTGGGAGGACCTGGCCTGCTGGTTGAGCTGTCCGGAGGAGTTGGAGATGTCCTGCACCATCACGTGGATGCGCTCAATGAAGGTGTTGACGTGCTTGGCGACGGTACCGACTTCATCTTCCCGCTCGATCTTGATGCGACGGGTCAGGTCGCCATTGCCGCGGGAGAGATCGGCAATCGCCTCACCCAGGGTTTTCAGCGGGGCCAGGGAACTGTTGATGGCCACGTAGGAGAAACCGGCCACGATGAGGATGGTCAGCAGGCCCTGCAGCAGGGCGGAGGTGACCATGCGGGAGACGGACTGGTAGGCGACCGCTTCATCCACCACTATGCCGAAATACCAGTTGGTGTTGGGGATCTCGGTGAGATCGAACACGCTGGCCTTGCCGCTGATCATCATCTCGGAGATGGTGTTGTCATGAGCCAGCTCGTTGACCTTGGCCGCCGTCAGCTCGGGAGAAAGGGCGGTGGCGGGTTTGAGGGCCAGCGCCTTGTCCGGGTGGGCGATGATGGTGCCGTTGCTGTCCACCAGGATGGCGTAGGTGCCTTCCGAGTTCATGGCCAGCACGTCCCGCACCAGACCGTCGATGGAGACGTCACCGGCGATGACCCCGTCGGTGTTGCCACGGCTGAAAGGCTCGGCGATGGTGATGATGAGCTGGCCCGTGGTGATGTCGGCGTAGGGGGCCGTGATGGCGAGTTTGCCGGCCGCCGTGGCGTCCTTGTACCAGGGGCGCTGGCGCGGATCATAGCCAGCCGGCAGATCGGTGGGCTTGCTCTGGATCATCCGGCCATCCTTGGTGCCCACATAGACCAGGTCGAAGTTGCCCGCGTTCATGGACTGGGCCAGGTGACTGAGGGGCTCGTCCTCCTTGGTGAAGGCCTCCTTGGTGGCGGTGACCAGGTTGATGCGGGCATCGAGCCAGCGGGAGATGCCCTTCACGTTGGCGATGGAGCTGTCATCGATGAAACTCCAGATCAGCCGCTGGGTTTCGCTGCGCAGCTGGGTGGTGTTGTACCAGACCTGCAGGCCGGTGATGACCAGGATGATGGCCCCGATGGCGAGGACCAGCTTGTTCTTGATGGATAGGTTCATGTTTACATCCTTGTGAGCGTCAGTCTGAGATCTGTGTGGTGTTTGTTATTGTTATGAGCCAACTCTGTATCGGCTGAAAGTGGACTTTATGTATCCCGGTGCACAGAAAATTTTCGATCTTTTTTCACCTCCTGATGGCCTGCCAGGGCGCGCTAATACTCAGCTGAATCGATCTGGCCGGTTGGTAAAGATGCCATCGACCCCCATGGCTGCGAGGGCATCCCCATCACTCACCTCGTCGACCGTATAGACCAATACCTTTAACCCTCGGCGATGGGCATCCGCCACCAGTCCGGCGTCGACAAAATCCACGTCGCAGTTCAGGGACCAGGCCCCCAACTCTTCGGCGAAGCGGGCGCCGTGCAGCGGCAGGCTGGCGGTCAGGGCGCCGAGGCGCAGCTCCGGCCGCAGCCGGGCGAAGTGCGCCAGCTCGGGATGGTGAAACGAGGAGACGACCCAGTGGGACGGGGTGAAGCCAAGCTCCGCCTCGGCCCGCCTGGTCAGGGCCGCCACCGGCTCGGCGGTGTGCGCCCCCTTGAGCTCGATGTGCAGCTCGCAGCGCCCCGCAATCAGGCTCATCACCTGCCACAGGGTCGGGATCCGCTCCCCGTCCCCCGCATCCAGGCTCGCCAGATAGTCCCGGGACTGCTCTGTCAGCACCCCATGGCCGTCGGTGCAGCGTTCCAGTCGCCGGTCGTGGAAGACCCAGAGCTCGCCGTCTGCCCACTGTACGTCGAGCTCGATGGCGCCGACTCCGAGTGCGATGGCTATCTCCATCGCTTTGAGGGTGTTCTCCGGCGCCAGTTTGCTGGCACCGCGATGGGCAATGATCTGCATTCGCTGCTCCTGTTGTCGTCGTGGGGGATGAGTGAGCTAGAACCCCACCCCGGCCCTCCCCTTATGCAGGAGAGGGAGCCATCAGCCCCGGCTCATCCGAATGTCGATCTGCTGGTGTGGCAGATGCATGCCAAGCTGGTTGAGTTTCTCCAGGATCAGCGAGTGCACCTCGTGGGTGATCGGCATTCTGTGGTCCATGTTGTTCACGTAGAGCCGGATCTCGTAGATGAGGGCCGAGTCGGTGAATTCGATCAGGAACACCTCGGGGGTGGGGGTATCCAGCACCAGAGTGGACTCCTGCACGCACTGTTCCAGCAACTGTTGTACCCGCTTGGGTTCCTGGGTCAGACCGATGCGAATGCGCAGCTTGACCCGGGTGATGGCGTCAGACAGCGACCAGTTGATGAACTGCTCGGTGATGAAGGCCTTGTTGGGGACGATGATCTCCTTCCTGTCCCAGTCCACGATAGTGGTGGCGCGGGTCTTGATCTTGGTGACTGTGCCAGTCAGATCGCGAATGGTGACGGTGTCGCCGAGCCGGATCGGCTTCTCGAACAGGATGATGAGGCCGGAGACGAAGTTCGCGAAGATCTCCTGCAGACCGAAGCCCAGGCCCACCGAGAGCGCCGCCACCAGCCACTGGGTCTTGGACCAGTCGATGCCGAGCATGGAGAAGCCGGTGAGGGCGCCGATGAGGATCACCAGATACTTGCTGACCGTGGTCAGGGCGAAGCCGGTGCCGGGGGAGAGGCTCAGGTGCTGGAGCAGGGTGAGCTCCATCAGCCCCGGCAGGTTGCGGGCGGTGACCACCGTCAGGATGAAGGCGAAGGCGGTCAGCATCAGATCCTGCAGGGTAATGGCGGAGAGTTGCTCTATGCCAGCCACCTTGCTGCTCACCTGCCACACCTCGATGCTGCTGAGGAAGCTGAACGCCGAGTTGAGATCCGACCATTGCACCAGTACCAGCATGGTGAAGCCCAGCATCAGCAGGGTGCGCACCAGGCCGAGGGACTGGGCGCTGATGGTGTCCAGATCCAGCTCAGGCTCCTCCACCACGTCCGGGATCTCGGAGCTCAAGTCGTCATCCTCTCGTTCCCGCTGGGCCAGGATCTCGGCCCGCTTGCTCTTGGCACGATCGAAGGCGAGGCGGCGGCGCTGGATCAGCATCCAGCGGTGTGCCAGATAGTAGACGAGCAGGCAGCCGAGCCCAGCCAGCAGGCTCAGCTCCAGCTGGCGCAGCAGGATCCGGGAGGTATAGAAGTAGCCGAACAGGGTGCCCAGTACCGCCAGCAGGGGGGCCAGCATCAGGCTGTTCCAGATGAAGTGGTGCAGCAGGTGTGGCTTGGTCATGTCGGCCTGGCCCCAGGTGAGGGGCAGCTTCTCCCGGTTGAGGCGGGCGAAGAACAGCAGCAGCCAGAGGGCGCCGACGATGAAGGCCAGCCGGCCGAGGGAGTCGTAGAAGGCGTGCTCCTGATAACTGTTGGCCATGCCCTGCACGAAGAAGCTCGGGATCAGCACCAGCAGCAGGGTGCGGAACTGGCCCCACACCTTCTGGACCCGCTCTTTCTGCCAGCGGAAATGGAGGATGAGGATCCCCTTCTCCAGGGTGAGATGGCGGGCCACCAGCAGCGCCAGCAGCAAAAACCAGATCTCGCCAAGGCCGCGGGCCACCGCCACCGCGAAGGGGTATTGCCAGGCGCCGTCCAGCAGGCCGCGCACCATCAACACCATGGCGGGCAGCGGCAGGGCCGCGAGCAGGGAGCGCATCAGCAGCCGGCTGGTGAGGCTGAACTTGTCCTGGGTTACCTTGCCGATGCGCGGGGCTATGTAGTGGCTGTATTGCACCAGATGGCGTCCCAGCTTGGCCCAGCACCAGGCAAGCACCAGCAGACCGAGCCCGGCCAGGGTCAGGGTCATGGGGTTGTTCTCCACGATGGCCCTGGGCAGTTGCAGCCAGTTGACGGGATCGAGCAGCAGGCTCAGGGCGGTGGGCACACCGAGCAGGACGGCCGGGGTGAGCGGGCGCACATCCGGCATCCAAAACAGGTGGCTGGCGCTGATCTCGCGGATCTCGTCGATCTTGCTGTTCTGGCGGCTGTAGAGCAGCTTGAGCCGGGTCTGCTCCTGAATCAGGGTATCCGAGGCGTCGTTGAGCCGGGTCAGCAGTTGTCGCCTGGCCTTGAGCAGGTTGTCGAGCACGGCACGCTGGGCCCTGTCCAGGGTGATCTCATCCCCGCTGAGCAGCTCGTTGCGGATCTGCGCGGGATCCTTGAGGGCATCCTGCTCGGTCTCGTACTGGTATTTCGCCATGCGCGCCTTGACGATGTCGGACTCCAGTTTCTCCAGCGGGAAGTAGGCCGGCAGATCGGCCAGCTTGCTGCGCAGGTTTTCGCCGTAGGCGTTACTTATCTGCAACCATTCCAGTTGTTCGCGCACCGAGTTGACCAGATCGTTCAGTCCTGAGAGGGAGGTGTCGATGCCGCGCTGCTCGTCCTGTACCCGCTCTATCTGATCCTCCAGGGCACCCAGTTGCAGGGATAGCGCCTGGTTCTGCTGTTGCTGCTCCTGCAGCAGGGGCAGATCCGAGGTGAGCTGCCTGCGCAGCCGCTCGCTCTCGGCCAACGCCTGCACCGTCTTTTCTCGCCGCAACTGGTTTTGCTGGGCGAGCAGGCTGTTCTGCCACTCGTCCTCGTCCGTGATGGCGAGGTTGAGCTCCTGCAGTTTCAGCTTGCCGAGATCGTTGCGCTGCTGGGCGGAGAGCTGCTCCAGCTCCAGCATCTGGATCCGGTCGGAGAGGCTCTGCTCCTTGAGGCGGGTGGCCAGTTGCTGGGCCTCCTGCAGCCTGTCCGACTCGTTGCTGAAGCTCAGGCGATCGAGCTGGGAACGGGTCTGCAACAGCTGCTTGCGCAGCTCATCGACCCGCACATGATACTCCTGGCCCGTGCTCTCCAGCTGGTTGAGGCTGTCGGTCACGGCCTGGCGCTCCTTGCGCAGGTTGATCTGGCGGTTGCTGCTCAGGCTGATGGCCTGGCGCAACGTCTCTTCTTTCAGGGAGGAGAGGGGTGGGCGGGGCTGGGGTTGATAGTTGTGCAGGCTCTCCTTGAGGCGAGCGGACTCCTTGGGGTAGTCGATGAGGATCTGCTGATAGGCCTTGCCCTGCTCCCGATAGCGTTGGGCGTCCCGGGCATACTGCAGTGCCTGCTGATAGCTCTCCCGCAGCTGCTGGTTTTCGAGGCTGTCGGTCTTGGGGACGCTTTGCAGCAACTCTTCCACCTGGGTGACGGCATCATCGGCCTGGACAGCGGAGAAGGGGAGCAGGCTGAGACAGAGCATCAGACAGAGCAGGCGTTGCAACATGGCGCACGTTTCCGTTCATGAGAAGTCGCCTTAGCCTAAAGCAGGGGCCGGGGCGGGTAAAGCCTTCCACATTAATGATTTGCAACATAAATAACGGGTTATCCGGGTCTTGTTTGGCTATTATTCTGGCCGTTTCCCTCCGTTGAGCAATTTATGTCCTCTGTCGATCTGGGCACGGCCCCCCTTTCCCGGCTCTTCCTGCGTTACGTCACCCCGACGGTGGCCGCCATGCTGGTCACTGGCATCTATGTCACCATAGACGGCATCTTCGTCGGCCATATCCTGGGTCAGGACGGTCTGGCGGGCATGATGCTGGCCTACCCCATCTGCGCCGTGCTCTATGCGGTGGGGGCGCTGATCGGCATGGGCTCCTCGTCGCTCGCCTCGTTCTATCTGGGCAAGGGGGAGCAGGCAAAGGCGCGCCACATCGTCGGCAATGCGCTGGTGATGGTGCTCATCGCCTCCGCGCTGCTCGCCTTCATCGGCATCCGGTATGGAAGGGAGATGCTTACCTGGATGGGGGCCGAGGGGGTCATCTTCGACGCCGGGTTCGCCTACCTGCAGTGGTACGCCTGGCTCGGGGTCTTTGCCGTGCTCTCCATGGCGTTCACCGCCCTGCTGCGCAACGACGGACGGCCCGGTCTCACCACCTGGATCCTGGTGGGGGGCGGCGTGCTCAACGTGCTGCTCGATTACCTGCTGATGGCGGTGATCCCCTTAGGCCTCGCAGGGGCGGCCATCGCCACCATGCTCTCCCAGGCGGTGACCGGCGGTCTCTGCCTGTGGCACTTCTTCACCCCCCGCAGCCAGCTACGCATCCGCTGGGATACTCTGGTGCCAGACTGGCGCCTGATGGGGGAGACGCTGCGACTCGGGGTGTCGAGTTTTCTGATGTACCTCTATCTGTCTGTGGTGCTGGCGCTGCACAACAAGGCGCTGCTGTCAGTCGGCACTTCGCTGCACGTGGCTGCCTACGGCGTCATCAGCTACAGCGAGGCCTTCTTCTATCTCATCTTCGAGGGGATCGCCATGGGCATCCAGCCCATCGCCAGCTTCAACGCCGGAGCGGGTAACTGGGCTCGGGTACTGCGGGTGCGCAACCTGGCGCTGGGGGTGACCCTGGCGGTGGCGCTGTGCGGCATGATCCCGCTCTACCTCTGGCCACAGGGGGTGGTCTATCTGTTTGCCGGCGACAACGCGGCCCTCTTGCCGGTGGCCAGCCTCGGCATCTGGTTCTACTTCTGGGGCCTGCCCATGGAGGGGCTGCTGCTGGTGGGGGCCACCTACTTTCAGGCCATCAACCGGGCTCGCATCGCCTCCCTGCTCACCGGGGGCAAGCTGGTGCTGATCGGCGGCTTCCTTTGGGGCTTTTCCTCCCTGTGGGGCGTGGCCGGGGTCTGGCTGGCGCTGCCCACCTGCAGCACCCTGCTGGTACTGGTGATGTGGCAGGCCATGGGCAAGGAGGCCGGGCAGCATGCCGCAGCCCCGTGACTAGCGCCCCTCTCCATGAACGAAAAAGGCAGCCCGGGCTGCCTTTTTCGTTTCATCCTGCCCGGATCAGGGTTTGAAGGCGCCGATAAAGATGGCGGGATCGACGCGGGCGTCGTTGAGGCTGACGTTCCAGTGCATGTGGGGACCGGTAGCGCGACCGGTGGCGCCGACCCGGCCGACGATGCCGCCACGGGGCAGGCTCTGGCCCAGGGTCACGTCGATTTTGGACATGTGGCAGAACATGCTGATGAGCCCCTGGCCGTGATCGACGAACACCGTATTGCCGTTGAAGAAGTAGTTGCCGATCAGGATCACCTTGCCGGCGGCCGGTGCCTTGATGGGGGTGCCGGCACCGACCGCGAAGTCGAGGCCGGAGTGGGGGTTGCGCTCCTCGCCGTTGAAGAAGCGGCGCAGCCCGAACGGGCTGGAGAGGGGGCCGTTGACCGGCTTGTCGAACAGCAGGTTGCTGGGTTGGGTCGGGCTGAAGGTCTGGTAGGCCTTGTTCTGCTCGGCCAGTTCCCGGTTGATGCGGGCCATGTCCTCGGCCAGCGGATTGACCTGACGGGTGTTTTTGAGCTTGATGTGCTGCTCCCGATAGTGCTTGTTGCCGACCGTGAAGCTCAAGGTGCGGCCATCGTTCGTGGTCACTTGATGGGGGCCGGGCTGGCTCTTGAGCGGGATGCCGACGATGGCGATCCAGCGCTTGCCCTCTTCCTGCACCACCAGGACGGGTTTGTCCTGATACCGCACGGCGGGCGCCTTGGCGCCGTCTCCCAGTTGCACCACGGCCACGCCTCCCGGCACCGGGTGGTTGAGCAGACGGCTGATAAAGCTGGATTCGGCGTGAAGAGCGGGACTGCCGAGCAACATGAGAAGGAAGAACAGGCGGCGCATGGTGGCTCCATCGAACAAGGCGGTGAGATAAAAAGGGGGAAAATGATGCCACATTCTTGCCCGGCTGTCCGTCACCTCGCGCCATGGCGCCGGACAGGAGACTGTGCCGCACGGCAAGATTGAGAATTTCATGCTATTTACTAATGTGTCACTAAAGGTGTCTTTGAATGGCACCTATGACGGCAGGCAGCAAGGCACTGGCAGGGGACACGGCGGTCGCCAGCGACATCCAGGGACAGGTGGAGGTTGTGATGAAGACGAAGGCTCTCTTGATACTCGGACTCAGTATGGGGATGTCGGCATCCGTTGCCGCCTTCAACGGGGTCATTACCATCAATGGCGAGGTGACCGCCGGGACCTGTGCCATCGCGGTCAACGGGGGTACGGCGTCGGCGACCGTGACCCTGCCGACCGTCAGCACCAATGCGCTCGGCACCATAGGGCAGACGGCGGGGGCGACCGGTTTCAACCTCGCCCTCACCAGTTGCCCGACCACAGGATCGGTACGTGCCTACTTCGAAAACATCGGGGTGGAACAGACCACGGGCAACCTCAGCAACAATGCCGTCGCCTCGGGCGGCAAGAACCCGGCCCAGAACGTGGAGGTGCAGATCCTCTCGGCCAACAGCACTCCCATCGACCTGAGGACCAACACAGGCAACAACGTGCTGGTCAATTTCAGTGCTACCGGCGGGGCAACCCTCTACTACAGTGCCCAGTACATTGCCACCGGTGCCGTCGGTGCCGGCCTGGTTTCGGCGGATCTCATCTACTCCCTGGACTACCACTGAGCGCTCTGTCATGAAGGCGCTTCGCATCCATCGGCCCCGCAGGGCGGGGCTGAGGCTCACGCTCTGGTGCGTGCTGCTCCTGCCCTGGCTGGCCTGGGGCCATGTCCAGATCTCGGGCACCCGGGTCATCTACCCGGCCAACGCCCGTGAGGTCACCCTGGAGCTGACCAACAAGGGGAGCACCCCCTCGCTGGTACAGGTGTGGATAGATGCGGGCGATCGCCGCATCCGGCCCGGCGCCGAGGCGCTCCCCTTCCTGGTAACGCCTCCCATCACCCGCATCGAGGCCCAGCGTGGCCAGTCCCTGCGCCTGGCGTACGTGGGGCAGGGGCTGCCTCAGGATCGTGAATCGGTATTCTGGCTGAACGTGCTTGAGGTGCCGCCGAGCGTGAAGTCGACCCAGGCGGGGCAGAATCTGGTGCAGCTCGCCTTCCGCTCCAGGATCAAGATGTTCTACCGGCCATCCGGGCTGCCTGGCAATGTCGAGCGCTCCGCCAAGCAGTTGAGCTGGCGCCTGATCCGTCAGGGGGACGGTTACGCACTGCGTGCCAGCAACCCCAGCCTCTATCACGTCAGCATCAGCAATCTGGAGCTGCAGGCGACGGCGTCGTCGAAGCGCTACAGCAACTTGAGTGGCGGCATGGTGGCGCCGGGGGGCAGCTTCGATTTTCCCCTTGAGCCGCTGTCCGGGGCTGTCCATGCCAAGGCAGTGACCTTCTATTGGCTCAACGACTATGGTGCCCGCGAGGTGGGCCAATTCGTCTTCCGTTGATCCCGGTGCATGCGCTGGCGCTGAGGGGGATGCCATGACCGCCAGAGTGTCACTCCCTTTCCATGTTTTTCCGCAGGACTGCTGGCTCGTCCCTGGTGGCTGGTGCCTCTTCTTCATGCTCTGTGGCCCCCTTGCCGTGGGGGAAGAGGTGTCCGGGCAAACAGACAGCCCACCCGCAGACATCGAGTTTGACAGCCGCCTGCTCGACAGCCTGGGGATCAACATCGATCTGGCCCGCTTCTCCCGTGCCGACTTCATCCCCCCCGGACGCTACCAGCTCGACATCACCATCAATGGCAAGGATAGGATGAGCCAGCAGGTGGAGGTGAGAGTGGGGCAGGATCCCGGGACGCCTCTGTTCTGTTTTCATCCGGATCAGCTGACCCAGTGGGGACTGCTGGTCGACAAGCTGCCCGATCAGGGGGCGGTGCAGCAGCAACTCCGGAGCGACTGCATCGAGGTGGGATCCCTGGTACCGGGGGCCAGTTTCACCTTCGATCTGGCCAGTCTGAGCGGAGCACTCAGCCTGCCCCAGGCTTATCTCGGTCAGGTCAGGCGGGACTATGTGGGGCCGGAGCAGTGGGTGCAGGGGATCAATGCGGCCTTCGTCGGCTATAACGCCAACCTCTATTACAGCGAGCAGGGGAGCACAGGGGAGCCATTGAGCAGCAGCGTCAACCTCAACACCGGCATCAACCTTGGTGCCTGGCGCTTGCGCCACAACGGCTCCTGGCTGGGCAACCAGGGGGGCGGCTATCAGCCCCTCAACAGCTATGCGCAGCGGGATGTCACCTCCCGCAAAGCCCAGCTGACCCTTGGGGAGTACTTCACCCCGGGCGACAGCTTCGACAGCGTGCCCTTCACCGGCGTGCAGCTCGCCAGCGACGACGCCATGCTGCCGGATTTCGAGCGGGGCTTTGCCCCCGTGGTGCGCGGGGTGGCCCAGAGCAATGCCAGGGTCAGCATCCGGCAGGGCAGCGCCCTCATCTATGAGACTCAGGTCGCCCCCGGCGCCTTTGCCATCGACGATCTCTATGCCACCAGCTTTGCCGGTGATCTGGATGTGACCATCACGGAGGCGGATGGCAGCGAGCGCAGCTTCACCCTGCCGTTCTCCTCCGTGGTGCAGATGTTGCGAGAGGACACCTCCCGTTTCAGCCTGACCCTAGGACGCTATCGCAATGATGCGGGTCCCGATGGTCCGGATTTTCTGCAAGGCACCTACAGGCGCGGCTTCTCGGATGCCCTGACCCTATATGGCGGAACCATAGCCGCTGAGGATTACGGCGCCCTGCTGGGGGGCGTGGCCGTGGGCTCGGACTACGGCGCCCTGGCCCTGGATGTGACCGGCTCCTGGGCGCGGGGGTTGCCCGCCAGCGCGAACGTGCCCGATTCCCTCGCCGGTCAGAGCTATCGCCTCACCTACAGCAAACAGATGGAGAGGACCCAGACCTATTTCACCCTGGCCGCCTATCGCTTCTCCAGCGAAGGCTATCTCGACCTCAACGACGTGGCGGCGATACAGGCCCAGGCGCTGGACAGGTTGCAGCGGGAGCGCAACCGCTTCCAGCTCAACATCAATCAGCCGGTGGGAGAGTGGGGGGATCTCTACTTCAACGGCATTCGCCGCGACTACTGGGAGGGACAGGGGGAGAGCAGCAGCTTCCAGCTCGGCTACAACCGGGGATTTGACTGGGGCAGCCTGACCCTGTCGGCCAGCCACTCCCTGGAGCAGGGGGTCGGGGATCAATACGTGCTGAGCCTCAGCATCCCCATCGGGGACAAGCTGGGGGCGCCGCGCCTTGGCAGCACTCTCTCCTATCAGGAGGGACAGGGCGCCAGCGCCAGACTGGATCTCAACGGAGGGACCCGGGACGGGCGTTTCTATTACGGTGTCTATGGCAATCAGAGTCGGGGGAGTAGCAGCTCGGCCCTGAGCTATGGTGCCAACCTGCAGTATCAGACGGCGGCCACCCAGCTGGGGTTGAGTACCAGCCAGGGGGAAGGGTACGCCCAGTATGTGGCCTCGGCCAAGGGAACCCTGCTGGTCCATGAGGAAGGCTGGGTGCTGGGGCAGACGCAAGGAGAGACGATGGCGCTGGTGGAGGCCAAGGGGGCCCAGGGAGCCAGGGTCAGCCACGGGATCGGCAGCGAGGTGGATGGGGATGGCTATGCCGTGCTGGCTGGGCTCAACCCCTATCGCACCAATATCATCGGTCTGGATCCCAGCGGCTTGCCGCTGGATGTGGAGATAGATGGCAGCGCCCAGATGGTGGCCCCGCGCCGGGGTGCCATCGTCAAGCTGGCATACGAGACCCATGTCGGTCAGCCCTTGCTGCTCAAGGCCGTGCGTCAGGATGGCAGTGCGCCTCCCTTTGGGGCCGAGGTGGTCGATGGCCGCGGCGATGCCGTGGCCGTGGTCGGTCAGGGGGGGCTCATCTTCGTGCGTGGTGAGCAGGGGGCCCTCCATGTCCAGTGGGGCAAGGAGGGGGATGAGCGGTGCCGGCTCGATTACCGGGTCCCTCGGCCGGATCCTGCCATGCCCTATCAGCAGGTCGCCGCCCGCTGTCTCGCTTCGGGAGCAAGTTCATGAGAGACACCCTTGATTGCCATGGCTGGTGCCGGGCCCAGGAAGGATACGCCATGCTGTCATGGCTGGCGTTGGGCTCCCTGCTGTGGTGCTCAAGCAGTGAGGCCGCCCTGAACCTGATGCGTACCCGGGTGATCTATGAGGTGGGCACTGAGGCCAGCCTGATGGTGCGCAACGACGGCAGCGAGCCCAGCCTGCTGCAGGCCTGGGTCGATGGCGGCAATGAGCAGCAGGGGCCGGCCGATGTCTCGACCCCCTTTCTGGTGGTGCCGCCCATGATGCGGCTGGGGTCGCAGAGGGGGCAGGTGTTGCGCATCCTGGGAGCGGATCTGAGTGGGCTTCCCCAAGACAGGGAGTCCCTGTTCTGGCTCAATGTCCTCGGGCTGCCCCCCAAGGCGCAGGCCTCGCAGGGGAGCATGCAGCTGGCGTATCGCACCCGCATCAAGCTGTTCTACCGGCCGTCCGGCCTGGCGGGCTCCCCGGCCGAGGCGGTTAGCCGGCTTGGCTGGCAGGGGTTGGAGGGGGGCGGGCTTAGGGTCAGCAATCCTGGCCCCTTTCACATCAGCCTGAGCGAGGTGTTGCTGAGCGGGCCACACCTCGCCTGGCGTGAGGGCGGGGTGTTGCCACCTTATGGTTCCCTGTCGCTTCCCATGGCGGGTGCCGTGCCGACGGGGGCCCGCGGGCGGCTGCGCTGGATAGACGACGATGGCAATTATCATGAGCAGGAATTTGTCCTGAGCAGGCATTTAGGAGAGCGGGATGAGTGACGGTGTCGGAAACCTGGGCCTGCCTTCCTTGCTGGTGGCGGCGCTGCTGTTGCTGGGGAGCTTATGGGCGGGCGAAGCACGGGCCGTCAATGGCCAGTGCACCAGTCCCTTCGTGGCGACCGGCCCCATCACTACCAGTACCCTCTATCAGTCCGGAGAAACCAGCGGTCCCACCGCCTTCTCGACCACGGGCACGGCTACCTGTGATTGCACCGGGATCTCGGTGGGGCTGTTTGTGACCGTCTATTACCAGGGGACCACCAACCTGCCCACCGTCTCCGATCCTCTGGGCACCCCTCATCAAACTCAATCCCTATTTTGGCCTCAAAACTGAGTTCAATGCGGCAGGGGGATACCAGGAAGTTCCCTTCAGCGCCACGACCACAGGGCTGCTCAGTGCCTGTGTCGGTGGGTTGCTGAATGTCTCCCTGCTGGGGGGAATCAACGTGAATGGCGGCCGTTATACCCTGAAGCTGCTCAAGGGGGTCATGGGTACCCAGACCTTCAACGGCACCGTCGCCCACCTCTTCGTGCGCCGAGCCAGTGTACCCGACACCAGCCCGGTCAATGCCTTCAGCACCCTGGCGATGAACATCAGCGTCACCTCGACACCGACCTGCCAGTTCCCGGCCGGCACCAGCATTCCCATCGATCTCGGCGCCGTGGCGCAGAGTGCCTTCGTCGAGGGGGAGATACCCAGGGGTTATGCCCCGCGCAGCGTCAATGTGAGCGTGACCTGCAGCCAGATCCCGAGTGACTATCTGGTGCCGCTGCAATACAGCTTCGGGGGGCGCTCAGCAGCCAGAATCGCTTCATCACCACCAGCCTGGCCGGGGTCGGGGTGGGCATGGTCGAGCAGGATACGCTGACTCCTATTCCATTTGATACTGCCATCGCGGTACCCTACTCGGCGGCCAGCCACAACACCCAATATCAGGTGAGGCTGTATCCGACCCGGTTGCCGGGTCAGGTGGTGCGCACCGGTTCTTACACGGGCACCATCATGGTCACGGTGAGCGTGCCCTGATGACAGGGTTTTCTGCTGCTATTTTCGACGAGGTCAATGATGAACAGTGACAGCGCCCTGCGCCGCGAACCCAAACGCCACACCATAGGGCAGGGCTGGATCTGGATCCGCACCGGGTTCGATATCTTCAACAGGGGCATGGGCGCCAGTGTGGCCATGATAGTGATTTGGTTCCTGGTGGGCATGTTGCTGGAACAGCTGCCGGCAGGGGGCTTCATCTCCCAGTTGCTCTACATGGTGTGGGGCGCTGGCTGGGTGGCGGTGGCCCGCCGGGGTCATGAGGGCCAGCCCCTGCAGTTCGCCGATTTCTTCGCCGGTTTCCGTCACCGGCTGACCCCGTTGATGTTGGGGGGGCTGATGGTGCTCGCCCTGTTCATGGGGATACTGCTCATCTGCGCCTTCATGCTGCATCAGTGGGGCCTGACCGGTCTGCTCTCCCAGGATCCGGAGACCCTGACCCTGACGCCCGAACAGGCGCAGGGGTTCCTGCTCTGCCTGTTGCTGGGGCTGGCCTTGCTGGTGCCCGTGCTGATGGCCATCACCTTCGCTCCCGCCCTCATCTTCTTCCACGGCGTGGGGGTCTGGCAGGCGGCCAGGCTCAGCTTCAAGGGTTGCTTGAGCAATATGTGGCCCTTCCTTTGGTGGGGGCTGCTGGGGGCCGTGTTGATCTTCTTTGGTGCGCTGCTGATGCTGGTGGGCTTGCTGGTGGTGCTGCCGGCCATCAACTATTCCATCTACGCCGCCTATCGCGACATCTATGTGGACGAGGAGGCTGCCGACGACGGCGAGCCGCCGGTCAAGGCGTTTGGTTTCGAGGCATAAGCCGACACAGGGATGACAGGGGCCGACAGGCCCCTTTTTCATTAGCTCTCAGCGGGCCTGCCACAGGGGATCGTCCGCCATGTGCGCGATCAGGAAGTCGAGGAAGCTGCGCAGCAGGGGAGACATCTGCTTGCGGGTGCCATAGACGGCATAGACGCCGAGCTGCTTGGGTTGCCACTGGGTCAGCAGGGGCACCAGGGCGCCGCTCTCCAGGTGGGCCTGCACCGAGTAAGCGGGTTGCAGGCTGATCCCCGCCCCATCCAGGGTCGCCGCCAGCAGCAGGTTGGAGATGTTGGCGCTGAGGTTGCCGCTCACCGGCACGGACTCCGGGCCCTCGGGCCCCTGAAATTCCCACAGGCTCTTGCCGAAATAGGTGTAGGTGAGGCAGTTGTGCAGAGCCAGCTCCTGCACCCGCTGCGGCGGCGCATGATGGGCCAGATAGGCGGGGCTGGCACAGACTACGGAGTGGCAGGTGCCGAGGCGGCGCGCCACCAGGTTGGGATCCAGATCGTTGGTGATGCGCACCGCGAGATCGATCCGCTCCTCCACCAGGTTGACGGTTCTGTCCAGCAGCAGGATGTCGATGGCCGTAGCGGGGTAGCGAGCCAGGTAGTCGTCCGCCGCCTTGACCAGCAGCGCTTCGGAGAGGGAGTAGCTGCTGGTAATGCGTAGTTGCCCCTTGGGGGCCTCGTCACTGCGGATGGCCAGGTGCTCCATCTCTTCTCCCAGCGCCAGCATGGCCCTGGCCCGGTTCAGTGCCTCTTCCCCCGGCCCGGTCAGGCTCAGCCGGCGGGTGGTGCGGTGCAGCAGTCTGGCCCCCATCCAGCGCTCCAGCTCGGCCAGATAGCGCGAGACCATGGCGCGGGACATCTCCAGTTTCTCTCCGGCGCCGCTCAGACTCCCCTGTTCGACAACGCTGACGAAGACCCGCAATGCGGTCAGTCGATCCATCTATGGCTCTCTATATGTTCGATATATGCAACAGTGATGCGCTTTTTACGCTGTATTTGCAACTTAGGCGATCCAATACACTCTGTCCATCAAATGAACCCCGAATACTTGATGAGGAATAGATGATGAACAACACCCTGATCCGTAACCTGACGCTGGCGACCACCCTGCTGAGTGGCGCTGCACTGGCCGCCCCCCTGAGCGTGACCGTCTACAACCCTGGCGAGAAGGCGATCTTCCCGGTCTCCTCCTCACTGGTGACCGGTGATAAGGAGGCGATCCTGATCGATGCCCAGTTCGACGTGCAACATGGTCAGGCGGTGGTCGAGATGATCAAGAAGAGCGGCAAGAAGCTGACCACTGTTTATATCAGTGCCGGTGACCCCGACTTCTACTTCGGTCTGGAGCCCGTCATGGCGGCGTTCCCGGATGTCAAAGTGCTGGCCGACCAGCATGTGGTTGACCATATCAACCAGACCAAGGATGCCAAGCTGAGCTACTGGAGCCCGATCCTGGGAGAGGGCGCACCCAAGAGTCTGACCGTGCCGCAGGTGATGACGGCCTCCCACCTGACGCTGGATGGCGAGAAGATTGAAATCAAGGAGATGAACACCCCGAATGCCTACCTCTGGGCCCCCTCGATCAAGACGGCGTTTGGTGGCGTGCCGGTTTACCACGGGGTGCATGTCTGGATGGCGGACAGCCAGACCAAAGCGGCCCGCAGCAACTGGGTCAAGGCGCTGGACAACCTGCTGGCCCTGAAACCCGAGCGTGTAGTGCCGGGCCACTTCCTGGGCACCGCGCCTAAAGGCTCTGCCGCAGTGACCTTTACCCGTGACTACGTCCAGCGCTTCGAGCAGGCGTTGGCCACCGCCAAGAACAGCGATCAGCTGATCGAGGGCCTGAAGAAGGCCTTTCCGTCCCTGCCGGTTGACGATGGTCTGGCCATAGGTGCCAAGGTCAACATGGGCGAGATGAAGTGGTAATGGCCTGAGTCCTTTTCCCTGTGTTTTTTACCGGGCCCCAGGGCCCGGTTTTTTATCCAAGATTGAAGTGAGAATGAATATGAGCGAACAGCAAATCACCCTCCATTATGTCTATGACCCCCTCTGTGGCTGGTGCTATGGCGCCGCCCCCCTGCTTGAGGCCGCGGCCGGGCTCCCGACCCTGCAGATCGCGCTGCATGCGGGCGGCCTCTGGCTGGGCTCGCGCCGCCAGCCCATGGGCCAGGCCCTGCGGGACCATGTCCGCCCCCATGACGAACGGATCCAGGCACTGACCGGCCAGCTTTTCGGTGAGCGCTACTTCAACGAGCTCTTGCTCAGCGACGGCCTCTTGCTCGACTCCGAGCCCCCGATCCGGGCCATACTGGCGGTCACCGAGCTGGGTGGTGATGGTTTGAGCCTGCTGCATCGCATTCAGCAGTCCCATTACCTTGACGGTCAGTGGGTCGGTGACCAGGCCCATCTCGTGCGGCTGGCGCAGGAGCAGGGCATCACGCCGGAGGCGTTCGCCCTGGCCTTTGGTCAAGTGGATCTCGCCGGGCATCTGGCCCAAAGCCAGGGCTGGCTGCGCCGGCTCGGCGGGCAGGGGTTCCCCACTCTCGGGCTGATGCGGGGGGGAAGTCTCATCCCGCTGCCCGCCTCCTCGTTCTTGGGGGAGCCGCAAGCCTTCGCGAGCCATCTTGCCGCCCTGATGGCGGACTGATCCGGGCCATGCCCGGGTTTGCCGCACCGGCCCTCAGGGTCACGGCAATGGGCATGTCGGGTGAGCGAGGCAGGGGAGAGCGCTCCCCGTTTCGGGCTTCCCTTGTCCCCCGCACCGTTCTTGGGCATGCTAACGGCCTCTTTGATTGGCAGGATGCAGTACCTATGAACCTTCGCGATCTCGAGTACCTGGTAGCGCTGGAAGAGGAGAAACATTTTCGCAAGGCGGCGGAGCGCTGCTTCGTCAGCCAGCCGACCCTGAGCGGCCAGCTGCGCAAGCTGGAAGATGAGCTGGGGGTGATCCTGATCGAGCGCACCTCCCGCAAGGTGTTGTTTACCCCGGCCGGCGATGCCATGGCCCGGCAGGCCCGCAAGGTGCTCAAAGAGGTGCGCGAGCTCAAGAGCATAGGCCAGCACTTCGCCGAGCCCATGTCAGGTGAGATCCACATCGGCTTCATTCCCACCGTGGGTCCCTATCTCTTGCCCCACATCATTCAGGATCTGAGGGAACACTTCCCCAAGCTGGAGTTCTATCTCTACGAGGAGCAGACCCAGGTGCTGCTCAAGCGGCTGGAGGAAGGAGAGCTTGATTGCCTGGTGCTCGCCGAGCTGGAGGGCATGGACGGCTTTGGCTCCATCCCTCTCTATCAGGAGCCTATGTGGCTGGCGGTGCCCCAACATCATCCGGAAGCCAGTGCCAGGGCGGTGCCACTGCACAATCTCAAGGGCAAAAAATTGTTGATGTTGGCCGATGGCCACTGTCTGCGGGAGCAGGCGCTGGGATTCTGTTTTGCCGCCGGCATCGGCGAGGATCAGCGCTTCAAGGGCACCAGCCTCGAGACCCTGCGCAACATGGTGGCGGCCGGCAGCGGCATGACGCTGGTGCCGAAGCTGGCGGTGCCCGCCAACGCCGAGGAGAGGGGCGTCAGCTATCGTCCGGTGATAGACCCGGTACCGGGGCGCACCATCTCCCTGCTCTATCGTCACTACTCGGTGCGCCGCCCCTGCTTCAATGAACTGGCCTCCCGCATCTCGGCCCTGATGAAAGGGCTGCTCGGCTGAAGTGCAGATAAAAAAACCGGCGCCAGAGCGCCGGTTTTTTTGCCTCAATGGGCAGCTTAGAAGATGTCGTCGGTGGAGACGGGGCCATCGCTACTGGAGCCATCGCCGCCGTAGACCTGATTGCCATCGGAGAGCTGGCTCGCATAGCGGGTCGGTTCAGTGCCTTCCTTGAAGAACTCCTCCATGCTGGCGCCATCGGCACGGTTGGTCAGCAGACCTGTCTCACGATCGATGCGTACCTGCATGATCCCTTCGGGGACCGGCATCTTGCGCTCTGGCACTTGCTGCAGGGCCGTCTTCATGAAGTCGATCCAGATGGGCTGGGCGGCGCCGCCCCCGAATTCGGCTCGGCCGAGACCGCGCTGGTGGTTGTCAAAACCGATCCAGGAGGTAGCTACCAGATTCGGGGTGTAACCGGAGAACCAGGCATCCCTCGATTCGTTGGTGGTCCCCGTCTTGCCCGAGATGTCGTGACGCTTGAGGTCACGGGCCGCGCGCCAGCCGGTACCACGCCAGCCATTGCCACCCCAGATGGCGGTGGTCAGTGTATCGGTGATCAGGAAGGCGCTCTGGGCACTGATGGTCTGGGGTGCCATGTTGTTGGGCACGACAGGGTCAATCGGGCACTGTGCCTTCCAGTCAGGGACTGTGTTGGCGTAGGCATCGGCGCTGTCGAGCCCGGCGGCGGCCAGTACACCGCAGTCGCGGCAGGCGGCGGCCGGATTGGCCTGATACAGGGGAGTGCCAAAGCTGTCGGTCACTTCGGTGATGAAGTAAGGCGTCACCTGGAAGCCGCCATTGGCCAGCACGGAGTAGCCGCGCACCACTTCCAGCGGAGTGAACTCGGCGGCCCCCAGGGCCAGGGATTCGTTGGCGGAGATGTGCTCGCGGGCGAAGCCGAAGCGGGTCAGGCCATCGATATAGGTATCCAGCCCGATGGCGCGCATCAGCCGGACCGACATCACGTTCTTGGACTTGGCGAGGCCAAGGCGCAATGTGGTCGGGCCTTCATAGATGGCCGGCGAGTTCTTGGGCTGCCACATGGGGCCCTTGGCGGGATCCCACTGGTTGATCGGGGCGTCGTTGATGAGGGATGCCAGGGTATAACCCTGCTCCAGCGCGGTGGCATAGAGGAAGGGCTTGATGTTGGAGCCGACCTGGCGACGAGCCTGATCGACCCGGTTGAACTTGGAGATCTCGAAGCTGAAGCCACCAACCAGGGCCTCGATGGCACCGTCCTGCGGGTTCATGGCGACCAGGGCGGCGTTGACGTCAGGGATCTGGGAGAGCAGCAGCTCTTCCCCTTTCTCCCGCACCCAGATCTGGGCGCCGACCTTCAGTACGTCCCGTGCCGATTTCGGTGGATAGGTCTGGCGATCATCGGTGATGAAAGTTCGGGCCCACTTGATACCGTTCCAGCCGAGTTCTGCCTGCTTGCCATTCTTCAGCACCAGGGTGGCGCTCTTGTCGCCGACCTTGGTGACCACAGCGGCCATCAGGGGTTGGTAGGTCGGTTGCTTGGCCAGATGGGCCATGATCTGGTCGTAGTCCCAGGCCGTTTCCCCGGCCTTCCACAGCAGGGCGGTCGGGCCGCGATAGCCGTGGCGGGTGTCATAGTCGAAGACGCCGTCCAGTAGCGCCTGGTGGGCGGCGCGCTGGCGCTTGGCGGTAACAGTGGTGTAGACGTGCAGCCCCATGGTGTAGGCATCTTCGCCAAACTGCTCCACCATCTTCTGGCGCACCATCTCGCTCAGGTATGGGGCATTGAGAGTCGTCTCGGCACCGTGGTAACGGGCCTTGACCGGCATCTTGGAGGCCTCGTCAAACTGGGCCTGGGTGATCTTGCCGGTCTCCAGCATGCGGCCCAACACCACGTTGCGACGTGCAAAGGCACGTTCCGGCGAACGGATGGGGTTCAGCATGGAAGGGGCTTTCGGCAACCCGGCGATGATGGCGATCTCGTCCAGGGTCAGATCCTTGACGTCTTTGCCGAAGTAGACCTGGGCGGCGGCGCCGACCCCGAATGCCCGGTAACCGAGGGGGATTTTGTTGAGATAAAGGGTGAGGATCTCATCCTTGGAGAGATTCTGCTCGATGCGCCAGGCCAGGAACACTTCCTTTATCTTGCGCACTAGGGTCTTCTCGTTGCTCAGGAAGAAGTTGCGCGCAACCTGCTGGGTGATGGTACTGGCGCCCTGGCGGGCCTGGCCGGAGACGGCCCAGACGGTGGCGGCCCGGATGATGCCGATGGGGTCTATGCCCGGGTGCTCATAGAAACGGGCATCCTCGGTGGCGAGCACCGCATCTATCATGGGCTGGGGGATTTCATCCAACCGCAACGGGATACGACGAATCTCGCCGAACTGGGAGATCAGTTCCCCGTCCCGGCTGTACACCTTCATCGGAGTGGCCAGTTTGACATCGCGCAGGGCGCTCACATCCGGCAACTGGGGCTTGATGTAGAAGTAGATGCCGATGAGGCTGGCAACACCCAGCACTGCACCCAGCATCATGACAATAAACAGGCGAACGAGCCATTTCAGCATGGAAGAACTACCAATCGTCTTAAAATTAGCCAACGGGCGCAGAGTATAGCCTTTTTACCCTCGCGGATTCGAGGTTTTCCTGTCCGGGGACATCGACCTCGAGAAGAGGCGGGAGGGTAGCATTCCAGGACGCAATTACCAAGGGGGCCGCAATCAAGGCCGAAAGGAGAGGCGCGTCAACTTTTGACATAAACTTTATGACATTGATAGATAGAGCATTATATTGAGTTAAGTCATCACGTCGTGATGCACTGTCCTACAATAAGTCCTAAAACCCAATAACGCATGGATGTGTATATGTTTGGGCTATTAAGTAAGGGATCCCTCCTCTCCTTGGCGGGCATTGATTTTGGCAGTCAAACCATCAAGGCCGTCACCCTCAGCGGACGTCCTGGCAAGGTGCATCTCGAATCGGTTGCCGAGATCCCCATGCCCAAGGGCACTCTGGTCGATTATCAACTGCAGGACATTGAACGGGTCGGTCAGTCCCTCAAGTCGCTCAAGCGGCTCATACAAGGGGACTGTCAGCTCGTGGCCACGGCCGTGACGGGCTCCAATGTCATCACCAAGGTCATTCAGGTTGATGCCAACATCAACGAGAACGAGCTGGAGAACCAGGTTCACCTGGAGGCAGAACAGCTCATTCCTTTCCCCCTCGATGAGGTCAGCCTGGATTTCGAGATCCTCGGCCTGACGGCAGATGAGAGCCGCCAGGAGGTGCTGCTGAGTGCGGCGCGTACCGAGAGCGTCAACGGCCGGGTCAGTGCGCTGATGGAGGCCGATATGAAGACCATGGTGGTAGATGTGGGTGCCCATGCGCTGGGGCGTGCCGTGCTCGCCTGTCTGCCCGAGCTGAAAACCTGGGACAAGCCGGTCGGTATCGTCGACATAGGCGCCAGTGCCATGACCTTTGCCGCGCTGCTCAAGGGGGAGGTCGTCTACTCTCGTCTGCAGAATTTCGGTGGCGATCAATACAGCCAGGCCCTGGCCTCTTTTTACAGCATGAGTCTGGACGAGGCGGAGCTTGCCAAGGTACAGGGTCGCTTGCCTGCCGACCATGAGGTGGATGTGTTGTTGCCTCATCTCAACACCCTGGTGTTGCAGGTAAAGCGTAATGTGCAGCTATTTTGCAGTTCGTCGGGCAACAAGGAGCTGTCAAAACTGGTGCTGACGGGAGGGGGCAGCCTGCTGCCTGGTCTCGTCGGGCAGATAGGCAGCGAGCTCAACTGTGACGTCCTGCATCCCGACCCCTTTGCCTTGTTTGGCAAGCCGAAGGGAGAAGGAGGCCTCATCCATGGAGCCAAGTACATGGCGGCATTCGGTCTGGCACTGCGGAGCTTCACACCATGTCAAATATAAACCTACTGCCCTGGCGACTGGCCAGGGCCCAGCGTCAGAAGAAACAGTTTGGCATCATGATCGGTCTGTTCCTCGCGGCCACGGCCTCCCTTGCCTTTGCCGTCGACTGGCTGGTGCAGCAGCAGATCGGGTATCAGCAGCAGCGCAACCAGCGTCTGCTGCAGGAGATGGCCACACTCGATACCCAGCTTGGCGAGATCCGCTTGCTCAAGGAGCGTCGCAAGGAACTGATCGACCGGATGCAGCTTATCGAGCAGTTGCAGACAAGGCGCAACATACCGGTACGCCTGTTCAACCAGCTCCCCGTGCTGGTGCCCAACGGCGTCTACCTCAATACCCTGGCCTTGCAGGCCAACAGAATTGATGTCAACGGCAAGGCTGAAGCCTATGGCCGGGTTGCCAGCATGATGAGGCGCATCGATGGTTCGGGCTGGTTGGGGCAGTCTCAGCTCAGCACTATTTTCACTGCGGATGTGGCGCCCGTGGCCCTCAGCCAGTTCTCCATGATGTTCCAGATTGCCGGCGTCGCTCCGGCCGCGGCTAAGGGGCAAAAATGAACCTGCAACAGTTCAATGACCTGGATCTCAATGACATCGCGCGTTGGCCCAAGGTTGCCAAGGGGATCTTCATCCTGTTTTGCTGTGCCTTGCTGGGGGGGGCCATCTACTACTATGTGATTGCCAATTCCCTGACGGCCTTGCGGCAGGAGGCCGTCAAAGAGCAGGAACTGAAGGCCCAATTCGAGAGCAAGGCCATGCTGGCTGCCAACCTGGAGGCATACCGGAAGCAGATGGTGCAACTGGAGCATTTGGTGGATGCCCAGCTCAAGCAGCTGCCCAACACCCATGAAGTGGCAGGGCTGCTGGATGACATCAGCTTTATCGCCACCGACAACGGGCTCAAATTGAACAGGATTAACTGGGAAGCAGAGGTCAAACACGAATTCTCGACCGAACTTCCCATGCGCATCGAGGTGGTGGGCACTTATCACGAGCTTGGCAAGTTCACGGCTGACATGGCTGCATTGCCGCGCATCGTCATCCTGGAGTCGTTTCAGCTCAATCAAAGCCGGGATCAGGGCGAATTGATAGGCATGTCCATGCAGGCCAAGACCTACAAATACAACGGTAAAACCCTGGAGCAGAAGCCATGAGCATGAGAGTGATAGGACTCCTCTTGCCGGTGCTGTTGTTGACGGCCTGCGGCGGGCAGGAAGACATGGACGAGTACGTACAACAAACCAAGGCGAGGCAACCCATCCCGATCGAACCCTTGCCGGAGATAAAACCCTTTTCCCCCATGGCCTATCAGCACAGCGATCAACGCAGCCCCTTCATTGAACCGCAACCAGAGACCAGTTCCAGAGTGGATGCGAAGACCAAACCAGACTGCGCCCAGATAGTGGCGAATCGGGAGAAGGAAGTGCTGGAGCGCTATTCGCTGGCCAGTTTGAGCATGAAGGGATCCATCGGCAAGCAGGGACAGTTATGGGCGCTGATCAGGACCCCGGACGGGCAAGCCGTGCGTGTGGGGCTCAATCAGTACATGGGACTGGATCAGGGCAGAGTCATCAAGATAACGAATACTCATGTTGACTTGATGGAAACGGTACCGGATGGCAAAGGATGCTGGGTCACCCGAGAAACTCAGCTGGCCATGGCCAATCTCGACGCAAAACTATGATCAGGGATGAGCAGAGATGAGAACAACAATAAGAAGGATGAGCGGTGTGGCGCTGTTGTGGCTGGGCGCATGCGCTCAGGTGTGGGCGGTGCCAGCGTTGCAGGAGGTCAGGGTAAATCCGCTGTTGGCCGATCAGCTCTTGCTCGAGCTGAGTTTCAGCGAGCCTGTGAGCGGATTTACCGACAGGCTGTCGTATGAACCCAATCAACTCTTGCTGCACGTGCCCGGAGCCATAGGCGCGCTGACGGTCAACCCGCTGCCCATCAAGCAGCAAGGGGTGGACAACCTCAAGGTGGAGGGCAAGGGGGAAGGGCTCGATATCAAGATAGCGCTCGATCAGCTGACCCCTTACCAGGTCCATCAACAGGGCAACAAATTGCTGGTGTCATTGGGAGAGAAGGCCGGTCAGCCAGTGGCTGCGACGACGACCTCTCCAAGTGCCAGTCCGTCAGCGCTTGTCAGGAGCCAGCCAGTGACCCAGTCGGCGCTGATTGATACGCAGCGGGTCGCTCAGAACCAGTCTCAATATCAGGCCCAGCCCGTCTCTGTCTCCTCTCCCGTTGCTGTTCCCGTCCCCGTTGCAGCCAGCAAACCCGTGCTGTCCGTCTCGCAGGCAAACGCGGGAGGTGCCTACTTCAACTCGGTCAAGGGGGTGGATTTTCGCCGTGGCAAGGAGGGGCAGGGGGAATTTCTCGTGACCCTGGATAACAGTTCGGCTGCAGTGGATGTGAGCAGCCGTGGCCAGAAGGTGCTCGCCAAGTTCCATGGTACCCGGATCCCGGATGAGCAACTCAATCTTATCAATGTGCAGGATTTTGCGACCCCGGTCTCCCAGGTGGAGGTGTTCCGTCAGGGCAATGACACCCTGTTTGAACTTTCGGTCAATGGTCAGTTTGATTATCGCTACGACCAGGCCGACAAGATGTTCATCATAGAGGTGAAAAAACGCGTCGCCACCACGACCGCGAAACAGTATCAGGGCAAGCCAATCTCGCTGAACTTCCAGGATATTCCTGTTCGAACCGTGCTGCAGATCATCGCCGACTTCAATAACCTCAACCTGGTGACCACGGATTCCGTTTCCGGCAACATCACCCTGCGCCTTGATGGCGTGCCCTGGGAGCAGGCGCTCGACATCATCCTCAAGGTCAGAGGGCTCGACAAGCGGCTGGACAACAACATCCTGCTGGTGGCCCCGGCGGACGAGATTGCCGCACGAGAGAAACAGCAACTGGAGAGCCGCAATCAGGTGGCCGATCTGGCGCCGCTCTATACCGAATATTTGCAGATCAACTATGCCAAGGCATCCGAAGTGGCGGCCCTGCTCTCCTCCGAGAGCACCAAGCTGCTCTCTCCCAGAGGCGCAGTGAGCGTGGACGAACGCACCAACGTGCTGGTGGTCAAAGACACGGCGGATGTCATCGGCAACGTCAAGCGGATGCTGGACATCCTCGATATCCCGGTCAAGCAGGTGGTGATCGAGGCGCGCATGGTGACCATAGACGACGGCTTCGACGAGGCATTGGGCGTGCGGTGGGGGGTGACCAAGACGGATGGTCATGGCAATGGCACCTCTGGCACCATAGAGGGCAATGATGGCGCGGGTAATAATGACGGCAGCTCCACCATCACGCGCCCCGGCGTGGAAGACAGGCTCAACGTCAACCTGCCGGTGACCAACGCCGCCGGTACCCTGGCCTTCCAGGTTGCCCGTCTCGCCAATGGCACTCTGCTCGACCTTGAACTGTCGGCGCTGGAGAAGGAGAGCAAGGCCGAGATCATTGCAAGCCCTCGGGTCACCACGGCGAACCAGAAACCGGCTTTGATCGAACAGGGGACCGAGATCCCCTATGTGGAGTCCTCTTCCAGCGGGGCGACCTCGGTCACCTTCAAGAAGGCGGTGCTGAGTCTCAAGGTCACGCCACAGATCACCCCCGACAACAGGGTCATCCTGGATTTGACCGTGACCCAGGATACCAAGGGGGAAACCGTCCCGACCGGTACCGGGGATGCAGTCTCCATCAACGCCCAGTCCATCACCACCCAGGTGCTGGTCAACAATGGTGAGACCCTGGTGCTGGGCGGCATCTATCAACAGACCATCAAGAACGACGTCAGCAAGGTACCGCTGCTGGGGGATATTCCCGGCCTCGGTTATCTGTTCAAGAAAACCACCAGTGAGAACAAGAAGCGTGAACTGCTGATCTTCGTGACCCCGAGGATAGTCACCGACGCCCTCTGAAAACTTTACATGTGAGGGTAAAACACATATAACCTTACGCCCCGATGAGGCTGGGGCGTAAGGGCTGCGGTTGCCAGTCCTGGTTTCTATTGAGATAATCCCCCTCCTGATCCATCGCAAGATAAGGTTCATAGGTACCCCGGTCGAGTAGTTACCGGGGCCATACAGTTTGTAATTACTAACGAAAAGACATGGCTGAGAAACGCAATATTTTCCTGATAGGTCCCATGGGTGCGGGCAAGAGCACCATAGGTAGACATCTGGCAGAACAACTGCACATGGAGTTTTTCGACTCAGATCATGAGATTGAGCGCCGCAGTGGTGCCGATATCGGCTGGGTGTTCGATGTTGAAGGCGAAGAGGGTTTCCGGATCCGCGAAGAGAAGGTGATCGGTGAACTCGCCGAGCAGCAGGGTATCGTGCTGGCAACGGGCGGCGGCGCCATCAAGAGCCGTGAAACCCGCAACAAACTCTCTGCGCGCGGTATCGTGGTCTACCTAGAAACCACCATTGAAAAGCAACTGGCGCGTACCCAGAGAGACAAGCGTCGCCCCCTGTTGCAAACCGAAGAGCCGCCCCGCGAAGTGCTGGAGCGTCTGGCCCTCGAGCGCAACGCCCTGTATGAAGAAGTCGCAGACTTTGTCATCCAGACGGATGATCAAAGTGCAAAAGTAGTAGCTAATCAAATCGTTAAGTTGATTGGTATGTAATCAATAGAGGACGTCCATGGAAAGGTTGAAGGTCGAACTGGGTGAGCGCAGCTACCCGATTGAGATAGCTGCTGGTCTGTTGCAACGCCCCGAGGTGCTGACGCAGACGATCAAGGGCAAGCGGGTCATGATAGTGACCAACACCGTCGTCGCCCCCTTGTATCTTGAGCAGATCATTCAGTTGCTGCCCGGTTTTCAGGTTGAACACCTGATCTTGCCGGATGGCGAGGCCTACAAGACCCTGGCTACCTTCGAGCGGATCATGTCTGCTCTGCTGGAAACCAGTCATGGTCGTGACACCACCCTCATCGCCCTGGGGGGCGGCGTGATAGGCGACGTTGTCGGCTTTGCTGCGGCAAGCTATCAACGAGGCATTCCGTTCATTCAGGTGCCTACCACACTGCTTTCCCAGGTTGACTCCTCCGTCGGCGGCAAGACCGCCGTCAACCACCCTCTTGGTAAAAACATGGTGGGCGCCTTCTATCAGCCCAAGCATGTGATCATCGACACCGATTGCCTCAAGACCCTGCCTGCGCGGGAATTTGCAGCCGGCATTGCCGAGGTGATCAAGTACGGCATCATCTGGGATGAGGCCTTCTTCTCCTGGCTCGAAGTCAACATGGCGCGGCTGCAACGCCTTGACGCAGATGCCCTTTCTTACGCCATTCGCCGTTGCTGTGAAATCAAGGCCGACGTGGTCGGTCAGGACGAGACCGAGCACGGCGTCCGTGCCCTGCTGAACCTGGGCCACACCTTCGGCCATGCCATCGAGGCCGAGAAGGGCTATGGCAACTGGCTCCATGGTGAGGCGGTGGCGGCGGGCATGATGCTGGCGGCCGAGACAGCCCTGGCCCGTGGCGACATGACGGCGCAAGAGGTGGCTCGAGTCCGCGACCTGTTGCTGGCGGCGGACCTGCCGGTGCTGGCGCCGCCCGAGATGGATTTTGCCGCCTTCATTCGCCACATGCGCCGTGATAAGAAGGTGCTGGAAGGCAAGCTGCGGCTGGTGTTGCCAATCGGGATCGGACAGGCCCAGGTAGTGGCCGATGTGACGGATGCGCAATTGATGGCGGTGATCGAGTCTGGTCGTGACCAATAACAAATTGCTGAAATTGCCTTCCCAGCGGCAGCTGGTTGACCGGCTGCTGCATCTGATTGAGTTCAATCACCCCTTTGTTTTTCTCTCCGGCAAGCCCGGCAGCGGCCGTGGCACCCTGTGTGAATCCCTGCTTGCCCAACTGCCTGACCAGGTGCGGGTGGTGAGCCTCATCGGCAGTCCGGCCATGAAGATGGCAGACGTGCGCCAGTTGCTGCTTCAGCAGGTGGTGGCGCGCCCCCTGTTCAATGCGCAGGATGCGCTGGCCGACAGCTTCTTCCGCATGCTGGAGGGCAAGCCTTCCACCCTGCTGCTCATGATCGAGCGTGCCGACACTCTGCCGACCGAACTGGTGGGGGAGCTGTGGGCGCTCGGTCGCCACAACGATACCCTGGCCTCTCCCCATAAACTGGCCATTCTGCTCTCGGGTAGTGACGTCTGGTGTCGCGATCAGAAGAACGCCCTCAAGGGGCGTGCCATGCCCGCGCTCGAGCTGGAAGTCGCGCCACTGAGCGCACCGGAGCAGCGCATCTTCTTGTATGAGAAGGCCAAGGAGCTGAAGATCCCGGCGGCCCTCTTGCCCAAGCCCAAAGTGGAAGAGATCCTGAAGGAGGCGGGGGGACACCCTTCCGCCATCATGCAGTCATTGGAGGATGTCATGACCGACAGAAGGCCCAAGAAACGTCAGGCCGAGTTGCCCGTCAAGAAGATTGCGACCGTGCTGGCCCTGGCGGCCGCCGGTTTGCTGGCGCTGAGTTACCTCCCTCTGTTCGAGGAGGCGGGCAAGGAGCAACCCCAGACCTCGACCCAGGGGATGGCGTTGCCCGACCCCGTCGCGACCGATCCGCTGAGCGTCGGCGCGGCGAGCGGTGCCCAGGGGAGCCAGGCGAGCAGTGGCGCCGAAGCCAGCGTCTCAGGCAACCAGGTCGCCCGGGATTGGCAGCCCGATGCCAAGACTTTGCCCAAGAAGGTCGAGAGCGAGACGGTCACCACGGAGTCGAGCAATTACGAGGGGCGCCGGGTCGTCATCTCCGACGAAGTGGTTGAGAAATTGATGACACAGCCCAACGTCAGCGGTGCCCTGCCGACGGCCGTGGTGGACGAGCTGGTCGGAGGGAGTTCCCGTGCTGCTCCGACCGGGGCGGCGGCACAGGCACAGAGCACGGCGCCCGTTGTCAAGGCGACGCCCACTCCTGCCGCGACTGCGCCCGCCGCAGCGCCGGCTCCCAAGGTGGCCCTGACGCCGGTAGCGACCCTCAACAAGAAGGCGAAGAACCACTACAGCATCCAGCTGATGGGGGCCAGCAACACCCAGGCGGTTGACAGCTTCGTGGCCGAGCATGGGCTGGCGGGCAAGGTCTGGGTCTACAAGACCCGCTTCCGTGGCAGCCCCTGGTACGTGGTGGTGCAGGGTGACTATGCCAACAGCACCCAGGCCAAGGCGGCGATCCGCAAGCTCACCCCCGCCTTGCTCAAGGGACAACCCTGGCCCAAGTCATTTGCCCAGATACAAAAAGAATTGAAGCAATAGCCAGTCGCCTGGGGAAGGGGGTAGAATCGTCCCCCTTTTTTGGGCATTGCCTTCTTAACACCGGACTTCCATGAAAAAAACACGCGCGTTTTTAAAATGGGCCGGGGGAAAATACTCCCTGGTCGAAGAGATTGCCGAGCGCTTGCCGGCCGGGCGTGTGTTGCTGGAGCCTTTCGTCGGAGCGGGCTCGGTGTTTCTCAACACGGATTACGATGCCTACGTGCTCAACGACATCAATCCGGATCTGATCGGTCTCTACAATCATCTCAAGCGGCAGCCGGACAACTTCATCCGCGAGGCGCGCAAGTTGTTTGTGGCCGAGCACAACCACAAGACCGCCTATTATCGGCTGCGCACCCAGTTCAACCAGACCGAAGCCGGGTTCGAAAGGTCTCAGCTGTTCCTGTTTCTGAATCGCCACGGGTTCAACGGCCTGTGTCGTTACAACAAGAAGGGCGGTTTCAACGTGCCGTTCGGCTCGTACAAGAAGCCCTATTTCCCGGAGAAAGAGCTGTGGGCCTTCGCCGAGAAGGCACAGAAGGCCACCTTCATCTGCGAGAGTTATGCCGATGCCATGGCCAGGGCGGAGGAGGATTGGGTGATCTACTGCGATCCCCCCTATGCGCCGCTCTCCACCACGGCGAGCTTCACCACCTACTCGGCCGGCGGCTTCACTCTGGATGACCAGGCGCTGCTGGCCAGGCTGGCCCGTCATACCGCCGCCCACAAGGGGGTGCCAGTGCTCATCAGCAACCACGACATCGAGCTGACCCGGGAGCTCTACCGCGGGGCCCGGCTGGACGAGATCCTGGTCAAGCGCACCATCAGCCGCAACGGCGGCAGCCGCAACAAGGTAGCCGAACTGCTGGCACTTTACCCGCCCGGCATCGCTCCCGAGCAGGGCCATTACCCCGGTGAGGCCGAACTGGTCTCAGTCGGTTGAATCATGAACGGTCCCTGCGGGGACCGTTGTCGTTTCTGACTGGGCGAGAGCGAGATCCGGGTCGGCTGTACGAGCGGGTCATTGTCATCGCGTGTATTGCGGCAGGACTCGCGGTCTGCGTCTTCTGCACTTGCGGGTCGTTTTCATTCCACGTTTGCGGTGAGACTCGCGGTCCGCATCTTCTGCAGGTGCGGGTCATTTTCATTCCGTGTTTGTGGTGAGACTCGCGGTCCGCGTCTTCTGCACTTGCGGGTCGTTTTCATTCCACGTTTGCGGTGAGACTCGCGGTCCGCATCTTCTGCAGGTGCGGGTCGTTTTCATTCCGTGTTTGTGGTGAGACTCGCGGTCTGCGTCTTCTGCACTTGCTGGTCGTTTTCATTTCACGTTTGCGGTAAAATTGCGCCGCTTTTTCTGCCACGCTGCCAATGGATGACGCTGATGAAAGACTTTCTGATTGCCCCCTCTATCCTCTCCGCCGACTTTGCCCGTCTGGGTGAGGATGTGGCCAAGGTGCTGGCCGCCGGGGCCGACGTGGTGCACTTCGACGTGATGGACAACCATTATGTCCCCAACCTGACCATAGGCCCCATGGTCTGTCAGGCCCTGCGTGACTACGGCATCGAAGCCCCCATCGATGTGCACCTGATGGTCAAGCCGGTGGATCGCATCGTGCCCGATTTTGCCAAGGCGGGTGCGAACCTGATCACCTTCCACCCGGAAGCCTCCGATCACGTGGATCGCACTCTGGGTCTCATCAAGGAGCAGGGTTGCCAGGCCGGTCTGGTGCTGAACCCGGCCACGCCGCTCACCTGCCTCGAGTACGTGATGGACAAGCTGGACGTGATCCTGCTGATGTCGGTCAACCCGGGTTTCGGTGGTCAGAGCTTCATCCCCGGCACCCTCGACAAGCTGCGTCAGGTGCGTCGCCTGATCGATGAGAGCGGTCGTGACATTCGCCTCGAGATCGACGGTGGCGTCAAGGTGGAGAACATCCGCGAGATCGCCGCCGCCGGGGCTGACATGTTCGTGGCGGGCTCCGCCATCTTCGGCAAGCCGGATTACAAGGCGGTGATCGATCAAATGCGGGCGGAGCTGGCTCATGTCCGTTGAACGTCCCTTCGATCTGGTGCTGTTCGATCTGGATGGCACCCTGATCGACAGCGCTTCCCAACTGGCGTTGGCGGTCAACCGCACCCTGACCGATCTGGGGCTGGCCGAGGCCGACGAGGCAGTGGTGCGCACCTGGGTCGGCAATGGCGCCGACAAGTTGATCCAGCGTGCGCTGGACTATCGCGAGGCGCCCGAGCTGTTTGCCAGGGCCCGCCCCCTGTTCGACCAGCACTATCAGGCCTGCCTGCTGCAAGGGCTGGCCATGTATGACGGTGTGGAGCAGAGCCTGCGCCGCCTGCAGGCGCTCGGCTACCGGCAGGCCGTGGTGACCAACAAGCCGAGTCACTTCGTGCAGCCCATTCTGGATGCCCTCGGCATCGGTGACTGTTTCGCTCTCTGGCTGGGGGGCAACTGCGTGCCCGTCAAGAAACCGAGCCCGGATCCGCTGCTGCACGCCTGCCACGAGCTTGGCGTCAGCCCGTCCCGCACCCTGATGGTGGGGGACTCCGAAAATGATGTGCTGGCCGCCCAGGCCGCCGGCATGAAGGTGGTGGGGCTCACCTACGGCTACAACTATGGCCGTCCCATCGCGGATTCCCGCCCTGACTGGGTATGCGAGCAGTTTGCAGAGCTCGATGCCCTGTTGGCTGAATAACAAGGATCAACACATTCATGGCTAAACCAATCGTATTGAGCGGGGCCCAACCCTCGGGCCAGCTGACCATAGGCAACTACATGGGCGCCTTGCGTCAGTGGGTCAACATGCAGGATGACTTCGACTGCCTCTACTGCATCGTCGATCTGCACGCCATCACCACCCGCCAGGAGCCTGCCGCCCTGCGCAAGGCGTGCCTGGATGCCGCCGCCCTCTATCTGGCGGTCGGCATCGATCCGGCCAAGAGCACCGTCTTCATCCAGTCCCACGTGCCGCAGCACGCCGAGCTCGGCTGGATCCTCAACTGCTACACCCAGATGGGCGAGCTGTCGCGCATGACCCAGTTCAAGGACAAGTCCGCCCGTTTCGAGAACAACGTCAACGTCGGCCTGTTTGGCTATCCGGTGCTGATGGCGGCGGACATCCTGCTCTATCAGGCCAACCAGGTGCCGGTCGGCAACGACCAGAAGCAGCATCTGGAGCTGACTCGCGACATCTGCACCCGGTTCAACAACCTGTACGGTGAGGTATTCACCCTGCCTGAGCCCTTCATCCCGACCGACGGTGCCCGGGTGATGAGCCTGCAGGATCCCACCAAGAAGATGTCCAAGTCTGACGACAACGAGGCCAACTTCATCGGCCTGCTGGAAGATCCCAAGCAGATCGTCAAGAAGATCAAGCGGGCGATGACCGATTCCGACGAACCGGCCGTGGTGCGCTTCGATCCCGAGAACAAGCCGGGGGTCTCCAACCTGCTGACCCTGATGTCCGGTGTGACAGGCCGCTCCATCCCCGAGCTCGAGCAGCACTTCGAGGGCAAGATGTACGGCCACCTCAAGAGCGAGACGGCCGATGCCGTGGTCGCCCTGCTGGAGCCCATCCAGGCACGCTTCCGCGAGCTGCGTCAGGATGAGACTCATCTGCAGGCCATTTTGGCGGCTGGCGCACAAAAGGCGCGGGAAAGGGCTGAAAAAACCCTGACCAGCGTATATGATGTCGTCGGCTTCGTTCCTCGAGCCTGACATACTGGGAAGGTGTAGTCGTAGAGAGCTGGGTATTTGCCTGGCTTTCTTTGTTTTACCCGACCCCTGGTTCGTCAATTCAACTTCCAATGTCAAACGCGGGTTCTTGCCCCAAGAGAAAGCATGTCTGTCGAATCACATACCCCGATTGAAGAACTGAGTGACAAGGGCAACTGGCTGCGCAAGTTTCGCAAGGCCAAGAACCTCAACACCCTGCAGCTGATGGTCTCCAATGCCATCGACAAGCACCACAAGACCCCGGCCATCGCTGCCGCCATCTATCTGGCCGAGTGCCAGCGCGAGCGCGAGCTGGAGCAGGGACGTTATCTGGATCGCTGAGGTGCTCTCCCGGCTTCTGCCCATCTGCTGGGTTGCCATGCCACACCCCGCTTTCGGCACTTAAGCCGTGCCCGCCTTTCCCCCTTCCTGCTCCCGAGCCCAGCCCATGGGCTATCCGGTGTCTTCTGCCTGTTCTCGTCCGTTTCCCCGTCGAGGGGCACAGGTTGGTCAGCCTCATGGGGACAACGTCTTCGAGATGGCAGAGATGTTTTGCTGAGTAAAAACCAGAAGCTGCCATCCATGCCCGCGTGATGACCCCTCAGCGGTTTATTAACGGGGGCAGACATGCCAGAATGCGCGGCGTTTGTCCGTGGACGGCCGGCAGGCGCAGTCTGCTTACCGTCTCTGTTCTATTCCCAGGGCTCTCTCATGCTGCTACTCATCGACAACTACGACTCCTTTACCTGGAACCTGGTGCAATATTTTGGCGCCCTGGGGCAGGACGTGGTGGTCAGGCGCAACGACGAGCTGAGTCTGGAAGAGATAGCCCGGCTTGCCCCAAGCCATCTGGTGATCTCTCCCGGTCCCTGCACACCGAACGAGGCGGGCATCTCGCTGGCGGCCATCTCCCGTTTTGCCGGTGAGATACCCATTCTCGGCGTCTGCCTCGGCCACCAGTCCCTGGCTCAGGCGTTCGGCGCCCGGGTGGTGCGTGCCCGTCAGGTGATGCACGGCAAGACGTCCCTCATCCGCCATACGGGGGAGGGGGTATTCAAGGGACTCAAGGATCCGCTGCGGGTCACCCGCTACCATTCGCTCATCGTGGCGCATGACTCCCTGCCCGATTGTTTCGAGATCACTGCCTGGAGCGAACATGACGATGGCTCCATGGACGAGATCATGGGGCTGCGGCATAAAACACTGGCACTGGAGGGAGTTCAGTTCCACCCGGAGAGCATTTTGAGCGAGCAGGGACACCAGTTGCTGGCCAACTTTTTGGCCGTTTCCTGAAAAAATCGTGATCCTCGTCTCATAATCGAAATGAGGCCAAAAAAATTTTCCCTGACACTTTATTCACCCTCCTTCCTGCCCAAATTATCTCTTGCCAACACCCCCTGAGCCGTTATGCAATGCGGTTGCCTAAAATCTCACAGGCAATCGAACATTGTTCCTCATTGGCGGTTAAGTTACAGACTTTTTACTTTTTTTCTGTGATAATTCCGCCACGTTTACACGGATTTAACTTTTGAGCGGTGGATTATTCTGCCGCGATATAGCAGGAGAGCAATATGTCAGAGTTGTTGGCAGTGACACGTGAAGTGTTTGATGAAGTGATGGTTCCCAACTATGCGCCGGCCAAGATCATTCCGGTACGCGGGGAGGGATCACGTGTCTGGGATCAGGAAGGCCGCGAGTATGTCGACTTCGCGGGCGGGATCGCGGTCAATGGCCTGGGCCATTGCCATCCCAAGCTGGTCGAAGCCCTGAAAACCCAGGGCGAGAAGCTGTGGCACCTCTCCAACGTGATGACCAACGAGCCGGCCCTGCGTCTGGCCAAGAAGCTGGTCGCCGCCACCTTTGCCGAGAAGGTCTATTTCTGCAACTCCGGCGCCGAAGCGAACGAAGCGGCGCTCAAGCTGGCCCGTCGTTACGCCATCGAGAAGTTCGGTGCCCACAAGACCCAGATCATCGCCTTCCATCAGGGCTTCCACGGCCGCACCTTCTTCACCGTCAGCGTCGGCGGCCAAGCGGTCTACTCCGATGGCTTCGGTCCCAAGCCGGCCGACATCACCCACGTCGCCTACAACAACCTGGAAGAGCTGGCCTCCGTCATCTCCGACAATACCTGTGCCGTGGTGATGGAGCCGCTGCAAGGGGAGGGTGGCATCATTCGTCCCACCGACGAGTTTGCCAAAGGGGTGCGTGAGCTGTGCGACAAGCACAATGCCCTGCTCATCTATGACGAGGTGCAATCCGGGGTCGGTCGTACCGGCGAGCTGTTTGCCTACATGGGTCTGGGGGTCACGCCGGACATCCTCACCAGCGCCAAGGCGCTGGGCGGCGGTTTCCCCATCGGTGCCATGCTGACCACCACCGAGATCGCGTCTCACCTGAAAGTGGGCACTCACGGCTCTACTTACGGCGGCAACCCGCTGGCGTGTGCGGTGGCCGAGGCGGTGATCGACGTGGTCAATACCCCGGAAGTGCTGAGCGGCATCAAGCAGCGCGAGCAGCTGTTCCGCGACGGTCTGGACGCCATCAACGCCAAGTACCACTGCTTCAGCGAAGTGCGCGGCAAGGGCCTGCTGCTCGGCGCCGTGCTCAACGATGACTTCAAGGGTCGCTCCCGCGACTTCCTGCTTGCCTCCATCGATCAGGGGCTGATGGCGTTGGTAGCGGGCACCAATGTAGTGCGCTTCGCTCCCTCCCTGGTGATCCCGGAAGCGGACATCAAGGAAGGGCTGGCCCGGTTCGAGAAAGCGGTTGCTCAGGTGGTTAACGCCTGATCCAAATTGAGGTGGGGAGCCCTCCCGGCAGGAGCCGGGACCCCACCTGTCGTCAATGAAAGGGAGTTGTCATTTATGTTGGTTATCCGTCCTATCGAGCAGCGCGACTTCGCCGGCCTCAAGACCTGTGCCATCGAATCCGGCACCGGCATGACCTCGTTGCCGGTCAACGATGAACTGCTGCAACGCAAGATCGATGCCTCGACCCAGACCTTCCTGGACAAGCCCGCCGGCAAGGGCGATTGCCTCTATTTCTTCGTGGCCGAGGATCTGGAGACCGGCGAGATGGTCGGTACCTGCGCCATCGACGCGGCCGTCGGCCTGTCCCAGCCGTTTTACAACTATCACATCGGCAAGGTGGTGCACTCCTCTCCCAAGCTCGGCATCTACAACGTGGTTGAGACGCTCACGCTGTCCAACGACTACACCGGCAACTCCGAGCTGTGCACCCTGTTTCTGCGTGAATGCGCCCGCGAGGGGCTCAATGGCCGCCTGCTTTCCAAGCACCGTTTCCTGTTCATGGCCGAGCACCCCGAGCTGTTTGACAAGACCGTCTTCGCCGAAATGCGCGGCGTCTCTGATGAGAACGGTCACAGCCCCTTCTACGAGTGGCTGCAAAAGCATTTCTTCTCGATGGACTTTCCCACCGTCGACTACCTCACCGGCATCGGCAAGAAGCGCTTCATCGCCGAGCTGATGCCCAAGTACCCCATCTACGTCAATCTGCTGAGCAACGAGGCACGCGCCGTCATCGGTCAGACTCACGAGAAGACCCGTCCGGCCATCAAGATGCTGCAGGACGAGGGCTTCGTGAACCGTGGTTATGTCGACATCTTCGATGCCGGCCCCACCGTCGAGTGTGATGTGAAACACATCCGCAGCGTACGCCGCAGCCAGAAACTGGCGGTGCTGGTGGGTGAGCCCATCGGCGGTCACACCTATCTCGTCTGCAACGCCAGGTTTGAACAATACCGCGCTTGCTACGGCAACATCCGGGTCGATCTGGACAAGCACGAAGCCATCATACCGCCCAAGATGGCGGCCGCCCTCAAGGTTGAGAGTGGCGACATGGTTCGGGTCGTCGATCTGGAATAACGGATCCATATCACCGCATTGAAGCAGGCTGCCAAGGCGGCCTGTGCACCACAGGGAGTGAATTGATGATGTCTTTAGTCCAGTTTATCGATGGCCAGTGGCTGGCCGGTGAAGGCAAGCCGTTCGAATCAAAAGATCCGGCCAGGAACGAAGTGATCTGGCGCGGGAAGGCGGCGAGCGCTGCTCAGGTGGATGCCGCCGTCAAGGCGGCCCGCACGGCCTTCTACCATTGGTCTGATCTGGCCCTCGAGGATCGTCTGGCCATAGTGCGCCGTTATGCCGATCTGCTCGGTGAGCACAAGGAGGCGCTGGCCCTGACCATAGCCCGGGAAACCGGCAAGCCGCTGTGGGAGACTCGCACCGAAGTGGCGGCCATGCAGGGCAAGATCGCCATCTCCATCCGCGCCCATGACGAGCGCACCGGCACGGTGGAGAACCCCATGCCGGGCGCCAAGGCGTTCGTGCGCCACAAGCCCCATGGCGTGGTCGCCGTGTTCGGCCCCTACAACTTCCCGGGCCACCTGCCCAACGGTCACATAGTGCCTGCGCTTATCGCGGGTAACGCCGTGGTGTTCAAGCCCTCCGAGCTGACCCCCATGGTGGCCGAGGCCATGCTCAAGGTATGGCAGGAGGCGGGGCTGCCCAAGGGCGTGCTCAACCTGGTGCAGGGCGAAGTGGAGACCGGCAAGGCGCTGGCGGGCAATCCGGACATCGATGGCCTCTTCTTCACCGGCTCGTCCCGCACTGGCCACTTCCTGCACCAGCAATTTGCCGGCCAGCCTGGCAAGATCCTGGCCCTGGAGATGGGTGGCAACAACCCTCTCATCGTCAAGGATGTGAGCGACATCGACGGCGCCGTCCATGCCATAGTCCAGTCTGCCTTCATTACTTCCGGCCAGCGCTGCACCTGCTCCCGTCGCCTGTTTGTCGAGCGTGGCGAGCGCGGCGATGCCCTGGTCAAGCGGCTGGTGGAGGTGGTCGGCCAGATCAAGGTCGGTCATTACGATGACGAGGCTCAGCCCTTTATGGGCGCCATGATCAGCGAGCGTGCGGCGCTTGGCATGGTCGAGGCGCAGGCCAAGCTGCAGCAACTGGGGGGCGAGAGCCTGCTCGCTCTCAAGCATCTGGAGGCGGGCACCGGTTTCGTCTCTCCGGGCATCATAGATGTGACCGCGGTCAAAGCGCTGCCGGACGAAGAGTACTTCGGCCCGCTGCTGCAGCTCATTCGCTACGACGACTTCGATGCCGCCATCGACCAGGGCAACGCCACCAGCTTCGGCCTCTCGGCTGGCCTGCTCGGTGACAACGAGGCGGACTGGAACCACTTCTTCAAGCGGATCCGTGCTGGTATCGTCAACTGGAACAGGCCCATCACCGGCGCCTCCAGTGCCGCGCCATTCGGTGGCATCGGTGCCTCCGGGAACCACAGAGCGAGCGCCTACTACGCCGCTGACTACTGTGCCTATCCGGTTGCCTCGGTGGAAGATAGCAAGGCCGCGATGCCGGATCAGCTGTCCCCGGGTTTGACCTTCTAATCGAGAAGGAGGGGGTTGATGTGGCAGGAGAGGCCCAACGCTGCCGACCACTGCGTCATACCCCCGGTCTGATCTTCTGATAGCAAGAAAATAAAAGAGGGGCACTGAACAGGTGCCCTTGTCTGTACCCGCAATCAAAGGAAAGAGAGATGCAAAAGGATATCGAGACCCTGTTTGGCCATCTGTGGGACAACTACATTCAAGTCACCCCCAGTGCCCACAAGGTTCACCAACTGCTGGGCGGCGGTGCCCCCATCATCAACGATCACGTGGCGTTTCGTACCTACAACCTGCCCAAGCTCGGCCTCGAGAAACTGGCGGCCCACTTCCGTGCCCTGGGCTACGAGGAGAAAGGCGAGTATGTGTTCAAGGCCAAGAAGCTCTATGCCAAACACTTCGAGCATAAAGATCCTGATGCGCCCAAGGTGTTCATCAGCGAGCTGAAGGTGGAAGAGCTCTCCGAAGGTGCCCAGGCCATCATCCACAAGCTGGTGGATCAGGTGCCCGATCACCTGACCGACACCCCGGCCTTCCTCTACGCCGGTGCCCCCTGGCAGGTTTCCCACGCCGACTACCAGACGCTGCTGGCAGAGAGCGAGTACGCGGCCTGGATGGCCGCCTGGGGTTATCGTGCCAACCACTTCACCGTCAACATCAACCGCCTGAAGGACTTCGATACCATCCAGCAGGTCAATGCAGCCCTGAAAGCGGCGGGCTTCGTGCTCAACACCGTCGGCGGCGAGGTGAAGGGGGATCCCGAGGTGATGCTGGAGCAATCCTCCACCATGGCGGACAAGGCCGAAGTCCCCTTCAGCGACGGCGTGCGCACCATCCCAAGCTGCTTCTACGAGTTCGCCCTGCGCTACCCCCAAGCAGACGGCGTGCTCTACCCGGGCTTCGTCGAAGCGTCGGCCGACAAGATCTTCGAATCTACCAACGCCATGTAAGCTGTGTGCCGGGTCATGCCTGCACCGCTTTATGAAAAACGCCTCCCTGTCGGAGGCGTTTTTGTTGGCGGCAGGGGCTCATTTGCCCACTCTAGCGAGGGTAAAGTGCGCCCTGATCGACCAGCAAGGTGGTCATGCCGGCGGCCTTGCCCGCCTCCAGACCTATTCGGGTATCTTCAAACACCAGACAGTTGGCCGGGTTGGCGCCGAGCTGTTCGGCCACTCTCAGGAAGGTGTCGGGATGGGGCTTGTGGTTGGTCACGTCGTCGGCACTCACCAGCACGGGGATGAAGGCATCGAGGCCGGTATTTCTCAGTATGTGCGTCGCATGATCCCGGGTTGAGCCTGTGCCTATACCCATGGGCACCTTGCCGTGGCAGCGCTTGACCAGCTCCCACATGGCGGGGAAGACTCGGACCTTGTCAATCCGCTCCAGATAGAGGGCAACCTTGCGGCGAGCGAAGGCCTCTATGTCGATGGCCAGCCCGTGCTGCTCGGCCAGCATGGCCACTATCTTGCGGGTGGGAATGCCGCCGTACTCGTTGAGCTGGGCCCGATCGAACGGCAAGCCGAACTCGGCGCTGGTGGTTTCCCAGGCATCCAGGTGCAGGGGCATGGAGTCCACCAGGGTGCCGTCCATATCGAAGATCAGGGCGTCGTATTGCTCAAACTGGAACTGCTCGGACATGGGGTACTTCCTCCTCGGCCAAAAGAGTACAGTACCAGATCCGCTCCCCGGATGCCGCGACCGTCGTCATGGCCTGGGCAGGCGGCGGGTTTGACCATGGGCTGCTGATTTATGAGACAATCATGCGCTCTGCGCCTCGGGTGCCGGCAACTCACAGTAGCGAGCCTCTCTATGTCCCCAAAAACCGTCTTCTCAAGCGTGGCCCTGGTGATCGCCCTGGGCTCACTGGAAAAGAGCATAGTCACCACCCCCTTGCCCATCATAGGAGCCGAGCTGAACGCCGGCGCTGCCCTCACCTGGGTGGTCACCGCCTACCTGCTGGCGGCCACCGCCGCCCTGCCCATCTACGGCAAGCTGAGCGATCTGTTCGGTCGGGTGCGAATGCTCAACATCGGCATAGGCCTGTTTCTGGCAGGGTCGGTGGCCTGCGCCCTGGCCCAGGATCTGCCGACCCTGCTGGCAGCCCGCGTGCTGCAAGGGTTGGGGGGCGGTGGCCTGATCGCGCTCGCCTTCACCGTCATCGCCGACTGCATTCCCCCGCGGGAGGTGGGCAAGTATCAGGGCTACATCTCGGCGGTCTATGCGGTCTCCAGCATCGCCGGGCCCCTGCTCGGGGGTTATTTCACCGAGCAGCTGAGCTGGCGCTGGATCTTCTGGATCAACCTGCCCCTCGGGGCCCTGGCGCTCTGGCTAGTGAACCGCAACCTGGGCCACCTCAATGTGCGCCGTCACAGCCGCTTCGACTGGAAGGGGGCGGGGCTGCTCATCACCGTCACCACACTCTCTCTGCTGCTGCTCTCGCCGGAAGCCACGCTGTCCGCCATCTGGCTGGCGGCGGGGCTGGCTCTGGCCCTGCTGTTGCTGATCCTGGTGGAGCGACGGGCTCAGGATCCCATACTGCCCGCCCATCTGGCCCGCTTGCCCGGTTATCTGGTGAGCGTGCTGCTGGCACTGGCCTCGCAACTGCTGATGTTCGCCGTACTGGTCTACCTGCCGCTGCAGATGCAGTGGCAGAAAGGGATGGGAGCCAGCGAGAGCGGCCTCTACATGGTGATCTTCATGGTCTGCATCACGGCGGGGGCCTTCGTCGGCGGCAAGCTCATCGGTCGCACCGGTCACTACAAGCGCTTCGTGGTGGCAGGCTTCGCCCTGGCAGCGCTGGCCCTGTGGCAAATTCACTTCGATCTCTTTGCCAATCTGGGGCTGGGCTTCGCCGGTCTGGGGCTGGGGCTGGTGCTGCCGGCCCTCTCGGTGGTGGTACAAAACGCCCTGCCGCGGGAAGATCGCGGCATCGGCATGTCCCTGTTCAACTTCGGCCGTGAGCTGGGGGGCGCGGTCGGGGTGGCCATCTGCGCCATGCTGTTCCACGGGGCTTTGCCGGCCGGGACCAGCCACAACCTGGCGAGCCTGAGCCCGGCCGAGCTGGCCCCGGGGTTCAGCGCCACCTATGTGGGCATGGCACTGATCGCCAGCGCCGCTCTGCTCATCACCCTGCTGGCCCTGAAACGCCACGAGCTGGCCAGCATGCCGGCCTGATGGCTGCTATCCGATACAAAGAGGGCTCCCCGCGGGGAGCCCTCTTCATTGGTGCAGGCTGGAGCCTTTCTTCCCGTTTCGCGGCCTTCTGCCAGTATGCCCGCTTATCGGGCGTCGGGGCGGGAGGGCAACCTGACAGGCTCGGGTCGCTGGCGTTCGGTCTGGGCGTCAAGCTCCTTGCCGAGGAAGTAGTTCAGGAAGGTGCGGATCACCGCGATGATGGCGAGACGCACCAGCTCTTCTTTACTCGGCGCCACCGTGGTGGCCAGGATGTCGGCGGCGAGCTGGAACTCCAGGGCCAGGATGAGCCAGCTGCCGAAGCAGAGGCGAATGCGCGGAAAACCGGGCTCGTGATCCTGCACCCGTGCCGCCAGCCAGAGGGTCTTGCCCAGCCCTGTCACCACGCAGGCGATGGAGATGATCTCCAGCAGCAGCTGGAACAGCTCCACCCCGTGCATCATGCCCTCTCTCAGGCTCGCTATCTCGAACACTCGGGTTACCTCCCTGATTCAAAAGAGACACTTTTAACACGGCATGGGGGCCGGATCCAACTCAGAGCCTCTTGAGCAGCGTGGCGATCTGCGCGATGGCATGACGGGCCGCAGGGCTGATGCCCGCCAGCTGGAAGAAACCGTGGATCACCCCGAGCTGCCGCTGACAGGTGGCGGCAACGCCGGCTTGCAGCAGTTTGCCATAGAGGGCCTCTCCCTCGTCACGCAGGGGATCGTACTCGGCCGTGAGGATATGAGTGGGCGGCAGCCCCGCAAGATCAGGATGGTGCAGCGGGCTCACCTCGGGATGGCTGGCGGGCAGCCTGCCCAGATAGGCCTGAAACCCACTGAGCAGCATGTCACGGGTGATAAGGTAGTCGTCGCCAAGGTCGCGATAGCTCTGGCTCTCTCCCAAGGCATCGAGCATGGGATAGATGAGGAACTGGGCGGCGGGCAGTGCCGCTCCCGCCGCCTTGAGCCGCAAGGTGGTGACCAGGGCGAGGTGGCCGCCGGCACTGTCGCCTGCGAGTGCGACCCGCCCGGGATCGCCGTGCCACTGCGGCAGCGCGGCCATGATGGCGAGGGTCGCTGCCAGCGCGTCGTCATGGGCGGCAGGATAGGGATGCTCGGGGGCGAGGCGTGTATGTACCGCAAACACCAGGGCATGGGCACTGTTGCACAGCATCCGCATCTGGCGATCGTGGGTCTCGAAATCCCCGCTGACGAAACAGCCGCCGTGGAAATAGATCAGCACCGGATAAGTGGTGGAAGGGGGGGATTTGGGCTGGTAGAGCCGGATGGCGTAGTGATCGGCCTGCCACTCTTCGATGGCGCCCACCTCTTCCCGCTCGCCCCCCAAGACGGCAGAGGCAAGATAGCCCTCACGCCTGGTCTGCCAGCTCAGCTTGCTTGCCTTGGGGCGACCTGCGGCGATGAAGTCCGCCACCATGGCGGCGATGGCAGGCTCAAGTTGTGTGTTCATGCTGCACCGTTATCTGTATATAAATACAGGTATTGTGCGCTTTTGGCCTGAGAGTGCAACCGGGGTTAGCTGAGGCAGCTCACAAAATCAGGCTTCAATCAGTGTGAATTCAATTACATAGAGCGGCGGCAGTGCGGGGTAGATGTCCCGAATGACGGTTTTGAGCTCGGCGAGGGTCATGTTCTCCTGGCGAGCGTGCTCGTCGGTCAGCTCATCGAAGGCCACGGGGGTGACCGAGAGCACCTCTATGGTACCAAAGGGCTGGTGCTCCGGGTTGGTGAAGAGCGCGAGGCGCTGGCCGGGCTGCCAGTTGGCCTCGCTCTCGTCGCGGATGGTGATAGTCTTGCGGCCGGACTGAATATCGGCGACGAAGCGGCTAAAGAAGGTGAATTCCGGGTAGATTGGGGTGTGAACAGACATTTTCTCTCCGAAGGACAAGGGGTGAGCAGGGGCCGGATCAGCCAGTGGCTGGCCCATTCTAGGTGTGCCGGGGAGGGCGCGCAGCACTTTTTGCCAGACGGGCGCTGGGGCGCTTGCTCTGCCTTGCAAAGTGGCTGCAAGTGAACCCGAATGTGCGATGATGTGGGCTCCTCTTTCTTGATATGTAACAAAATGGAGGGGGACTGGCTGTGGTCTGATGGCGTCTGGCGCGGTTCTCCGCCCGGCGGACATGAACGAAAGGAGCGAGTGTGAATTCCGAGTTGATCTGGGTGCTCAGCATGCTGGTGGGTGCCATCTTCCTGTTTATTACCAACAGGGTGCGCATGGATGTGGTGGCCTTGTTGATCATCATCCTGTTCGTGTTGAGCGGCACCCTGACCTTGCCACAGGCGTTGGCGGGGTTCAGCGATCCCAACGTCATCCTGATCGCCGCCCTGTTCGTGGTGGGGGATGGCCTGGTACGCACCGGCATCGCCTATCAGGTAGGGGATGCCCTGGTGAAGGTGGCGGGCAGCAGCGAGACCCGGTTGCTGGTGCTGCTGATGGTGGCGGTGGCGACCCTGGGGGCCGTGATGAGCTCAACCGGTGTGGTGGCCATCTTCATCCCCGTGGTACTGAGCGTGGCGAACCGGATGGGGATCCCTGCCGGACGGCTGATGATGCCCCTCGGCTTTGCCGGTCTCATCAGCGGCATGATGACGCTGGTGGCCACTCCGCCCAACATGGTGGTGAACAGCGAGCTGATGCGCCACGACATCCAGGGCTTCGGCTTCTTCGGTTTCACCCCCATGGGGGTGCTGATCCTCGGGCTGGGGGTAATCTACATGCTGCTGATGCGTAACCGTCTGGTGCGCGAGGGGGAAGAGGGCAAAGGCAAGCAGGCGGGGCGCAGCACAATGCGCGATCTCATCCGCGACTATCGCCTGGCCGGGCGGGCGCGCCGCCTGGCGATCCGCCCCGACTCTCCCCTGATAGGCCAGACCCTGGACGAGCTGCAGCTGCGTGCCCGCTTCGGGGCCAACGTCATCGGGCTGGAGCGCTGGCGCAAGTTTCGACGGGTGATGGTGACCGTCTCCGGCGTCACCGAGTTCCAGGCCAAGGACGTGCTGCTCATCGACATGTCCGATCCCGAGGTGGATGTGCGGGAGTTTTGCAGCGAGGCGCGGCTCGAACCCATGATATTGCGCGGGGAGTACTTCTCGGATCAGGCGCGGGAGGTGGGTATGGCCGAGGTCTCCCTCATTCCCGAATCCCGTCTGCTCGGCAAGAGCATCCGGGAGGTGGGGTTTCGTTCCCGCTACGGCTTGAGCGTGGTGGGGATCCGCCGCAATGGTGAGGCGCTCACCGGCAAGCTGGTGGATGAGCCGCTGCTGATGGGTGACAGCCTGCTGGTGGTGGGCAACTGGAGCCTCATTCGCCAGTTGCAGACCCACCACCGGGACTTCCTGCTGCTCGGCCTGCCCGCCGAGGTGGACGAGATGGCGCCGGCCCGCAGCCAGGCCATCCACGCCTTGATTGCCCTCACGGTCATGATAGTGCTGATGGTGACGGATCCCGTGCCCAACGTCATAGCTGCGCTCATCGCCTGCCTGCTGATGGGCAAGTTCCGCTGCATCGACATGGAGAGCGCCTACAAGTCCATCCACTGGCCGACCCTGATCCTGATCGTCGGCATGTTGCCCTTTGCCCTGGCGTTGCAGAAGACCGGCGGGGTGGATCTCATCGTCGGCGCGCTGATCTCGGCGGTGGGGGAGATGGGGCCCCGTGTCATGCTGGCCAGCCTGTTCGTGCTCTGCGCGGCCATCGGGCTCTTTATCTCCAATACGGCCACCGCTGTGCTGATGGCGCCCATTGCGCTCGGCACGGCCCAGCAGATGGGGGTCTCCCCCTATCCCTTCGCCATGACCATCGCCATTGCCGCCTCGGCGGCCTTCATGACGCCTGTCTCCTCACCGGTCAATACCCTGGTGCTGGGGCCCGGCAACTACAAGTTCATGGACTTCATCCGTGTGGGCGTGCCGTTTACGGTGCTGGTGATGGTGGTGAGCGTCATCGCCATTCCCTGGTTCTTCCCGTTCTGAGCACGTTTGAGGGAGACAAGGAGTGCAAGCGGCCTGCGGGCCGCTTTTTATTGACTATCCCTCCCGACGCTGTGGGATGAGGTTCGGGTTGACAAGGTAGTGAGCAGGGAAAACGGCAGGGAAGGAGAGGAGGCAAGGGCTGAAATCCGGGCACAAAAAAACCAGCATAAGCTGGTCTGTTTGGTACTGCCTTGATGGTGCGGAAGGAGAGACTCGAACTCTCACGCCTAGGGCGCCAGAACCTAAATCTGGTGCGTCTACCAATTTCGCCACTTCCGCAATATTAATGGTGGCTATGACGGGATTCGAACCTGTGACCCCCGCATTATGAGTGCGATGCTCTAACCAACTGAGCTACATAGCCGTTTGTTATCGACCACCAAGTGGAAGAGAACAAAATAATGGCTGGGGTACTAGGATTCGAACCTAGGGATGGCGAGATCAAAACCCGCTGCCTTACCGCTTGGCGATACCCCAACAGTGCTCCTCGACAGTCATGAGACTGGCCAAAGAACTTTTAAAAATGGCTGGGGTACTAGGATTCGAACCTAGGGATGGCGAGATCAAAACCCGCTGCCTTACCGCTTGGCGATACCCCAACTGAACAACTTGTAAATGGTGGCTATGACGGGATTCGAACCTGTGACCCTCGCATTATGAGTGCGATGCTCTAACCAACTGAGCTACATAGCCGTCTTGTATCCGACATTGTCGATTACAAGTAAAAATGGCTGGGGTACTAGGATTCGAACCTAGGGATGGCGAGATCAAAACCCGCTGCCTTACCGCTTGGCGATACCCCAACAGTGCTCCTCGACAGTCATTAGACTGGCCAAAGAACTTTTAAAAATGGCTGGGGTACTAGGATTCGAACCTAGGGATGGCGAGATCAAAACCCGCTGCCTTACCGCTTGGCGATACCCCAACTGAATGATTAATGGTGGCTATGACGGGATTCGAACCTGTGACCCTCGCATTATGAGTGCGATGCTCTAACCAACTGAGCTACATAGCCAACCGTGCTTCCAGTGAGTCGTTGCCTCGTCACTGTGCGGCCGGAATTATGCGTATCTGGCTCTGGGGCGTCAACCCTTTTTTTGCCAGAAAAACCGAATTTGGGTGCGTTTGGCGAGTTATTGGACGCTGTCGCGCAAAAGCCCAACAATCTGGTTTTTTTTGCGACATTTGGCAGCTGATCCGCAACCTGCGCCCATAACAAAGAGGCCAGCAAATGCTGGCCTCTCATGGGGTTAGACGTTGAACAGGAAGTTCATGATATCGCCATCCTTGACGATGTAGTCTTTCCCTTCGGCGCGCATCTTGCCCGCTTCCTTGGCGCCTTGCTCACCCTTGTAGGTGATAAAGTCGTCGAAGGCGATGGTCTGGGCGCGAATAAAGCCTTTTTCAAAGTCGGTGTGGATCTTGCCCGCCGCCTGCGGGGCGGTGGCGCCGACCGGAATGGTCCAGGCGCGCACTTCCTTCACCCCGGCGGTGAAGTAGGTCTGCAGGTTCAGCAGCTCGTAACCCGAGCGGATCACCCGGTTCAGACCCGGCTCTTCGATCCCAAGGTCTGCCATGAACTCGGCGCGGTCGGCGTCGTCCAGCTCGGCGATGTCCGCCTCGATGGCGCAGCAGACCACCACCACAACGGCGTTCTCGGCGGCGGCGATCTCACGCACCTTGTCGAGGAAGGGGTTGTTGTCGAAGCCATCTTCTGCCACGTTGGCGATGTACATGGTGGGTTTCAGGGTCAGGAAGTTGAGGTGGGCAACGGCCGCCAGCTCTTCCTTGTCCAGCTTCATGCCGCGGATCATCTGGCCGTTTTCCAGGGCAACCCGAATCTTTTCCAGGGTTTCCACTTCCAGCTTGGCATCCTTGTCGCCGCCCTTGGCGCGCTTGGACTGACGGTGGATGGCGCGCTCGCAGGCGTCCAGATCCGACAGGGCCAATTCGGTATTGATCACCTCGATGTCATCGGCCGGGGAGACCTTGCCCGCCACGTGGATGATGTTCTCGTCCTCGAAGCAGCGCACCACGTGACCGATGGCTTCGGTCTCGCGGATGTTGGCCAGGAACTGGTTGCCCAGACCCTCGCCCTTGGAGGCGCCCGCCACCAGACCGGCGATGTCCACGAACTCCATGGTGGTCGGTACCACGCGCTGGGGGTTGATGATGGCCGCCAACTGGTCGAGGCGGGGATCCGGCATGGGGACCACACCCGTGTTCGGCTCAATGGTGCAGAACGGGAAGTTGGCGGCTTCGATGCCGGCCTTGGTCAGCGCATTGAACAGGGTGGATTTGCCTACATTGGGCAGGCCCACGATACCGCATTTAAAACCCATGAATTGTTACCTTACGTGATGGATGCTGTGAGGGGCCACGCGGGCAGCCCTGTCATATTGTGCGAGCCTGACCCAGGTCAGGCATCTGTATTCAGACTTTCTCGGCCTTGAAGCTGTGCAGCCGGTTCATGGCCTTGGTCATGTCCTGCTTGAACAGGATGTCGGTGGCGCGCAAAGACTCATCCAGTGCGGCCTCGATCAGGCTCTGTTCACTGCTGGGCGCCTTGGTCAGCACGAAACCGGCGACCAGCTCCTTGGCACCGGGATGACCTATCCCGAGGCGCAGCCGGAAGAAGTTATTGTTGTTGCCCATCCTGGCGATGATGTCTTTCAGGCCATTGTGGCCGCCGTGACCGCCGCCCTGCTTGAACTTGGCGATGCCGGGGGGCAGGTCCAGTTCGTCGTGGGCCACCAGTATCTCCTCCGGGACTATCTGGTAGAAGCGGGCCAGGGCCGCCACCGCCTTGCCGGAGAGGTTCATGTAGGTGTTCGGGATGAGCAGCCGCACATCCTGCCCCTCCACTAGGAAGCGGGCGGTGTGGCCGAAGAACTTGGGCTCTTCGCGCAGGCTGACATTGTGCCAGCGGGCTAGCTGCTCCACATACCAGGCCCCCGCGTTGTGGCGGGTCTTGGCATACTCGGGGCCGGGATTACCCAGCCCGACAATCAGTTTGATTTGATGGGTCACGCTTGATGTCTTCACTCGCTACTTGCCATGAGCGGATGGCCCGGGGCAATGGGACGCAATATTCTAGCCGCCGAGTGGCGATCACTCAACCAAAGCTCGGCGAGCGGGGGGAATAACCCGGGAACCGGGTGCCAACGATCGCCAAACCGGGCCTGGTCAGGCCCGTTTCTGACGCAGCGGCTCAAGGGGCGTTGGCTTGACCGGCACGCAGCAGGGTCACCGTCTCTTCATCCAGGGCGGTCACCAGGGGGCGGGCATGACGCACATAGTCCACGAACGAGGCTGCGTCTGTGCCGCAATCCACCTTGGCCGCCTTGCAGTCGAGAGCTTTGCCCGGCCCATAGACGGCGCTGAGCTGCTCGCCGCGCTGTGCCACTGCCAGCACCGGGAAGGCGGTCAGCTGGCCCGCGACCCAGGCGAGATCCACGCGCTCGGCACTCTTGTTATCTGGACTCTGACTCTCTGGACTCTGGCGCTGGGCCCGTGCCAGGGCCTGCCAGCCGTCGTTGCCGTTGGCGCTGTAGGCGTTGGTCACCACCCGGTAGCGCTTTGTATCCACTAGATCCTGCCACTGACCCCCGGCCGTTTTCCACTGCAGCCGGGTCAGCTGGCCCGCCTTGCCTGCGTTGGTCTCCTGGAAGCTGTAACGCAGGTGGCCGCCATAAGGGAACTTGCCCGCATGGGCGCTGGCGGGCAGGGTGGCGGTGATGGTCTCGGTCAGCAGGGCCCGCACCTCGGCGCCGGAGAGGGTCAGCACGCTGAGCGGGTTCTTGAACGGCAGCAGGCTGAGGGCCGCCTCCCCTTCACGCAGTTCACCGGCGGGCAAGTCGGCGCGCACGCCCCCCACCGCCAGCAGGGCGAAGTCGACCGGGCCGCCGGTCAGGGCCTGCACCTGCGGGCTATTGGCCCAATAATATTGGCCTTCCGCCACCAGGGGCGCGACGTCGGAGCCGTGGTTGTCACTGCCGTTGTCGCCGGGGCGGCGGGCATTTTGCAACGGCGCGGGAAGGGTGCCGATGACGGGGCCGTAGGCCTGCTCCAGCGCCGGTTTGTAGTGGCTGTCGATGATGCCGCGCAGGCGCGGATCCTCATCCACCGTCACCAGGTTGGGCTGGGCGTCGATGAACTTGCCGGCCTGCTGGCTGCGGGTCTTGTCCAGCGTCTGTTGGCGGGCCGGATCGGCGAAGAAGTCGCGGCTGGCCAGCAGCTGGTTCTGACCCTTGCAGGCGATGACCCGGCCCTGGGCGTCGAAGCTGACCCGGGCAAGGCCGATGGTCTGGGCGTAGGATCCCGCCTGCACCACGCAGGTCAGGCCGACGCCGTCCGGATTGGTGACCAACTGGGCGTATTCCCCCGTCTTGCCCCAGCCGATGTTGCGAAAGTCACCGAGCAGGCTGTGGGAGTGGCCGCCGACGATGGCATCAAGGCCGTTTACCTTGGCCGCCAACGCCAGATCCCGCGCGTTGCCGATATGGGTCAGGGCGACGATCCGCTGGATCCCCCTGGCTTGCAGCAGGTCGACCGTGGCCTGGGCCGAGGCCACCTCCTTGGCAAAGCGCAGCTTGCCGACGTTGGGGGAGATGTTGGCCATGTCCTCCAGCACCAGCCCGATGACGGCGACCAGCTGTTTGTCTGCTGGCAGATGGTCGAGATCGGTGACCGGGCTCTTCTGGTTGCCGTCGAAGGCGTAGATGACGAACGGCTTGAGGTTGCTTGCCCGACTCAGATCCGGATCGTCGCGGCTGTCCAGGTTGGCGGCCAGCACAGGGAAGTTCACCCCCTGGATGAAGCGGGCCAGCTTCTGGCTGTCGAGATCGAACTCGTGATTGCCGAGCGCCATGGCATCGAAGCCGAACTGGCTCAGCAGCTCGGCGTTGGCCATCCCCTCGTTGAGCTTGAAGTAACCGCTGCCCTGCCAGGCGTCGCCCCCGTGCAGCAGCAACAGTGGCTGATTCTTGGTGAGCGCCTCCGCCTGGTAGGCCTTCGCCATGGTCAGCAACCGGGGGTAGCCGCCGAAGCGGCTGTAGAGGGTATCCGTACTCTCCTTGCCAAAGATGGCTCCCTTCAGCTCGGCGTTGACCGGGTCGAACTGGGAGTGGGTGTCGTTCATGTGCGCCAGGGTCAGCGTGAAGGGGGCGCTGTCCTTGCCGGGCAGGCAGGCGGCGAGCAGAGTGCAGAGGGGGAGGAGTAGCAGGAGACGCGAGCACTTCATGGGGGATCCTTAACCTGTCGGGGCAGGGCAATACCGTACTGGGCTAGAAAAACAAAAACCGCCAGTCGGCGGTTTTTGTTACAACAGGGTCTATCAATGCTCAAACATGGCAGAGATGGACTCTTCGTTGCTGATCCGGCGGATGGCTTCGGCCAGCACGGTGGACAGGGTCAGCTGCTTGACCTTGCCGATCGCCTTCATCTCCGCGGTGAGCGGGATGGAGTCGGTGATGATCAGCTCGTCGATGACCGAGTTCTTGATGTTTTCCACGGCGGTGCCGGAGAAGACAGGGTGAGTCGCATAGGCGAACACACGCTTGGCGCCGCGCTCTTTCAGCGCTTCGGCCGCCTTGCACAGGGTGCCGCCGGTATCGATCATGTCGTCGACGATGACGCAGTCACGGCCAGCCACGTCACCGATCAGGTGCATGACCTGGGAGACGTTCGGGCGGGGACGACGCTTGTCGATGATGGCGATGTCGGTGTCGTCCAGCAGCTTGGCGATGGCACGGGCACGCACCACGCCGCCGATGTCCGGCGATACAACCACGGGGGATTCGAGGTTCTTGGACAGCATGTCTTCCAGCAGCACAGGGCTGCCGAACACGTTATCCACCGGGACGTCGAAGAAGCCCTGGATCTGCTCGGCATGCAGGTCAACGGTCAGCACACGGTCCACACCCACGCTGGAGAGGAAGTCGGCGACGACCTTGGCGGTGATGGGCACACGGGCGGAGCGGACGCGGCGGTCCTGACGGGCATAACCAAAGTAGGGGATAACGGCAGTAATACGGCCAGCTGAAGCACGACGCAGTGCATCCACCATGACGATCAATTCCATCAAATTGTCGTTGGTCGGGGCACAGGTGGATTGAATGATGAAGATATCGCCACCACGTACATTCTCATTGATCTGTACGCTGATCTCGCCGTCGCTAAAGCGACCTACGGCAGCATTGCCGAGTTTGATAAACAGGCGATCTGCGATCTTCTGGGCTAGTTCCGGCGTTGCGTTACCAGCAAACAGCTTCATGTCAGGCACGGTTTGAAACCTCGGGGTTGCATCCAGTATGTGGGGAGTCTGATTCAGACCCGTATCGTTTGGGGGCAAACGATTTATCAAGAGAACGGACAAGGTCTCTGGAAGCTCTGTGGTGGCGCCGGATTATCCGGGCGGACGGTAGAACCGTCACCTTCAGCGTCATCACGTCAGATTGGCTGGGGTACTAGGATTCGAACCTAGGAATGGCGAGATCAAAACCCGCTGCCTTACCGCTTGGCGATACCCCAATCACTGACTTGTTGCAAAGTGGCGAAGAGTGGTGATATGTTCTCGCCCTTGGCGACAAACCCATCCCAGCCTTCCGGCACCCTTGCCAACACCTTCCGAGCAGCCACTTCGTCTTCAAATTGAGCAAAGACGCAGGCACCAGTGCCCGTCATTCTTGACGGCGCGTATTCTAGCAACCAGCCGAGCGCATTGGCAACCTCGGGGTGGCGCTTTTTCACCAGCAATTCGCAATCGTTTTTCCACACCCCTTCCAGCAGGTTGTGCAATGTCATCCTGGGGGTGTTGCGAGGCAGCTCGGGATCCTGAAAAACCGCCGCCGTTGCCACATGGCAATCGGGTTTGAGCACCAGATACCAGGCGCTCGGCACCTCGACCGGTTGCAGCTTCTCGCCAACCCCTTCCGCAAACGCGGCCCGGCCGCGCACGAACACAGGCACGTCGGCCCCTAGCTGCACGCCGAGCTCCGCCAGCTCGTCTTCGCCGAGCCCCGCCTGCCAGAGATGATTCAGGGCCACCAGGGTGGTGGCGGCGTCAGACGAGCCGCCGCCGATGCCGCCCCCCATGGGTAACACCTTCTCCAGCCGGATATGGGCCCCCATCGGGCTTGGCAGCCTCCCCTGCAACAGGCGGGCGGCACGGATGATGAGGTTCTGTTCATCCGGCACGCCGGGGATGGCCGGGCTCAGGGTGAGCAGGTCGGTATCGGCGAGCGGCTCGAATTCCAGCCAGTCGCCGTGATCGAGGAAGATGAACAGGGTCTGCAGCTCGTGATAGCCGTCGGGACGGCGGCCGTTGACGTGCAGGAAGAGGTTGAGCTTGGCCGGCGCCGGCCAGCGGAGCGGCGTCTTCGGCGCGCTCTGGTCTGGGAGGCTCATCATGGCGCCAGGGTCCATTGGTTGATCTGCAACTTGAGGCGGCTGCCCTGGCCGGTCATGGTCAGCAGGTGGGGCAGCCGGTAGTTGTCCTGATCCCGGTAGTCCCCATAGACGATCTGCCACTGACCGTCGCGCACCGAGGCCAGGCTGGCATCGGGGTTGAGCTCGAATTCGGCCTGGCCCGGCAGCCCCTTGATCCACTCCGGCAGCCCGGTGACCGGAATATTCCAGCCGGTGAGTTGATAGACGAGGGCCTCGGCATCCTGGCTCTGGTGCACCTTGCCCTCGTTGTCGGTCAGGGTGATCTCACCCTTGCTGCGGGAGAGCTCCAGGATATGGGTGCCGATGAGGCTGGTGAGGTTGAGGCGATAGTCATCGCCGTTCTGCTGCCAGTTGAGGCGGGCGCTGCCCTTTTGGCGTGCCGTGATGATGGCCATCTTGCCCGACAGTTCCCAGTGGGTCAGCTGTTCGAGACGGGCCCGTTCCTGCTGCCAGTTGACCTGATCCCGCTGGGGTTGAGTGGTGGTACAGCCGGCCAGTGCCAGCAGGCAGGCGAGGGAGAAGATACGCAAGAACAAGGTCGTGCTCCGGATAAGAGGTTTGCCACAGTATAAGGGGCGGCCGTATCGCTTTTAAAGACTTACCCTTTCTCGTACAATTGTCGGCCTTCATACCCTGTGCACGAAACGATCATCACCCACCCATGAGTCTGCTTGCCCTCGGAATCAACCACAACACCGCCAGTGTCGCCTTGCGGGAACGGGTCGCATTTGGCCCGGACTGCATCGATCGCGCCTTGCGTGAGCTGGTGGAGCAGCCCGGCGTCAGCGAGGCGGTGATCGTCTCCACCTGCAATCGCACCGAGCTGTACTGCAGCCTGGAACAAGGGCAAGGAGAGCAGGTGCTGAGCTGGTTGCAGCGGTTCCACGCGCTGGAGGCGAGCGAGGTGCTCTCCGCCATCTACCGCCACCAGGACGAGGAGGCGGTGCGCCACCTGATGCGGGTCGCCTGCGGGCTCGACTCCCTGGTGCTGGGCGAGCCGCAGATCCTGGGGCAGATCAAGCAGTCCTACGCCCACGCCCAGCAGGCGGAAGCGGTGAAGGGCTCGCTGGAGCGTCTGTTCCAGAAATCCTTCTCGGTGGCGAAACGGGTGCGTACCGACACCGAGATCGGCGCCAGCGCGGTGTCGGTGGCCTTCGCCGCCGTCAGCCTGGGGAAACGCATCTTCTCCGATCTCTCCCAGACCAAGGTGTTGCTGGTAGGGGCGGGCGAGACTATCGAGCTCGTCGCCCGCCACCTGCGCGAGCAAAGCGTCACCCAGATGATGGTGGCGAACCGCACCCTGCAGCGGGCCCAGCTGCTGGCCGAGGAGTTCGGCGCCCAGGTGATGACGCTGGAAGAGATCCCGGACTACCTGCACGAGGCGGACATCGTCATCAGCTCCACCGCCAGCCCCCTGCCCATCATCGGCAAGGGCATGGTGGAGCGCGCGTTGAAGGCCCGCCGCTTCAAACCCATGTTCCTGGTGGACATCGCCGTGCCACGGGACATCGAAGCCGAGGTGGACGAGCTCTCCGATGCCTATCTCTACACGGTGGACGATCTGCAGGGGATCATCGAGCAGAACCTGGAGACCCGCAAGCGGGCGGCCGCCGAGGCCGAGCTCATCGTGCAGGAAGAGCGTGACGACTTCATGGGCTGGTATCGCAGCCAGCACTCTGTGGATCTCATTCGCGATTACCGCCACCAGGCCCAGCAGGTGGCGGATGAAGAGTTGCAGCGTGCCCTGCTGGCCCTGCAACAGGGCGAGAATGCCGAGCAGGCGCTCAAGGCCCTGACCCATCGCCTCACCAACAAGTTGATCCACGCACCGACCCAGGCCCTGCGCCAGGCCGCAGCTCAGGGGGACAGCCACAAGCTGTCCCAGCTGCGTCAGGTGCTGGGGTTGTCACAAGAGTCATAGTTTGGGGGTGGCCAGCCGGCTGCCCCTACCTCCATCGAGAACACAAGATTTATGAACCCGTCATTGATCAGAAAGCTGGAAGGCCTCATCGAGCGCCACGAAGAAGTACAGGCCCTGCTCGGCGAGCCCGGGGTCGCCTCGGATCAGGACAGATACCGTGCCCTGACCCGGGAATATGCCCAGCTCGAAGACATAGTGCACGCCTTCCAGCGCTTCCGTCAGGCCGAGGAGAACCTCGAGACCACCAAGATGATGCTGGAAGAGGATGACGCCGACCTGCGCGAGATGGCGCAGGAGGAGCTGCCGCTGGCCAAGGCGACCTTCGAGGAGCAGGAGCAGGCGTTGCAGGTGATGCTGCTGCCGCGCGACCCCAAGGATGACAACAACTGTTATCTCGAGATCCGCGCCGGTGCCGGTGGCGACGAGGCGGCCATCTTCGCGGGGGATCTGTTCCGCATGTACTCCCGTTACGCCGAGCGCCAGGGCTGGCGCGTCTCCATCGTCAGCTGCAACGACGGCGAGCACGGTGGCTACAAGGAGGTGATCGCCAAGGTGGACGGCGAGCACGTCTACGGCCGCCTCAAGTTTGAATCCGGCGGCCACCGGGTGCAGCGGGTACCCGAGACCGAATCCCAGGGCCGGGTGCACACCTCCGCCTGTACTGTCGCCGTGCTGCCGGAAGTGCCGGAAGCCGAACAGATCGAGATCAACCCCTCCGAGCTGAAGATCGACACCTTCCGCGCCTCCGGGGCCGGTGGTCAGCACGTCAACAAGACCGACTCCGCCATCCGCATCACCCACCTGCCCACCGGGCTGGTGGTGGAGTGCCAGGATGAGCGCTCCCAGCACAAGAACCGCGCCAAGGCGATGTCTGTGCTCTCTGCCCGCCTGCAGGCGGCCGAGGACGAGCGTCACCGCGCCGCCGAGCAGAGCACCCGCCGCAACCTGGTGGGCTCAGGCGATCGCTCCGAGCGCATCCGCACCTACAACTACCCCCAGGGTCGCCTCTCCGAGCACCGCATCAACCTCACCCTCTATCGGCTGGGGGAGATCCTCGAAGGGGATCTGGATTGCGTCATCACGCCTCTGGTGCAGGAATACCAGGCGGATCAGCTCGCCTCCCTGGCCGAGAGCAACTAATGCAGATCCAGCAGGCTCGTGCCCACATCATGGCGACCCTGGCCTTTGGGGAATCCCCCCGTGCCGACGCCGATGCGCTGCTCTGCCATCTGCTGGATTGCCGGCGCAGCTACCTGATGACCTGGCCTGAGCGCGAGCTCGATGCCGCCCAGCAGGCCACCCTGCAAGGGTGGCTTGACCGTCGGCTGGTCGGAGAACCCATCGCCCACCTCATCGGCGAGCGGGAGTTCTGGTCCCTGCCGCTCAAGGTGAGCCCGGCCACCCTGATCCCGCGCCCCGACACCGAGGTGCTGGTGGAGCAGGCGCTGGTGCGCTTGCCGGCCGGCCCCTGCGCCCTGCTGGATCTCGGCACCGGCACCGGCGCCATCGCGCTGGCGCTCAAGTCCGAGCGGCCCGATGCCGATGTATGGGCGGTGGATCGGATGCCGGACGCCGCCGCCCTGGCCCGCGCCAACAGCGCCGCCCTGGGGTTGCCCATCGAAGTGCGGGACGGCAGCTGGTTCGAGCCCCTGGCGGATGCACCGCGTTTTGCGATGATCGTCTCCAACCCGCCCTATATCGACGGGGCGGATCCCCATCTCGACGAGGGGGATGTGCGCTTCGAGCCGCGCTCCGCCCTGGTGGCGGACGAGCAGGGGCTGGCGGACATTCGCCTGATAATCGCCGGTGCCCCCGCCCATCTGTGCCCGGGGGGCTGGCTTCTGCTGGAGCACGGTTGGGAGCAGGGGGCAGCGGTGCGTCAGCTTCTGCTGCAACAGGGCTACTGCCAGGTGGAAACCGTGCGGGATTATGGGGATAACGAGCGGGTGACCCTGGGTCGTCTGGCGCCGTGATGATGACGGGCGGAGCTGTCCGCCCCTGTGCAAGGAAACCATATGTATGTTGTTCTCAAACATCTGCACCTCACCCTGATTGTCGGGGCCGTGCTGATGTTCATGCTGCGCTTTTACTGGGCCCAAACCAGCTCCATTCATGCCCGTAACGGCCGGGTGCTACAGGCCAGCGGCTGGCTCAATGGCCTGGTGGTGCTCTCCGGCGTGCTGCTCTGCATGGTGCTGGATCTCAACCCCCTCAATAACGGGATCCCCTGGCTCAGCGAGAAGCTGAGCGCCGTGCTGGCGGTGGCCTTCCTCGGCATGATGGCGCTGCGCCTGGCGCGCAGCAACAGCATCCGCTGGTTTGCCTTCCTGGGCGCCCTGGGGTGGATCTTCTTTATCGCCAAGCTGGCGGTGCAAAAGCAGGCCAACCTGTTCGGTTAGGGATGACGACGATGATACGTGTGGATGAGTGGACCGACTTCGAGGCCCACGACCTGGCCGAACTGGCGCTGTCGGTGAGCGACGAGATCCTGGGCCATGGTGGCACGGGAGAGGCCGAGCTGGCCCGCCTCGATACCTGGCTGGACGAGGCCATAGTCGAAGGGGACTGTGACGAGGTGCGCCGTCAGCTGCTGCAGGGCTTCTACCAGACCTTAGGGTTTCGGGGCGACTGGCAGGATTATTTCTCGAGCGCCAACTGCGACCTAAACCAGGTGCTGGTGCAGCGCAAGGGCATACCGGTGAGCCTTGGCATCCTCATCATCCAGCTGGGTCGCAAGATTGGCCTGGATGTGGAGGGGATCTGCTTCCCGGGCCATTTCTTGGTGAGCTTCGCCGGCCTGGAGGGGGAGGTCTATGTGGACCCCTTCAACGGTGACGAGCTGAGCCTGCACCGCATCGAGCTGCTGCTGCGCGGGGCCCTCGGCAACCTGGCGACCCTGAGCGATGACCATCTGCAGCCTGCGGGACAGTGGGAGATCATCGAACGCCTGCTCAACGTCAACAAGGGGGCCCTGCTGCGGGAGGAGCGCATGACAGAAGCATTGCGCTGCAGCGAGCTGCTGCTGCGCATGAAGCCCGGTGATCCGCTGGAGACGCGGGATCGGGGCTTCATCTACGAGCAACTCGATTGCCCCCGCTTCGCCGCCGACGATTTTGAATACTTTATTGAACAATGCCCGGACGATCCTGTGGCCGATGTGCTGAAAACCCAGCTGGCCAGCCTGGATCTTAGCCCCAAGCCCCTCCATTGAGGGGTCTGGGGAAGCCTCTTTACTTAAGGATGCCGAGATGGAACAGAAGAATATCAAGATCAACGCGATCGACGTCGCCAACGACAAACCCTTCGTGCTGTTTGGCGGCATGAACGTGCTGGAATCCCGCGACATGGCGATGGCGGTGTGCGAGAAGTACGTGGAAGTGACCAGCAAGCTGGGCATCCCGTTCGTGTTCAAGGCGAGCTGGGACAAGGCCAACCGCTCCTCCATCCACTCCTACCGCGGTCCGGGCCTGGAAGAGGGGATGAAGATCTTCCAGGAGCTCAAGGCGACCTTCGGCATGCCGGTCATCTCGGATCTGCACGAAGTGCATCAGGCCAAGCCGGTTGCCGAGGTGGTGGATGTCATCCAGCTGCCCGCCTTCCTGGCGCGCCAGACCGATCTGGTGGAGGCCATGGCCCGCACCGGCAACGTCATCAACATCAAGAAGCCGCAGTTCCTGAGCCCGAGCCAGATGAAGAACATCACCGACAAGTTCGAGGAGTGCGGCAACGATCAGCTGATCCTGTGCGAGCGCGGTGCCAACTTCGGTTATGACAACCTGGTGGTGGACATGCTGGGCCTGGGGGTGATGAAGAAGACAACAGGTGGCTATCCGGTGATTTTCGACGTGACCCACTCCCTGCAGTGCCGCGACCCGCTGGGTGCGGCCTCAGGCGGTCGCCGTGATCAGGTGACCGAGCTGGCTCGTGCCGGCATGGCGGTCGGTCTGGCCGGTCTCTTTATCGAATCCCACCCGGATCCCAAGATCGCCCGTTGCGATGGCCCGAGCGCCCTGCCGCTGGAGAAGCTGGAAGGCTTCCTCAAGCAGATGAAGGCCATCGACGACCTCATCAAGGGCTTCGAACCGCTGGATACCTCCGTCTGATCCAGCACGCCGGTTTAGTGATGCCAGGTGCCCCGCCATGCGGGGCATTTTTATATCCAGAATGTTTTCATTGGGGTCTTAAATGCATCGCCGATCAAATACATTCAGGTTGCTGTGGTGTTAATGATGTTAATTATGTTGTGTGATTGATGTCTCTTAATTGCTTCTTATAACGTGTGAAAGTGGCGCCGTTGCGATGACGAAATAGCATGGCGCCAGCGAGATAAGGATATTGTCTCGTGACGGCTCCCTGCATGCCTATTTCTGCCATATGAGTTGTCAATTAATTAACAGGACGTTAATCATGCACAAGAAAGTATTTAGCAGCCTTTATTTCCAGGTGCTGCTCGCGATCACCCTGGGGGTATTTCTGGGACATGTCTATCCCGACCTCGGGGCTGATATGAAGCCGCTGGGTGATGGCTTCGTGAAATTAATCAAGATGATCATTGCCCCCGTTATTTTCTGCACCGTGGTGACCGGCATCGCCGGCATGGAGAGCATGAAGGCGGTGGGGAAAACCGGTGCCATCGCGCTGCTCTACTTCGAGGTGGTGAGTACCATAGCCCTGGTCATCGGGCTGTGCGTGGTCAACCTGCTGCAACCCGGGGTCGGCATGAACGTGGATCCCGCCACGCTGGATGCCAGCGCCATCTCGGCCTATGCCGAACAAGCCAAGTCCCAGGGCATCATCGCCTTCCTGCTGGACGTGATCCCGGCCAGCGTGATCGGTGCCTTTGCCAGCGGCAACATTCTTCAGGTGTTGCTGTTTGCGGTGTTGTTTGGCTTCTCCCTGCATCATATCGGCGAGAAGGGGAAATTAGTCTTCAATATGATCGACAGCTTCTCCCAGGTTATTTTCGGCATCATCAACATGATCATGAAACTGGCACCGGTTGGCGCCTTTGGTGCCATGGCGTTTACCATAGGGAAATATGGTATCGGTTCGCTGGTTCAGCTCGGCCAGTTAATTGCCTGCTTCTATGTGACTTGCCTGTTATTCATCTTCATGGTGCTGGGCAGCATTGCCAGGGCAAATGGCTTCAGCATAGTGCGCTTTATTTCCTATATTCGGGAAGAGCTGCTGATCGTACTGGGCACTTCCTCTTCCGAATCCGTATTGCCGCGCATGCTGGTGAAGATGGAGGCGCTCGGCTGCAAGAAGTCGGTGGTGGGCCTGGTGATCCCGACCGGTTACTCCTTCAACCTGGATGGCACCTCCATCTACCTGACCATGGCGGCCGTCTTCATCGCTCAGGCGACCAATACGCCGCTGGATCTGTTCCAGCAATTCACCCTGCTGGTGGTGCTGCTCATCTCCTCCAAGGGGGCGGCCGGGGTCACCGGCAGCGGCTTCATCGTGCTGGCGGCCACCATCTCGGCGGTGGGGCACCTGCCGCTCGCCGGACTGGCGCTGATCCTGGGGATAGATCGCTTCATGTCGGAGGCCCGTGCCTTGACCAACCTTATCGGCAACGGTGTGGCGACCCTGGTGGTGGCGCGCTACTGCGATCAGCTTGATGAGCAAAAGATGAACGAGGTACTCGCCAATCCGGTCACGGTGCAGAAGGTCAATCAGCACGGATAGCTGCCAGGCGTTACCCGGGGAGGGGGTAATCCGCACTTCTGCTCATAAAAAAACGGCCCGCGTGGGCCGTTTTTCATGGTGCAGATGACCGCAGAGGGTATTACAGGCTCTGGGTGAAGGTACGGGTGACCACGTCACGCTGCTGTTCCGGGGTCAGGGCGTTGAAACGCACGGCGTAGCCGGAGACGCGGATGGTCAGCTGCGGGTACTTTTCCGGGTTGGCGATGGCGTCTTCCAGGGTCTCGCGGCGCAGCACGTTGACGTTCAGGTGTTGACCCCCCTCGACCACGGGTTCGGTCTGGACCGGCAGTTCACGGTATTCGAACTGGCCCAGGTCAGAGACGCTGACTTCCTGATCGGCGGCGAAGCTGTCGCCCTTGGCGCAGATGCAACGAGCCTGTTGCTTCTCTTCGTCCAGCAGCCAGAAAGAGTTCAGCAGTGCGGCGTTGGCGGACTGGGTGATTTGGATGCCCTTGATCATGGTATGACTCCTCATAGGAAAGCGGATTCAACGGTAAGCACATTACCCTGATGTTTTTAAACCACCTTGATGACGGGATGATTTAACGGGGCCTTGCCTTACACCTTTACTTCGTTGGGGTCATATATACCACGATGGTAATAATACGAAAATTGATCCAAATCAATAAAGGCGCATTCTGCGCGCAACTAAAGGGATTAATTCATTGAGATTAATCAAAAATAGATCATTTTTATGATTTAGTAAGATATATTAATTATGCATTTTTTATTGGGTATATCTAGTAATTTAACTACATCTTTAGCCGTTATTTCCCTTACAAGGTCAGAGGTGGGTGTCTAATCAGATCAGGGTAGGGCGCCGCTGGGTGGCCAGGTGGCGTGGCCGCCAGTGCGCCGATGGCTGCGGCCATCGATCGTCATCTCGATAGACAGGGCGCCAGGGGGGGAGGCGGACACTGGGCCGGCCATCTCCCATAGCCGAGCCACGGTTGCGTCTTGCTGCCTGGCCCCCTATCCTGAGCCCCTTGCTGCATTCATTGAGGATATTGGGGTGTCAGAGGTAGTGGATTCACAGAGAGAGGAGACTGGCGTGCTGACCTGGAAGGATGTGATCGGCTCGGAGAAAGAGCAGGACTATTTCAAGGCAACCCTGGCGACCGTCAGGGAGGAGCGGGAAGCGGGCAAGGTCATCTATCCTCCGGCGACCGAGGTGTTCAATGCCTTCAAATTGACCGAGCTGGACAGTGTCAAGGTGGTGATCCTGGGGCAAGACCCCTATCACGGACCGGATCAGGCGCACGGCCTCTGCTTCTCCGTGCTGCCAGGGGTGCGTACGCCCCCCTCCCTGGTCAACATCTACAAGGAGATGCAGCGGGATCTGCCGGGATTTGTCACACCCAGTCACGGTTTCCTGGAATCCTGGGCAACCCAGGGGGTACTGTTGCTCAATACGGTATTGACGGTGCAGGCGGGCATGGCCCACTCCCATGCCCATCTGGGCTGGGAGACCTTCACCGACAGGGTCATAGAGCGGATCAATTCCCACTGTCAGGGGGTGGTCTTCCTGCTGTGGGGAGCTCATGCCCAGAAGAAGGGGCGCTTCATCGACCGGGCGCGTCATCATGTGCTGACGGCCCCTCATCCCAGCCCATTGTCCGCTCACCGCGGCTTCATCGGGTGTGGCCACTTTTCGGAGGCAAACCGCCTGCTGGTGCAGCAGGGGATGAGCCCCATCGACTGGCTCTCTGTCTGCCATAGCCAGCCCGTGCCGGTCTGACCGCCTTTCCCGCCTCTGGGGGGCAAGGGCGTGCAGGGTTGCCAGGTCGCCTGCGTCGCTTGGGCTGGTACCGGCGGTCGGGCGAGGATTGTGTGCATCTGACTTGATTGAGTGCAAAGTTCGCGTAATAAATGACCGTATACTCGAGACAGGATCTTTTTCAATTCAGTGCAAGGAGTGCCCATGTTATCCAGTTTGCATAAGGACCATCTCAACATCGCCAGGCTGCTGACGCTGCTCAAGCACAAGCTGGCCGCCATCCGCCATGAACAGCAGGTGAGCTATTTCCTGCTGCGGGACGTGGTGGACTACCTGCGGGAGGTCTCCGACAAGCACCATCACCCCAAGGAAGACATGATCTATGACTACTACCTGAAATACAGGGTGGTGGAGGGAGAGGTCGCCAACCGCCTGCATGAGGAGCATGCCAGCCTGCTGGTGGCCGGCACCGAACTCAAGGAGATGGTGGAGATGATCCTGATGGATGCGGTCATTCCGCTGGAGCAGTTTACCGCCAAGCTGGAGCAGTTCATCGAGCAGCAGGAGGCGCACATGAACTACGAGGAGGGGGTGATCTTCCCTCATCTGCGTGACTCCCTGACCGAGGATGACTGGCGCCATCTCGAGCAGCTCTGGCAGAACAGGGCCATCAATGATCCCCTGTTCGGGGTCGAGGTGAGCCAGCACTTCCAGGCGCTGGCCAAGCAGCTCTCGTTGCCCCCCTCGTCCTGAATGGCAGGTGGACTAAAAAACAAACGCCCCGGCTTGGCCGGGACGTTTGTTTTATGTGTCAGCACGTCTGTGCCGTCATCGTGACGGCGGTGGCGCTACAGCTCCAGTTCTTCCGAACCTTCATAGGCGATATCGATGGCTTGCAGCTCCTTCTGCAGGCGGTGCTTGTCTTTGAGCGCCTCGATCTCACGCCATTTACGTTTCTTTCCCGTTGTCCCGCGGCTACGTGAACCCAGCTCAACGACCTCGTCAAAATCGAAGTTGAACATGTCCATGGCTCCCTCCTTGGTTTTATGGTTTTCACCATCCGTATAACACGACGCATTTGAAAATAAAACGTTTTTATGACCAAGTTGTGACAAACGGGAAGGCAGATAAAAAAAACCGGGCTGCCCTTGCGGGAGCCCGGTTTTATCGGTGCAACCCCTCCTGTGGAAGAGGCTGCCCGAGATGGCTTAGGCCGTCTTTTACAGGTGGCTGGCCAGCATGGTTTCCAGTTTGCCCTGATCGACGGCGAACAGACGGATGCCTTCTGCCAGCTTCTCGACCGCCATGGCGTCCTGGTTCAGCTCCCAGCGGAACTGCGCTTCGGTCATGGGGGTCGGCTTGGCTTTGCGCTCACCGGTGTAGTTCAGCTTGCGCACCACGGTACCTTCGGTCTTGCTGAGCTCTTCCAGCAGGGCCGGGCCTATGGTCAGGCGGTCACAGCCAGCCAGTTCCAGGATCTCGCCAGTGTTGCGGAAGCTCGCACCCATCACCACGGTCTGGTAGTCGTGCTGCTTGTAGTAGTCGTAGATGGCGGTGACGGAGACCACGCCCGGATCTTCGCTCGCGGTGTAGTCACGGTTGTGCTTGGCCTTGTACCAGTCGAGGATGCGGCCCACGAACGGGGAGATCAGGAAGGCGCCAGCTTCGGCACAGGCGCGGGCCTGGGCGAAGGAGAACAGCAGAGTCAGGTTGCACTGGATGCCTTCTTTCTCCAGCACTTCGGCGGCGCGAATGCCTTCCCAGGTGGAGGCCAGCTTGATCAGGATGCGATCGTTGCTGATGCCGGCTTCGTTGTAGAGGCGGATCAGCTTGCGGGCCTTGGCGATGCTGGCGTCGGTGTCGAAGGAGAGACGGGCATCCACCTCGGTGGAGATGCGGCCCGGAACGATTTTCAGCACTTCCAGACCGATGTTGACCGCCAGCTTGTCGCCCGCGTCGATGATTTGCTGTGCCTTGTCCTGGCTCTGGGACTTGGCCCAGCTGATGGCGTCTTCGATCAGCGCCGCGTACTCGGGGATCTCGGATGCCTTCAACACCAGGGAGGGGTTGGTGGTGGCATCGATGGGCTGGTAGCGCTTGATGGCTTCGATATCACCGGTATCGGCGACAACTGTGGTCAGGGCTTTCAGCTGGGTTAATTTATCGGCCATGGCAAATATCATCTCTTTATGAGGGCGCACTCTCTTGGCGAGGGCGCAGGCTCGGGGGTGGCGGGCGTGAGACGGCCGTTCTGAAATTAAATTACAAAATCCCGGCGACTCAGGCTCAGAAAAGCACGATGGGGAAGGCCCATCGCCACTGCCTGCCTAATTAATACGGATGTGGCGCTTCCTGCAATAGGGGGGCTTGTATGCGAATTACCCAGGTGGTGGAAGGGGGGGGCGTGATGGGATGAAAGTGTATGATAAAAAACGATTTTTATTAATTTTATACCAGCGGCCGGCGACCGGCAAAAAAGCAACTTTTTTAGTTGATTCTCCATTCTGTGCAGTGCGTCACACAAATACTATTGTCAGCTACTTGAAATTTAATTACGTGTAAAACGTTTGGCGTGACACCCCCCTGTCTGGGTGGCTTCAGAGGCAAACGCTTGTCTTCCCGGGGTCTTTTCTTTCATCCATTTTTACTGCCATGGGAGTCATGGTAGAATGATTCTCCTTTGGGTCTTCATTGTCGGATGTGGAGTGATGCATCAAGTTTTGTTGATTATTTGCGTGCTAAATGAAGCTTTTTTGCATCAAACCGCTCGTTTTTTGTCTTTCCAGTGAGCCCTATCACTATTCTGAATTCCCTCCCTATGCTAGATTCCGCCCCTTCGGCGCAATGCTAATTCGGAAATTGACAGAGAGCGGTCAGCGCAGACTGACCATGGATGTGATAACAACGAGAGAATTATGGACACCTTGATTGCAATGATTAACGACCTGATGTGGGGAGCCGTGCTCATTTACCTGCTCATCGGGGTCGGACTCTTCTTTACTTTCCGCCTGGGGTTTATCCAGGTCCGTCACTTCGGCCACATGTTCTCGGTATTGCGCAATAGCCGCAAATCCGACAGTGCCGGCATCTCCTCCTTCCAGGCCCTGTGTACCAGCCTGGCTGCCCGTGTGGGCACCGGCAACCTGGCCGGTGTGGCCGTCGCCATCTATCTGGGGGGGCCTGGTGCCATCTTCTGGATGTGGCTGATCGCCTTCATCGGCATGGCCACCGCCTTCGTCGAGAGTACCCTGGCCCAGCTCTACAAGGTCAAGGATGAAGACGGCAACTATCGCGGCGGTCCGGCTTACTACATGGAGCGCGGTCTCGGCATGCGCTGGATGGGCGTGGTCTTCTCCCTCTGTCTGCTGCTGGCCTTCGGTCTGGTGTTCAATGCGGTGCAGGCCAACTCCATCAGCCTGGCCATGAACGTCGCCTTCGGCATCCCTGACTGGGTGAGCGGCCTGGCACTGGTGGTGCTGTCCGGTCTCATCATCTTCGGTGGCATCCGCGGTATCGCCCGCTTCGCCGAACTGGTGGTGCCTTTCATGGCGCTGGCCTACATCCTGATGGCACTGTTCGTGGTGGCCATGAACATCAGCGAGCTGCCCGGGGTCTTTGTCCTGATCATCAAGTCTGCCTTCGGCATCGAGCAGGCGGGTTCAGGGGCCATGGGTTACGCCATCTCCCAGGCGATGATCAACGGCATCAAGCGTGGTCTCTTCTCCAACGAAGCCGGCATGGGCTCTGCGCCCAATGCCGCCGCGACCGCGACGCCCTATCCGCCGCACCCGGCGTCCCAGGGTTATGTGCAGATGCTGGGGGTCTTCCTCGACACCATCGTCATCTGTACCTGTACTGCCGCCATCATCTTGATGTCCGGCCAGTTTGAGCCAGGTTCAGGGGTCACCGGGGTCGAGCTGACCCAGCGTGCGCTCTCCTCCCAGGTCGGTGGTGGTGGCAACATCTTCATCGCGGCGGCCATCTTCTTCTTCGCCTTCACCTCCATCGTCGCGAACTACTCCTACGCCGAGACCAACCTGGTGTTCCTGGAGCACAACCACAAGGGCGGCTTGATGCTGTTCCGGATGTTCGTGCTGGGCATGGTGATGTTCGGCTCCGTGGGTGAGCTGCCGACTGTGTGGGCCCTGGCGGACGTTTCCATGGGGCTGATGGCCATCGTCAACCTGATCGCCATCCTGCTGCTCTCTGGTGTCGCCATCAAGCTGGCCAAGGACTACAACGATCAGCTCAAGGTGGGTCGCGTTCCCACCTTCGATGCCAACAAGTACCCCGAGATCCGCAGCCAGCTGGAAGCAGGGATCTGGGACAACCCACCCAAGAGCAAGCAGGCCTGAGCCCTGCGTTGATCTGGTTGGATAATGAAAGAGGGGAGCCATTGGCTCCCCTCTTCTATATGGCTTGTGCCTGCCCGAGGCGGTGGCATGGGATGGCTGGACTCACAAGGGGGGTTGGCTGAAAGCCTTCCTGGCAACAGCGACGATACTTCACGCCACTTCACATCCAGCACACCTTGGCTCGTTATGCTGGCCCCATAGCTCGTCGCTGGTGCGGCGAACCAAAACAACCGAGAGGACAAATGACCATGCAACAACAGGTGCGGATGACATTGCTGATGGCGAGCACGCTGCTCTGGGCCGGTTTGGCCCAGGCCACGGCGGACACCCAGGCCGATCCCCTGCGCCCCCTGGTGGATGCCAGTATCCGGCCCGTGCTCAAGGAGCACCGGATCCCGGGCATGGCGGTGGCGGTGCTGAAAGATGGCAAGGCCCATTACTTCAACTACGGGGTGGCCAACCGGGAGAGCGGCGCCCGTGTCAGCGAGCAGACCCTGTTCGAGATTGGATCGGTCAGCAAGACTCTTACGGCAACGCTTGGGGCTTATGCCGTGGTGAAGGGGGCGCTCAAGCTCGATGACAAGGTGAGTCAGCATGGGCCCTGGCTGAAGGGATCGGCTTTTGACGGTATCACCATGGCCGAGCTTGCCACCTACAGCGCCGGGGGCTTGCCGCTGCAATTCCCCGATGAGGTGGATTCCATCGACAAGATGCGTGCCTACTATCGCCAGTGGACGCCTGCCTATCGGGCGGGCAGCCATCGCCAGTACTCCAACCCCAGCATCGGCCTGTTCGGCCATCTCGCGGCCCAGAGCCTGGGCCAACCCTTTGAACAGTTGATGAGCCAGACCCTGCTGCCCGGGCTCGGTCTCGAGCACACCTATCTCAAGGTCCCTGCCGAGGCCATGGCGAACTACGCCTATGGCTACTCGAAAGAGGACAAGCCTATCAGGGTCAACCCGGGGGTCCTGGCGGACGAGGCCTATGGCATCAAGACCAGCTCGGCGGATCTGCTGACGTTTGTCGGTGCCAACATGACAGGCACCGGGGACGAGGCGATGCAGCAGGCGATTGCCCTGACCCACAAGGGGGTTTACTCGGTGGGTGCCATGACTCAGGGGCTCGGCTGGGAGAGTTACACCTATCCCGTGACCGAAGAGACCTTGCTTGCAGGCAATTCGGCCAAGGTGATCCTCGAGGCCAACCCGACGACGCCCGCCCCCAACGAGACGGGTAGCCAGGTGCTCTTCAACAAGACCGGCTCCACCGGCGGCTTTGGTGCCTATGTGGCCTTTGTGCCAGCCAAGGGGATTGGCATTGTCATGCTGGCCAATCGCAACTATCCCATCCAGGCCAGGGTAGAGACGGCCCACGCCATCCTGAGTCAGCTGGCCGAGTGACAGCTCGGCCCCGTTGATTGAAGCGAGTACGCCGGGATTGCCCGGCGTACTCTTTGGCGTCGCCGGCGCCGTCACGCCTCATCTGATGGCCACAATGGCACACCACTTGCCATAGAATTTCCAAATTGGAATCTCCCGATCGCCATCTCTTCACTAGGTACGAAGGGAGGCCCCCCCTATAGTGCTCCGCATATTCATCCGGTCCCCCATGCCGTCAACGGTCGTCGATCAATGGTCTGCGTGGGCGAGGCCCTCTGCAATGGAGCATCCATGGGTATTTTCCTGCTGTGCAGTTTCCTGATGATCATCCTCTATCCGGTCGGGATCGATCTCTATCTGGTGGCGGTGCCCCAGATAGCGCAGACCCTGCAGGCGAGCGAGGCGCAGATCCACACCGCCTTCTCCATTTACCTGTTCGGCATGGCGGCCACCGTACTGCTGGGTGGGATCATTGCGGATCGCCATGGCCGGCGCTGGGTGGTGCTGGGGGGCGCCCTCATCTTTGTCATCGCCTCCCTGGTGGCGGCCAATGCGACGGGGATCGGTCAGTTCTATCTGGGCCGTTTCTGGCAGGGGGCTGGGGCGGGGGCGCTCTATATCATGACCTTTACCGTGCTGCGGGATGTGCTGAACCAGGCGCGGCTGGCGATGGCGCTCTCCATGATCAACGGGGTTATCTGCGTCATCCCGGTGCTGGCGCCTGTGCTCGGTTATCTCATCCTGTCCCGCTTCGACTGGCGCGGGATCTTCGTGGCGATGGCGCTGGTGGCCGCCGTCAGCGGCCTGGTCAACCTGCTGCTGCTCAGGGAAACCCGCCCGGCACGCCAGCAGGGGGGAACAACCCGGCCCTTTGCTCTGCTGCGATCCTCACGCTTCATGCTGCACTCGCTGCTGACCAGCGCCAGCGTGACTGCCATCCTGGTCTATGTGAGCGTCTCGCCGCTGATCCTGATGCAGGGGCTTGGCTTCACCACGGAGCAGTACGCCATCGTGATGATGGTGATGGCCGGGGTGAGCATGTCAACGTCCTTCCTGACACCGTTGCTGCTGCGCTGGCAGGGCAAGCACAGGGTGCTGGCGCTTTCCCATCTAGCCTATCTGCTGGCGGCCTGCCTCCTGCTCGGCCACTGGCAGCTGGGAGGCAACATTCGCTTACTGCTGCCGGGCTTTGCCCTGGTCTGCATCGGCTTCTCCTGCGGTTTCGGGGTGGCGATGGGGGAGGCGCTGGCGGAGTGCCAGCACCAGGCGGCATTTGCCAGTGCCCTGCTCTGCATCATGCAGATCAGCCTCTCCGGCCTCTATATCTGGCTACTGGGCCAGCTTGGCGTTGCCCCATCCGGGATGCTGATCTCTGCCCTGTTGCTGACCCTGCTCAGTTACCTGGCCGTCAAAGGGCTGTTACCATGGCTCGCGCTGCGCAAAGCGCGGTCGCGGGGATAAGGGGAGAGGAAAGATGCGCAACCTGGGTGAACTGGATTTGAACCTGCTGGTGGTCTTCAAGCACCTGATGCAGGAGCGCAGCGTGTCAGGGGCGGCCAAGAAGCTCTGCGTCACCCCCTCGACGGTGAGCAAGGCGCTCGCCAAGCTGCGGGACTGGTTTGACGATCCCCTTCTGGTGCGGGTGCGGCAGGGGCTGCAGCCGACCCAGCTCTCCCTGACCCTGGAGGAGGAGCTCAAGACCTGGTTCCAGCTCACCGAGAGCATCAGTACCCTCAACAGCGAGGCGATCCCCGAGGGGGCCCGCTTCAGCCTGGTGATGGAGTCTCCCTTTGGCATCAGCTTCCTGAGCGAGTTGCCCATGACCATCTACCAGAAGTACCCCCACTCTGTGGTCAGGATGCTGGGGTGGGATCACCACTCCCTCAACGACATCGTCAACGGGGATGCGGATCTCGGCTTCTGCGCCCGGGAGACCCATGGTCGCTCCCAGGCCAGGGTCAACCGGCTGCCCTATTACATCGACCACGAGGTGCTGTTCACCGATCGCCCCGTGGTGTTCCTGCGCAAGGATCACCCCCTGCTCGGGCGGACGTGGTCGCTGGAGAACTTTCTGGCCTGTCCCCAGATAAGCGTGGTGTGGGAGGCCAGCGACAGCTGGGCGCTGGACGATCTGCTGGAGGACGAGGGGCAAAGGCGTGAGGTGCCCATCATGGTCGCAAGCTTCGAGCAGGCCCTGCACATCGCCTCCCAGTCGTGTCACGAGCTGATTGCGGTGGTGCCCTCCTATTGCGCTGGCTATGCCGCCCGCCACCACGGCAACCTGATCGCCATGCCCCTGCCGCTCCCTGAGGCACTCTATGTTCAACTGGAGATAGCCTTCATCCTGCTGTGGCACAAGCGCCACAACCAGGATGCCAAGGTGATGTGGCTGCGCAATGAGACGAAGCGGCTCTATGGCATGGCGGCGCAGGGACTGGCCCTGTTCCCGTGGGGCGGGGGAGGGGCGGCGCTGGCGCCGGCGGGAGATGCCTGATGCAGGGGGCCTGGCCGGCCCCCGGGTTCAACCGTATTGTTCTTCCATCCAGGCTTCGACGATTAGCTGGGCGGAGACCCCGTCCACGCTGCCCTTGTCCAGCGCCTTGTAGCCGCCGCGCTCGAACAGGCGGGCGCGGGCGTCCGTGGTGGTGAGCCGCTCGTCCTTGAACTCCACCGGCTTGCCGAAGCGGCCATGGAGGCGGTTGCCGAACTTGCGGGCCCGCACCGTGATCTCCTGATCCGTGCCATCCATGTTCAGTGGCAGGCCGACGATGAGCAGATCCGGCTGCCACTCCTTGAGCAACTTTTCAATTTCGTCCCAGTTGGGAATGCCGTCGTTGGCCTTGAGGGAACGAAGGGGTTGGGCCGTGCCCGTGAGCTCCTGGCCGATGGCGACGCCGATGCTCTTGGTGCCGTAGTCAAAGCCCATGATGCTGCGTGATGACATGGATGTCCTCGAAAAAAGATGAATAAAAAGATGTCGTATCCCCTCACCCTAGCCCTCTCCCGAAGGGAGAGGGCTAGGGTGAGGTTATGCTCGCTCGAATCTGGCTAACTCCGTTTTAGCTGACAGGTTGCCGCAGATATATCCGAAACGTGCCGATTTACCCCCTTCTCCCCTCGCGGGAGAAGGGCTGGGGATGAGGGGCACTAAATGGGAACTGCACCAACTAAAGAGCGTGACAAGGGATCTAACTGTGCCCCACCTGGCTGGAGAGATGCAGAGGGTTGACGCCTATGCTGATGACGACAATGGCCTGCTGCCAGCGCTGGTGAATGCGCGTGTCAAACATCATCAGCTGTGTCCCACCTGGTTGGAGAGATACAGGGGATTGACGCCTATGCTGATGACGACAATGGCCTGCTGCCAGCGCTGGTGGATGTGCGTGTCAAACATCATCAGCTGTGCCCCACCTGGCTGGAGAGATGCAGGGGATTGACGCCTATGCTGGCGGCGGCCTGCTGCCAGCGCTGGTGAATGGGGGTGTCGAACACCAGCCTGGGGTTGGGGGGGATCACCAGCCAGGCGCCATCCACCAGCTCCTGCTCGAGCTGCCCTGCGCTCCAGCCGGCATAGCCCAGCGCCACCAGCCAGTGGTCAGGGGCCTCGTCCGTGCCCAGGGTCTCGAGGATGTCCTTGGAGGTGGTGACCATCATCTCGTCGCTCACCTGCAGGGTGGAGTTGAAGCCGGGCCTGAAGCTGTGCAGCACGAAACCGCGATCAGCATGGACCGGGCCGCCCTGCAGCACCGGCTGTTTCATCTCGGCGGTGGCGGGCGGGTTCAGCTTGAGCTTGGTCAGCATGGCGTCCAGGGACATGTCCACCGGGATGTTGACCACCAGTCCCATGGCTCCCTCGCTGCTGTGCTCGCACAGATAGACCAGGGAGCGTTCGAAGTAGACGTCCGTGAGGCTCGGCATGGCGAGCAGAAAATGGTTTTGCAGTGTTTGCATAGATATCAAAGAGTGCAAAGGTATTTGGGGTGATTATGGCAGTTGACGGCGGCGGGCAAAACCGCTTTTTCGCGCAGAGAAACCGGAAGTCCGGGCGCTGGCTCACATCGTCACGCAACCGAAAAGAGCAGGGGCCGCGTTGGCCCCTGTGGTGTCACTGTCTGGGTGACGGCCTCGAGAGGGCATTCCCCGGCCCGTCAATCAGGGTCACTGTCCCAGCCGGCGTTCGATGGCATCCATCAGCATGCCGGTGATATGCACCGGGAAGGCCGCCTCGATTTCGCGGATGCAGGTCGGGCTGGTGACGTTAATCTCGGTCAGGCGATCGCCTATGATGTCGAGCCCGACGAAGATCAGCCCCTTCTCTTTGAGGGTGGGGCCGACCGCACGGGCAATGGCCCAGTCAGCCTCGCTCAAGGGGCGCGCCTCGCCGCGGCCGCCGGCCGCCAGGTTGCCACGGGTCTCCCCCTGGGCCGGGATCCGGGCCAGGCAGTAGGGCACGGGCTCGCCGTCCACCACCAGCACCCGCTTGTCGCCGTCCTTGATGGCGGGCAGGAAGGTCTGGGCCATGCAGTACTGGCTGCCGTGGGCGGTGAGGGTTTCGATGATGACCCCCACGTTGGCGTCATCTTCCTTCATGCGGAAGATGGAGGCGCCGCCCATGCCATCCAGGGGCTTCAGGATCACGTCCTTGTGCTCGGCGTGGAAGGCGCGCAGCTTGTCGGCGCGGCGAGTGACCAGGGTGGTCGGGGTGTGCTCGGCAAACCAGGCGGTGTAGAGCTTCTCGTTGGCGTCGCGCAGGCTCTGGGGCTTGTTGACGATGAGGCAACCCTCGTCCTCGGCTCGCTCCAGCATGTAGGTGGCGTAGATGAACTCGGTGTCGAAGGGGGGATCCTTGCGCATCAGGATCACGTCCAGGCTGGAGAGCGGCTGATCGATCACCTCGCCCAGGCTGAACCAGTGGGCGTAGTCATGCTTGACGGTCAGCGGGCGCATGGTGCCAAAGGCGCGACCGGCCTGCATGTAAAGATCCTTCATCTCCAGATAGAAGAGCTCATAGCCACGCTTTTGCGCCTCTTCGAGCATGGCGAAGCTGGAGTCCTTCTTGATGTTGATGGCCGAGATGGGGTCCATCACGATGCCGAGTTTGATGGTCATCCGAGATTCCTTCTGGTGGCTCGATTGCGAGTGAGATTCTTAAAACCTGTTTCAGGCGAGATCGCCGAAGCGGCACTGCAGCGCAGTGATGGCGGTCAGGGCGGCGGTTTCGGTGCGCAGCACCCGCGGCCCCAGCAGCATCTCCTTGAAATCCTCTTGCACGGTACGGGCGATCTCGTCGCTGGACAAGCCCCCTTCCGGGCCGATCAGCAGCCGCACCCCGTGCTCGGGGACCGGCAGGGTGTTGATGCTGTAAGGGGCGCGCGGGTGCAGGTTGAGCTTGAGCTCCTGGGTCTCTTCCGCCAGCCAGGCGTCCAGCTCCATGGGCATGCGTACCTTGGGCACTAGATTGCGGCCGCACTGCTCGCAGGCGCTGATCACCACCTTCTGCCACTGCTCGCGTTTTTTCTCCAGCCTGTCCGCGGGCAGCTTGACGCCGCAGCGCTCGGAGAAGAGCGGGGTGATGCAGGTGACGCCGAGCTCCACGGATTTCTGGATGGTGAAGTCCATCTTGTCGCCACGGCTGATCACCTGGCCCAGATGAATGGCGAAGGGGGATTCCACCGAGCGGGCCTCGCAGCTGTCGATGCGCACGTCCACCGACTTCTTGCCGACGGCAGTGATGGTGGCGGCATATTGGTTGCCGTCGCCGTTGAACAGCTCGAGCTGCTGACCCGGCTGCATCCGCAGCACCCGGCCGATGTGGTTGGCACCGTCTTCCGACAGGGCGAGAGTCTGGCCCACCTGCAGGGCGGCCGGTTCATAGATACGTGGAATGCGCATGGCTGATCACAGTCTCTTGCTTGGAAACGCTTCAATATCTTACTGCGAGGCAGTGATCAAGGCTCATGTGCTGCTCGGAATCCTCATGTATTCACATACACTCCGGTTCCTGCGCTGCTCTTTACCTTGCTGACAGCCTCTCGCGACAGATATTGAAACGTTTCATGATAGGAAGGGGGTGTCCCTTCCCTGTCAAATGGGGCTATTGGCACTGCTTTTCAATGAAGGGGTTGGTATTGCCCTGCAGTTTGCCGATGCGGCTGTTGCGCTCGCACTCCCAGCGGTCGGCCGGGTACTGCCTGTCCCAGGCCTCGAACAGTTTACGCTGTTGGGCGGCCAGGCGCAGCCCATACTGCTGGCCCATGTAGAGGTAGGCACGGGCTATCTGGCCGCGCACCGGCCCCTTGGGCGGCTGCACCCGGCGATCCTTGAAGTCCACCAGCATCTGGCACTTGCCGTACTGGTTCGGCTTGCCGTTCCAGTCGGAGAAGCGGTAGTTGGCCCGATCGCCGTTCACCTCGCCGATGGCGGGGAAGAGGTTGTGCATGTCCCCCTCCATCTTGTTGAACTCGTCGCTCTTGCCGCAGTTCTTGCGCCCGCCCTCTTGCCAGCACTGGAGCTGGTGGCCGAACTCCCAGGCGGGTACCACGTGCTCCCACTCGATGCGAGAGGCGCGATTGGCCTGCTTGCGCGGCAGGTAGCCGCAGCTCTCCCAGTCCGGGGCCATCTGTTTGCCGCTGAACTTGATGTTGCAGCCGCAATAGAAGGTGGTGGGGTGGCTCTGATAGAGCTTGTTCAGATCCTGCTTGGCGGCGCGAAAGGTCTGGGGGGCCTGGGCATGGGCCGGGGCACTGACCAGCAGGGCCAGGCAGAGGGAAATCAGAGGGCGAAACATGAAGATCCTTGGCAATGAAACGAGTGAATGAAGAAGCCGCGTACCCTATCACAGGGGCGCGACACGGGTTGACTCAATCCGCTGTCAGCACCAGGGGCTGGCGACAGCGGCGGCAGTGATAGCGGGCCTCGCCGCGCACCACCTTGTTGTGACGACGCACCGAGAGCTGATGCTGCTGGCAGGCACAGGCGTAGGCATGGGTGCGCTGGGCCAGCACGGCGAGATCGAAGCTGTGGGTGGTGTTGGGGGCGAGCGCAAACACCTCCCGCATCACTGACTGCCACTGGCGGCCGTGGGGCAGCACCCGCGACTTGCCGCGTCCTTCCCCCCAGAGCGCATAGACCAGCAGGTGCGCCACCTCATGGGGCACCACCTCGGCCAGAAAGGCCTGTTGATTGGCCTGATAGAGGGCGGGGTTGAAGCGCAGCTCCCAGGTTTGCAGCCGTGCCGACCCCGCCGCTCGGCCCCGCATGTTGCAGTGCACCTGCGGGCGCGGGAAGGGGCGGCCAAGGCGTGCCTCCGCCTGCACTAAGCAGGCGTCGACCCGCTGGTGCAGCAGCTGGAGCAGGGAAGCGTCGAGTTGGGCTCTGGTGGCAGACATCGAGGTCTCGTCGGGTAGCGGATAAGCAAAAGGGGAGCCAGGCTCCCCTTTTATCACAACGGCCAGCCTTACAGACCGGCGGCGTCGCGCAGCAGAGCGGCCTTGTCGGTCTTCTCCCAGGGGAACTCGTCACGGCCGAAGTGGCCGTAGGCGGCAGTTGCCTGGTAGATGGGACGCTTGAGATCCAGCATCTCGATGAGGCCGTAGGGGCGCAGCTCGAAGAACTCGCGCACCAGCTTGACCAGCAGCTCCTCGGCGACCTTGCCGGTGCCGAAGGTCTCGACGCTGATGGAAGTCGGCTCGGTCACGCCGATGGCGTAGGAGACCTGGACTTCACAGCGGGCAGCCAGACCGGCGGCAACGATATTCTTGGCCACGTAGCGGGCGGCGTAGGCGGCAGAACGGTCCACTTTGGACGGATCTTTGCCGGAGAAGGCGCCACCACCGTGACGGGCCATGCCGCCGTAGGTGTCGACGATGATCTTGCGACCGGTCAGGCCGCAGTCACCCATGGGGCCGCCGATGACGAAACGGCCGGTCGGGTTGATGAAGTACTTGGTGTCCTTGTTGATCCACTCGGCCGGCAGCACCGGCTTGATGATCTCCTCGCGCACCGCTTCCACCAGATCCTTGTGGCTGATGGAGTCGCAATGCTGGGTAGAGAGCACCACGGCATCCACACCCAGGATCTTGCCTTCGCTGTCGTAGGCGAAGGTGAGCTGGCTCTTGGCATCCGGGCGCAGCCACGGCAGGGTGCCGTTCTTGCGCACTTCGGCCTGACGCTTCACCAGCAGGTGAGAGTAGGTGATGGGGGCGGGCATCAGCACGTCGGTTTCGTTGGTGGCGTAGCCGAACATCAGGCCCTGGTCACCGGCGCCCTGCTCCAGCGGGTCGGTACGGTCGACACCCTGGTTGATGTCCGGGGACTGCTTGCCGATGGCGTTCAGCACGGCGCAGGAGTCGGCATCGAAGCCCATGTCGGAGTGGGTGTAACCTATCTCGCGCACGGTGTCGCGCACGATCTGCTCGATGTCGACCCAGGCAGAGGTGGTTACTTCACCGGCCACCATCACCATACCGGTCTTGACCAGAGTCTCGCAGGCGACGCGGGCCTTGGTGTCTTGCACCAGGATGGCGTCCAGCACCGCATCGGAGATCTGGTCGGCAATTTTATCGGGATGGCCTTCGGAGACCGACTCGGAAGTAAACAGCTTTGCCATGATTGGTTCTCGATTCGTATGGGGTTATCGCCTTGGCCATAACCGGAAAATGACAGTATGTCTGTAGAGGTATCTACATCTGGACGTCTATTTTAATTAGGTCACAGGGTGATTGCCAGCACTATTTGGGGTTGGACCCGGCCGGGCCAAGGTGCAGCCTGGATCCACCTCCATGGAGGTAAGGGAGGGGGCGGATTGAATCGTTTTCCCGGGCCAGAAAAGCGATTGTGCTCCCAAAGCCACTTTATTCGCCCAGATAATATTTGCACCGCGCCCGCCCTGCTGGGACAATAACGCGCCTTAATCTTGGCCATCAAATGAAGCAATCGCAGGAGATACAGATGCCTTCTCGTAAAGAGCTTGCCAATGCCATTCGCGCATTGAGTATGGATGCCGTTCAAAAAGCCAACTCCGGTCACCCGGGCGCCCCCATGGGAATGGCAGATATCGCCGAAGTGCTGTGGCGTGGCCACCTCAAGCACAACCCGAATAACCCCAAGTGGGCCGACCGTGACCGCTTCGTGCTGTCCAACGGCCACGGCTCCATGCTGCTGTACTCCCTGCTGCATCTCTCCGGTTACGACCTCTCCATCGATGATCTGAAAAACTTCCGCCAACTGCACTCTCGCACCCCGGGTCACCCGGAGTACGGTTATGCCCCCGGCATCGAGACCACCACTGGCCCGCTGGGTCAGGGCATCACCAATGCCGTGGGCATGGCGATCGCCGAGAAGGCCATGGCCGAGCAGTTCAACCAGCCGGGTCACGACATCGTTGACCATTACACCTACGCCTTCATGGGCGACGGCTGCCTGATGGAGGGTATCTCTCACGAGGCTTGCTCCCTGGCCGGTACCCTGCAACTGGGTAAACTGATCGCGTTCTGGGATGACAACGGTATCTCCATCGACGGTCACGTGGAAGGGTGGTTCACCGACGACACCCCCAAGCGTTTCGAAGCCTACGGCTGGCACGTCATCCCGGCCGTTGACGGTCACAGCCCGGAAGCCATCAATGCCGCCATCGAAGCCGCCAAGGCCGAGATCGGCAAGCCGACCCTGATCTGCTGCCGCACCATCATCGGTTACGGTTCCCCGAACAAGTCCGGCTCCCACGACTGCCACGGCTCACCGCTGGGCAACGACGAGATTGCCGCCGCCCGTGCCTTCCTGAAATGGGACCACGCACCGTTCGTCATCCCGTCCGAGATCGCCGCCGAGTGGAATGCGCAAGAAAAGGGCACCAAGCTCGAATCCGACTGGGCTGCCAAGTTTGCCGCCTATGAAGCCGCGCACCCGACCCTGGCTGCCGAATTCAAGCGTCGCACCACTGGCGAGCTGCCGGCCAACTGGGCCGCAGAGTCCGCCAAGATCATCGAGACCCTGCAAGCCAACCCGGCCAAGATCGCCACCCGCAAGGCCTCCCAGAACGCCCTGGAAGCGTTCGGCAAGCTGCTGCCGGAGTTCATGGGTGGTTCCGCCGATCTGGCGCCGTCCAACCTGACCATGTGGTCCGGCTCCAAGTCCCTGACCAATGAAGATGCCTCCGGCAACTACATTCACTACGGTGTGCGCGAGTTCGCCATGTCCGCCATCATGAACGGCATCGCCCTGCACGGTGGTTTCATCCCCTACGGCGCCACCTTCCTGATGTTCATGGAGTACGCCCGCAACGCCCTGCGCATGGCCGCCCTGATGAAGCAGCGTGCCATCTTCGTTTACACCCACGACTCCATCGGTCTGGGTGAAGATGGCCCGACTCACCAGCCGGTCGAGCAGATCGCCTCCCTGCGTCTGACCCCGAACATGAGCACCTGGCGCCCCTGTGATCAGGTAGAGTCCGCCATCGCCTGGAAGCACGCCATCGAGCGTACCGACGGTCCGACCTCCCTGATCTTCTCCCGTCAGAACCTGCCCCAGATGGACCGTACCGCCCAGCAACTGGCCGATGTGGCCAAGGGTGGCTATGTGCTGAAGGATTGCGCCGGTACCCCGGAGCTTCTCCTGATCGCCACCGGTTCCGAAGTGGAGCTGGCCGTCGCCGCCTATGAGCAGCTGACCGCCAAGGGCCGCGCCGTGCGTGTGGTCTCCCTGCCGGCCACCGACGTGTTCGACGCCCAATCTGCCGAGTACAAGGAGTCCGTCCTGCCGTCCAGCGTCACCAAGCGTGTCGCCATCGAAGCGGGCATCGCCGACTACTGGTACAAGTACGTGGGCTTCGGCGGCAAGATCATCGGTATGACCACCTTCGGTGAGTCCGCCCCGGCCGAGCTGCTGTTCAAGGAATTCGGCTTTACCGTGGAAAACGTGGTTGCGACCGCAGAGTCCCTGTAATTACTGATTGCTTGGTACTGAATTGAAAAGCGCCTCCTTATGGAGGCGCTTTTTTTACACGACAAATCTTATACCTCGTCAGGGTTTCTGAATTTATATGATTCAATAAACATAATGACGAGGATCTCAAAGTAAGATAAAAAGGCTTCATACAAGACCCTTTTGACAGTAGGTTAGGCCTTAGTATTGATATGTTTAAAATCATTACTATGAAATAGAGATCAGAGTGCTGATGAACTCTGAATTTTTCAAAGCCTAAAATAGGGAGTATTTAGATGCCTTGCCAATGTTGTAGTAAACAATTGAATATCGGCGTTTTACATAAGCGTGATCAGTTGGGCCATGAATACAAGTCCTGCCCTCGGTGCTCTGACACACATGGTAGTGAACATGTTTTTCATCGCCATCCAGAGGCTTTTGGTCAAACCCCCGCACGCGTGACACCAACGAATCCTCAAGGTGATCAAAGTTACTGTGTTGATTGCCGGACATTAGAGCCTGGTGAACCATCAACGGTATACTTGAGTGGTAAACTTTGTAGTTATTTTTAAGTAGGGAAAATGAATCTATTTTGTAATGATGCCGTGAGTTGGTTGTCAACGCTTGCAGATGCAAGCGTTGATCTTGTTATCACAGACCCTCCATATGAATCTCTTGAAAAACACCGTAAAATTGGGACGACAACACGACTCAAAGTAAGTGATGGTTCAAATAATCAATGGTTTGATATCTTTCCAAATGAGAGATTTGAAAGCTTATTTATAGAGCTTTATCGAGTGTTAAAGAAAAACTCACATTTCTATTTGTTTTGTGATCAAGAAACAATGTTTTATGTCAAACCCATTGCAGAGAAAGTTGGCTTTAAGTTTTGGAAGCCCATAGTATGGAATAAAATGGCAATTGGGATGGGATATCATTATAGAGCAAAATATGAATTTATCCTTTTCTTTGAAAAAGGAAAAAGGAAATTAAATGACCTTGGTGTACCTGACGTTTTGGAGTGCAAACGCGTTCATCGTGGCTATCCCACAGAGAAACCAGTTGCATTAATAGAGACTCTTATATCACAGAGTTCAGGTCATGGTGATTTGGTAGTAGACCCATTTTTTGGTTCTGGTTCAACTTTAGTTGCAGCTGAAAATCTTGGTAGAAAAGCAATGGGATGTGATATTTCCAATGCAGCTCACGAGCATTTAAATAAAAGAGTGGAAGAGTATTTAAACTACGAGGAAGTCGTATAGTTATTACGTTTTCGAGCTTTTTTATAAAAATACAGTCTAAATTTATTTCAGATACGTTTTGAGTTTCAGTAAAAAGACACCGGCCGAAGCCGGTGTCTTTTTACTGCTAAAACAATCTCTTAAACCAAAGGCGGGGTACTTTCCGCATTGGAGAGTACGGCATCCATCTGGATCAGGGCGCCGGCGGGCAGTTCGCTCACGCCAATGACGGTGCGGGCGGGCAGATAGCTCGGGAAGTAGTTGGTGTAGATGGCGTTTACTGCGTCCAGATCCTCGATGTTCTTCACCTGGATATTGACCTTGACGATATCGTCCATCACGTGGCCGATACTCTCGACGATGGTCTTGATATGGCCGAGGCACTGGGCGGTCTGCTCACGGATACAGCCGGTCAGCACCTTGCCGGTGGCCATGTCGATCGGCAGCTGGCCGGCGATATGGTTGTAGTGAGAGAAGGCGACGCTCTGGCAATGGAGCGGGCTGCGCGGCGCCTTGTCGGTATTGCGGGCGATGATCACCAGATTGTGTCTGTCTTCTACCAGCTGCGGCGGAGTGCCGTCACCGTGGGAGATCACCGCATCCATCTGCACCCTGGCACCCTGCGGCAGGGCGGAGGCCGCGATCACGCTGCGGGCCGGCAGATAGGCGACGGCGCGGGCGATGGCGGAGTCCGGGAAGAAGGTGCGGTAAACCTCGTTGACGGCGTCCAGATCCACCAGGCTGGTCAGATAGACGGTGACCTTGACGATATCGTCAAACGGCACATCGATGCTCTCCAGCACGTTTTTGATATTGCGCAGGCACTGGGCCGCCTGCTCCTGGATGCCACCGGCAACCAGCTGGCCGGTGGCGGTATCCACCGGCAGCTGGGCACCGATATTGTTGTAGTGGGAGAAGGCGACGGTATGGGTCGAGAGTGGATCCTGCGGTGCCTTGTCGCTGTTGCGGGAGAGTTTCAGCAGCGGGCAGGGTGCCTGCGGGAAGGTGCCTTCCCCGTTGGAGAGCAGGGCGTCCATCTGAATGGCGGCGCCCAGCGGCAGGGCTGCCACGGCCAGCACGGTACGGGTCGGCAGGTTGCGGGGGAAGAATTCCCGATAGACGGCGTTGACCGCCTCCAGATCCCCCATGTCTTTGAGGAAGAGGGTGACTTTCACCATGTCATCCATGACGTGGCCGATGCTCTCGACTATGGCCTGGATATTGGTCAGGCACTGTCTGGCCTGGGCCTGGATATCGCCACCTACCAGCTTGCCTGTCCTGGGATCGACGGGGAGCTGGGCGGCAATATTGTTGTAGTGGGAGAAGGCCACGCTCTGGGTGCAGGGGCCCAGATCCTGCGGTGCATTGGGGGTATTTCTGGCTGACTTGATGATGGTACCACTCATGGCGATACTCCTTTCTCTTTATTGATGTAGGGTCAACGCCTTCCTTCCTCGTTTGCCGCACACCTCGCTTTATTTCGGCAACAGTTGTCCGTTCCCGACGAATGACGACGGGTGATACGGAAAACAGTCATCGCTGTTTCGAGTCTTGCTTCGACGTCGCCTGCGTGGGCGAGCGGCTGATGGAGAAATGGATCGGGTTGATGATTCAGACAGGGGGATTCTATGGGGGGCCGACCAGGGGATGCAAACCGGGATCGCATTTCTATGAGGTGGCTCAATGCTCTGAAATATAGCTAAAATGCGGTTCAATTCACCATATATAACGGCTGACCGGGTGTCATAACGCGCCTTATAAGGGAAATGGCCGCAGTGCGTGGGTTTGTACCGGGCCGTCGTTGATCAATTCTGTGAATAAAGGGTTAATCATCGGCAATGTTTTGCTGTTCATGCACTCCAATATGAATGGCTATGCATTTTATGCCCATGGACGGGGCTGTCAGCAACATCAAAAATATGCTAACCAGTGTCCGTTTTCGACCCTTGCAACAGAGGCGGGAAATATCATTCACCCAGGCTGCATGACGACGATGTCATTGACGCAAGCGAGCCGCCGTAATCAACCAATATGGGCTATATATGACATCCAGATTTATGCAATGAAATTGCAGCGGAAAATAGAAGGGGAATGAACACGGTCGATAACGGCTGACGGCAGAGCCGGACAATGACAGAGAGGGCGGCATGTGCCGCCCTCTCTGTTCGTGTGCGCAGGTTGCCCGCTCAAGCAGGATAGAGGGCACCCAGCACCGCCGGTCGGCTGGCGCCGGTGACGGCGGGCAGGTTGCCGGGCTTGCGGTGGACAAAGCACATGGCCAGCCAAGCAAAGGCCGCTCCTTCCACCCAGTCGGGGGCGAGCCCCAGCTCGGCCGTGCTGGCGATGTGCCAGCGGGGCAGCAGGGTGGCGAGCTCCCCCAGCAGGGGGCCGTTGTGGGCGCCACCGCCGCAGACGAACAGTTCTGGCCTGGTTTGCGTCTCATCCACCGCGGGCAGCTGGCGGGCTATGCTGTGGCAGCTGAGGGCCTGCAGGGTGCGCTGTACATCCACCGGGGCGTATGCCGTGCCTGCCAGCTCGTGGTCTAGCCACTCCAGGGTGAACATCTCTCGCCCTGTGCTCTTGGGGGCGGGGGCGGCGAAGTAGGGGTGAGCCAGCAGCTTGGCTAGCAGCTCGGGAACAAGCTGGCCGCTGGCCGCCCACTGGCCACAGGCGTCATAGCTGCCGCCGTCGGGCTGATGGCGGCGATACCAGCCATCGAGCAGGGTGTTGGCGGGACCGGTATCGAAGCCATATACCCCTGAACCAGAGCCCCCGTCGGTCTGGCCCGACAGCACTGAGATATTGGCGATGCCGCCGAGGTTCAGCACCACCCGCAGGGCGCCCGGTTTGGCAAAAATGGCCTGATGGAAGGCGGGCACCAGCGGCGCCCCCTGACCGCCTAGGGCCATGTCCAGGGTGCGAAAATCGGCAATCACATCGATACCCGTGAGGGCAGCCAAGAGTGCCGCATTGCCTATCTGCAGGGTAAAGCCGAGCTGGGGGCGGTGGCGCACCGTCTGGCCGTGGGAGCCGATGGCACGGATATCCTTGGGCTCAAGCCCTGCCTTGGCAAGCAGCGCCAGGGTGGCGGCGGCAAATTCCTGCGCCACGCGATTGTCGGCCACGCCCATGCGGTCTATTTCGTTCTCCCCCGGGGTGCAGAGGGCGTGAAGCTCGCGGGCCGTTGCCTCTGGCCAGGGATGGCAGAGCGCCGCCTCCACCCGAAGGGTTTCCCCATCCAGAGTGACCAGCACGGCATCGATGCCATCCATGCTGGTGCCCGACATCAATCCGATATAGCGCTCAGCCATGGTGTCTCCTCAATTGCGGGTCGTACTAGAGAGCAGGAGATTGGGGAATAGGGTCACGGCCTCAATGCCATGCCATATTCTGGTACCCGACATCAATCCGATATAGCGCTCGCTCATGACATGCCCTTATGTGACGAGAAACCTGACCAAGGAGTGGAGGAGGGCGCGGCATCTATCCCATGCCAGGCTCTGGTACCTGACATCAATCCGATATAGCGCTCAGCCATGGTGTCTCCTCAATTGCGGGTCGTACTAGAGAGCAGGAGATTGGGGAATAGGGTCACGGCCTCAATGCCATGCCATATTCTGGTGCCCGACATCAATCCGATATAGCGCTCGCTCATGACATGCCCTTCTGTGACGAGAAATCTGACCAAGGAGCCGAGAAAGGCGCGGCACCTATCCCATGCCAGACTCTGGTGCCAGGCATCAATCCGATATATCGCTCAGCCATGAGCTCTCCTCAATATGGTTGCCAAGAGTGGGCTGAATAAAAAGGGCTGGCGGGCATTATCCCGCCAGCCCCTCTGGCCTTAGCTGCCGTTGCTGTCCCGCTGGTTCTGGGCCAGTTGCAGCTCCGTGCTGTCAAGCTTGGCCAGTTGTGGCCTGGCCTGTGCCTTGAAGCTGGCCAGTGCGCGCCCGGTGAGGGTCTCAGCCTGGGGCAGGGTGAGGGTGCGTGGGTTCTTGTGCACGCCGCCCACCACGAATTCATAGTGCAGGTGCGGGCCTGTGACGCGGCCGGTGCCTCCCAGCAGGCCTATGGTTTGCCCCTGTTTCACCCGCTGCCCCTTGTTCACGGTGCGCTTGGAGAGGTGCAGGTATTTGGTTACGTAGTTGCCAGCGTGCTTGATGAACACATAGTTGCCGTTGAACTGGTTGTAACCGGCCGCCACCACGCTGCCGCCCCCCGCCGCCATGATGGGGGTGCCCACCGGCGCCACGTAGTCGATGCCGTTGTGGGGGCGCACCTTGCCGGTGACCGGGTGCAGGCGACGCGGGTTGAAGTTGGAGCTGATGTATTTGAAGTTGACCGGGGCGCGCAGGAAGCTCTTGCGCATCGCCTTGCCTTCCGGGGTGTAGTAGTTGCCATCCTGGTTCAGCACGGCGCGATAGATGGCCCCCTGGTTGATGAACTCGGCGGCCAGGATGTCGCCGGAGGCGACCCGTTCGTCATCCTGATACTTGTCTTCGTAGACCACCCGGAAGCTGTCTCCCGGCTGCAGGTCCTGGGCAAAATCGATGTCCCAGCCGAAGATGGCGGCCAGGTCCATGATCTGATCCTCCGTCATGCCTGCCTCGCTGGCGGCGCCCCAGAAGCTGGATCGGATCTCCCCCTTCGCCACCTGCTCGCGGGTGTCGAGCTCGAGCTTGACCGACCTGGCGACGAAGCTGTCGTCCTTGCGGCTCACCTTGAGCGCCTGTTCCAGGCTGTGCGGGTAATACAGGCTGTGCAGCTCGCCCTGTTCGGTGAGCTTGAAGGTGAGCTCCTGCCCCGGCTGCAGCATCCGCAGGGGATCGCTGCCGTCGAGCTGATCGATAAGATGAAGATCAGTGGTATTGAGCCCGATGCGCTGGAAGATGACCCCCATGTTGTCGCCCCGGCGCACCTTCACCTGCTTGGTGATGTAGCGCGGCTTGGGCGGGGTGAGGGGCTGCGCGGTCTCGAGTTCATCGTTTGCGGCGGCCGCGTCGGCGGGCTGGCGCAGGGCAAGCTCGTTGCCGTTGTCATCGACCCGGGTGGCGACGGCCTGTTCGCTTGGCCAGGCTGCCAGCATCATCACCAGGATGCTCAGAATAAGCACCATCTTGCGGTGCCAGGTAGGAAGAGAGTTGAAGGCGTGCCAAATGACCATGAGAAGCTGACGAAGTTGAACCCAGAAGAAGGTCGGAGTTTACCGCCTTTCCAATTGGCCTGCCATTCCAGTAATATGTCTGGCCCTGTGGAATCGTGATTGGAGAGTCAAAAAATGTCCCAGCTCGAGGTGGCGCTAGCCGAGATCAAGCGCGGAGCGGAAGAAATTCTGGTTGAAGAAGAACTTGTCGCCAAGTTGAAGGAAGGGCGCCAGCTGCGCATCAAGCTGGGGATGGACCCGACGGCTCCGGACATTCACCTGGGTCATACCGTGATCCTCAACAAGCTGAAGACCTTCCAGGATCTGGGCCACGAGATCATTCTGCTGATCGGCGACTTCACCGCCATGGTGGGGGATCCCTCCGGCAAGAACAGCACCCGCCCGCCGCTCTCCGAAGAGGCCATCAAGCACAACGCCCTCACCTATGCGGAGCAGGCGTTCAAGATCCTGGATCCCGCCAAGACCCGCATCGAGTACAACTCCACTTGGTTGGGTGAGCTGGGCGCGACCGGCATGATCAAGCTGGCGGCCAAGCAGACAGTGGCCCGCATGATGGAGCGCGACGACTTCAAGAAGCGCTACAGCGGCGGCCAGTCCATCGCCATTCACGAATTCCTCTATCCGCTGCTGCAAGGCTATGACTCGGTTGCGCTCAAGGCGGACGTCGAGCTCGGCGGTACCGATCAGAAGTTCAACCTGCTGATGGGTCGCGAGCTGCAAAAAGATGCCGGCATGGCCGCCCAGTGCGTGCTGATGATGCCGCTGCTGGTGGGTCTGGACGGCGTCAAGAAGATGTCCAAGTCCGCCGCCAACTACATAGGCGTGCACGATGCCCCGGGTGAGATGTTCGGCAAGATCATGTCCATCACCGACGATCTGATGTGGAACTACTACGAGCTGCTCTCCTCCCGCCCGCTGGCGGACATCGAAGGCTTCAAGGCCGGTATCGAAGCCGGTACCCTGAACCCCCGCGACGTGAAGATCTGGCTGGCGAAAGAGATCATCACCCGCTACCACGACGAAGCGGCGGCCGAAGCGGCCCACGAGGACTTCACCCAGCGCTTCTCCAAGAACGCCATCCCGGACGAGATGCCGGAAGTCGAACTGGCGCTGGACGGGGAAGGTCTGGCTATCGCCAACCTGCTGAAAGACGCCGGTCTGGTGGAGACCACCTCCGAGGCGCTACGGATGATCAAGCAGGGCGCGGTCAAGGTGGATGGCGACAAGCTGGACGATGGCAAGGCACTGATCGGTGCCGGTACCGCCGTCTATCAGGTCGGCAAGCGCAAGTTTGCCCGGGTGACCGTCAAGTAATCGCGATCCGCTGATAGAAAGAAGGCCTCCATCATGGAGGCCTTTTTGTTGGCTGACTACCGCTGAGAGTTAGCTCTCTTTCTTCAGAAAGTTGCGATAGAGCATATAGAGGTGGGCCGAGCTCCAGCTGAAGTTGCTGGCCCCCTGCATGGCGCCGGTTTCCGGGTTGTAGTTCTCGCGGATGGGGCCGCTGCCCGCCAGCCCCTCGGCGTTGGCAAACAGCTTGTTGACCAGCAGTTGGGCGTCGTCGCGATAGCCGTAGTTCTCCAGCCCCTTCACCCCGAAGTAGAACTGATCCAGCCAGACCCGGCCGCGCCAGTAGATGTCGGGGTCGTAGGCCGGGTTGGTCAGGGCCGCCGTGCCGAGCGGCACTTTGGTGTTGAACTCCTGGCTGCTCAGCATCACCTCGCGCACCCGCGCCGCCTTCTCCTTGTCCGCCACCTCGGCCCAGAGCGGGCTCCAGCCTTCCGGGCCACGGCCGCGGGCGGTCAGCAGCTTGCCGACGCAGCCGTTGGCATCTGCCACGTCCCCCTGGGCAATCTGGCGATCGTAATAGAAGCCGGAGGCCTCATCGAACAGGCAGCTGTTGATGTAGCCGGCGAGCTGGCTGGCGCCCTCGCGATAGCGGATCCCTTCGTCAGGCTTGCCGAGCAGCTCGGCCATGTCCGCCAGGATGCGCTTCTCCTTGGCGAGGAAGGCGTTGAGTTCCACCGACTCCTGATCGATGGAGAAGCCGATGAGGCTGCCGTCGTCCTCGTGGTTTTCGAAGAAGGCGACGTTCCAGTCCTGGCGGGCCTTGTCGATGTCGCCACCATAGGCCTTGTCGGCGTAACGCTTGAGCTGATCCGGCTCGATGAAGCCGAAGCGGGCGGCGTTGTCCATGCCGGACTCCCAGCCGGCGCCGTGCTGGGCACCTATGTCCATCTCGTCGTACCCGCCTGTGTTCAGCACCTGCTGATAGAGCGCCATACCGGCGCAGCCATACCAGCCGTCCCCTTCGGCGGTGCAGCTCGCGAGATCCAGCCCGGCGGGCACGCCACTGGCGTACTGCACCTTGAAGGTGATGTTGCCGAACTCGTCGTTGTGCTCGACGTGGCGGGTGGCGCCGTATTCGATGATGCCGTTGCGGTTGTTGTCCCGCGCCCTGTACCACCAGTCGTGATAGGCCTGGATCTTCGGATACATCTCGGCGATGAAGGCCTTGTCTTTAGTGGCGCTGTAGATCTCCCAGATGGCCCAGGCGGAGAGCGGCGGCTTGGTGTCCCGCTCGTTCCAGTTGCCGCCGTCGCCACCTCTGTCCGACAGCTTGTTGTAGAAGACGGCGTCGATCACCATGCCGGCATCCTGCGGACGCACCGGGTCATCCGGCTGAACCTGGTAGTCATACATGGCGCGCACGTTGTTCTTGGCTACCTCGGGGTTGAAGTGGGCCATGGCGTAGGCGTGCTTCCAGCTGTCCCAGGCCCAGACGCCGTCGAACCAGCGGGCCGTGTTGGAGGGGGTGACCCCGTCGTGGAGGATGGCGCCAGCCGGCGAGCGCCAGTTGCCGTTGAGGGTCTCCATCGCCTTGACCGCGATGCGACGCTCCGACTCCGGGATGCCCTGGTTGGAGAGGCCGCGCGCCAGGTAATCTTCCCAGCGACGGATAGAGGCATCGAAGGCGTCGGCCGGGTCGGCCAAGAGCGCCTGGCGGCTCTGCTCGAAGCGGCTCGCCTCCTCGCTGCTGTGGACATAGCTCTGCAGGGTGTAGATATCCTGCTGACCCTTGGCGGCCAGGGTGAGGCTGGTCTCGCTCACATAGCCGAGCCCCTTCTCGTCCAGGGTGGTGCGGCTCGGCAGGGTGCGGTCGATGCGGTAGCGGGCGCTGCCGCTTTGCATGATGTTCCAGGTGCTGCGCAGTTCGCCGAACTGGAACTCGATGCCTTGCTCGCTCTGGCTGATGGTGCGGGTCCAGTCGGGATACTGCTCGGCGACCGTCTTGTTGGCATTCCACTGCTGGAGCAGCTCCCCCTGCCAGTTGAGGGTCAGGGTGAGGGGCGCATCCTGGTTGTTCACCAGACGGGTGCGGATAAGGGCGGTGCGAGCATCGCCGTAGCGCAGCTCCAGCTCCAGGGTGAAGGGCTCGAACTCGAAGCGCTGCACCAGGGCGCCGGGGATGGCGTAGATCTCATGCTTACTGGCGCTGGTGAGCGGGAAAGCGCGGCCGCTCTCGTCCCCCAGACTGAGCCTGTCAAGCTCGCTGGCGAAGAACAGGCTGTACTCTTCGGCGATCACCATGGGGCCGGTGAAGCCGCCCCACTCGCCGTCGCTTTTGGGTAGCAGGAAGCCGTGCCAGGCCCCGAGATCGAGCAGCGGGTTGTATTTGAGGTTGGAGTAGCTGTCAAAGTCACGGAACTGGAGCGGGGTGCCGGTGCGATCGATCACGTTCCGATACTGGTTCGCCAGGGTGGCGCCAGGCGGGGTTGGGGCACTCGAGTCATTGCCGTTGCAGGCGGTCAGGCCAAACAGGGCGACACCCAGGGCGATGGAAAGTAAATTTTTACGAAACATATCTCGCTCCAATGACGATTTTGTAGGTTAAGGAAGGTGCTTTTTTTGTGTTTATTTTAGTAAAAACGTTTTCATGGCCATTCTAGGGGAAAGAAAGCGGAAAGATTGGCGCTGCGTCACAGTATGGATGGGGAGACGTGTGATCGGGATCACCGGGTTACATGAGGTTACACAGGAGTTGTTTTTAGTAACTATTTACTTGTCGCTGTGGCGCCGTTGCGGGACAGGTACGCAAATATTGGTGGGGAGTCAGGCCGAACTCCTGCTTGAAGCGGGTGGCGAAGCGGCTGGGAGAGTCGTAACCGCAGGCGAGGGCGGCCTCCAGCGGGCTCAGTCCCTGTTGCAGCAGGGTGAGGGCGTGGCTCATGCGCACCTGGGTTTGGGTGGTCTGACTCAGCTTGCGGCTAGCCATGGAGCAAACCAGCTCGAAGCAGAATGTCAGCGCCGGGCTTATCTCAAGGCGTGGCTTCCTCTGCGGCGTGGCCTGGGCGTCAGTCAGCGGGCCGGCCATAAAAAAACCGGCCTCCATGAGGCCGGTTTTGACATCTTGCTGGCAGCAGCGAGGCAGCTTAGCGCAGTATCATCTGCTCGCGGCCCGGGCCGACGGAGACCATGGGAACCGGCACACCCAGCAGGGCTTCGATGCGCAGCACGTAGTGCTGGGCAGCCTTGGGCAAGTCTTCGAACTTGCGGATGTGGGAGATGTCTTCGCTCCAGGCTTCCATGGACTCGTACACCGGCTTCAGACCGGCAGTTTGCGGCCAGATCGGGTTCTCGGTGTTGGCACCTTCGTAGGCCACGCAGATCTTCAGATCCGGCATGCCGGAGAGGCAGTCCAGCTTGGTCAGGGCGATCTCGTTGGCAGCCTGGATCTCCAGACCCTGCTTGGTGGCGACCGCATCGAAGTAACCGATGTCACGGGGACGGCCAGTGGTGGCGCCGAACTCGTTGGCGAACTTGCGGAACTCGTCCTGATTCTCCATGGCGGTGATCAGGGTGCCGGTACCGACCGAGGTACTGAACGCCTTGGCCACGGCAATCACGCGCTCGGGGCGCAGGGCCGGCAGGCCGCCACCGATGCCGGCGTAGGCGCCGGAGACGTGGGAGGAGGTCACCCAGGGGTACTCACCGTAGATGAGGTCACGGCCGGCGCCCAGCTGGGCTTCGAACAGCAGGGTGCCGTTCTTGGCCTGGATGGCCTTGAGCGGCTCGCTGACGTTGCAGACGGCGTCGATCCAGGGGGCGGACACTTCCAGCAGCCAGTCGGCCATCTCCTGAGCAGTCTGGCTGAATTCGAAGCTGGGGTAGAGCGCCTTGAGCTGCGGCAGTTTCCAGTCGAGGAAGAACTGGATGCGCTCGACCAGCACGTCCGGCTGTTTCAGCCAGCCCACCAGGATCGCCTTTTTCATGACCCGATCACCGTAAGCCGGGGCAATGCCCTGACGGGTGGAGCCATAGGCACCATCACCCAGACGGACTTCTTCCAGGGTGTCTTCCAGCGCGTGGATCGGCAGGCAGAAGGTGGCTCTGTCAGAGATGGCGAGTTTCGGAGTCACGCCGGCGGCCTTCACTTCGGCCAGTTCTTTGGTCAGCGGCTCCGGGCTGATGACCATGCCAGGGCCGAGCACGACCAGGCAATCCGGGTTGAAGACGCCGCTTGGCAGCTGGTGCAGCTTGAAGGTGCCAAGATCGTTGACCACGGTGTGGCCGGCGTTGTTGCCGCCCTGGAAACGGATGCTGGCGGCGGACTGGCCTGCCAGATAATCGACGATGCGGCCTTTGCCTTCATCACCCCAGTTAGCACCTACGACTACGATAGACGACATGACTCTTTCTCCTAAGACGTTAGGCGTCCATCCTAGGAGCCCTATGCGGATTAGAAAAATTAATTATCTTTATAATTCCGATAAGTAAGTCATATAATTATGGCCAATTTATCGGCAAAGCCCCGCCATGACGCGCCACCCCGCGCCAGCCGTGGGTGAGAGTTACCTCATGTTGGATATTCACTGGTTAAATACCTTTGTCACCCTGGCCCGCCTGCAGCACTTCGGCCAGACCGCCACCGAGCTGCACATGACCCAGCCCAACGTCAGCCTGCACCTCAAGAACCTGGAGCAGGCCACCCGGGTCAAGCTCATCGAGCGCAGCCCGTTTCGGTTGACTCAGGCTGGCGAGCGGCTGCTGCAAAGTGCCGAGCGTGCCATCAACGAGCTGCAGCTCTGTCAGTCCGATCTCAACGCCCTCAGCCAGTTGAGCCAGGGGACGCTCGCCATCGCCGCCAGCGACATCATCTCGCGCCTGTTGCTGATCCAGCCGTTCCAGCGCTTCAAGCAGGCCTTTCCCGGCATCGATCTCACCCTGTTCAACACCACCTCGGATCAGGCGGCGGATCTGGTCAGGGCGGGCAAGGCGGATCTCGGCTTCGTGATGGCGCAAAAGCGCAGCGAGCCGCTCTACTACACCGAATTGCAGCAGGTGACCTGGTGTGCGCTGGGGCAGGGGCTCACCCGCTGGCAGGCCCGTGCCAGGGCGGGGGAGAGCGATCCCCTCGACGAACCGACCCTGATCCTGCTGGGGCACGACACCCGCACTCGGGCGCTGATTGACCCTTCCTTGCCCCTGCTCGGGCTGCCGAGCTGCCGCATCATGGAGGTGGGCAGCGTGGATGCCCAGCTCGACTGGGCAGAAGCGGGGTTCGGGGTGGCCATAGTGCCGGATTTCTCGCTCCACCCGCGGCTCAAGCTCACCGCTCCCGTGACCCGGCTGACCGACTTCCCCGGCACCAGCCTGGGGTATGTGGTGCGCCAGAACCAGGTGCTGTCGCGAGCCATCAAGCAGTTGCTGCACTGGGTGGAGGAGGAGATCCTGCGCCCGGACTCGTTACTGTCCCCCAAAGGGTGAACCCGGTGCCCTTCGCTGAACAGTCAGATGACAAGAGGCCACCCCAGGGTGGCCTCTTGCATTGTGCTCTCCCCGTCATTGGGCGGGGGCTGGCGTCTCGCCGGTGACCGGCGAGGCGCCGCTTGGGCTGCCCGGTACGGGTGTGGCGGTTGTCGCTTGCTCGGTGCTCTTTGCCGCCGAAGGGGTGGCGATCTTGGCCGCATCCGGCTGGCTGCCCTGCGCTATATCAGCCTCCGTCGGCACCGGTAGCGTGGTCAGCGCCGGGGCTTGCCCGGTCGCCACCGCATCCGAGCTGGCCGGCAGGGTGGCGCCAGCAGGCTGCTCCGGCAGCACCTCAGCTCCTTCCAGCGGGGTGGCCGCGCTGGTGGGGGCCGACGGCGCCGTGGGGAGCTCCCCTGAGGTAGCCTCGGCCCCGGAGGGGGTGAGGGACTCGGGCAACAGGGTCGGTACGGCATCCAGCATGCCGGGGTGCAGCGGGAGTATGTCCCCTGCCTGCATGGATTCGGGGGTAAGGGTGGTGAGCGCCGGGTGCAGGCGAGTGAACTGCTTGAGATGGCGGCTCAGCACGTCGCGCAGGGTGCGCACCTCGGCCTCGGGCAGGCTGGCCTTGGCCACCAGCTCGGCGGTCACGGCAAAGGTGGCGAGGGAGCTGGTCTGCCCCGGGTAGAGATTGGCGCCGATGCGGCTGCGTTGGTAGTAGGGGTATTGCTTGAGCAGCTTGTCTATCTGCTCCCCCTCGATGGGGATGAGGCGGGCCTGGCAGCGACCGGTCAGATCGCCGATCCCCTGATTGGGGTGGCCGGCAACCAGGAAGGCGGCATCCAGGGTACCGTTGCAGAGTCCCTCCAGCCGGTTGCCGGGGGATGCCACGGGAGGCAGTGTGAAGTCGGTTGGGCGCCAGCCCATGGCTTCGAGCAGTGCCTGGCTGGTGACCCTGTCTCCCGAGTTGGGGCTGCCCAGATCGACCCGCTTGCCTTCGATGTCCGCCAGAGTGGTGATGTTGCTGGTGGCACTGGCGAGCAGGGTCAGGGATTCATTATGGAGCCGCAGCAGGCTGCGCAGCTGATCGTTCGGGGCCTGACCCGCGAAGGGGCCGCTGCCGTGGGCCGCATGGAACAAGACATCCGACTGTACCAGCGCCAGCTGGATGTCGCCCTTGGCCAGTGCGGCCAGGTTGGCAATGGAACCCGAGGTGCTCTGTACCGTGCAGTGCAACCCGTGGCTGGCACTGTCGTCGTTGAGCAGGCGGCAGATGGCGCCCCCCGTGGGGTAGTAAACGCCGTTGAGCGCCCCCGTGCCTATGGTGACATAGGCGGGGGCGGCAGACAGGGGCAGCGCCAGCACGGCCGCCAGCCAGGGCTGGACAAGGTGTAACAGGTGTGACAGGGCGCGCAGGGGTCTTGGGTGCATAGGGAACCGGAACAATGGCTGAAAAAAGGGATGAACCAGGCTCATCCCGTCATGAGTCACATCTTATCTATATCAGATGTGAACCTGAATGGCTTTCGCCATTCCCGTCCATGGCTGGGGGAGGCTGACCGGCAGCCCCCTCCTTGCCGTCAGTGGCGTGCCTGGAGAATCGCCTTCTCCATGCGAGCCAGCGTCTCCCTGAGCCTTGCCCGGTGGCTTGCCGGAGCGTGCGATCCTTGTCAGATGCTGCGCTGAAGAATGGCTTTCTCCATGCGCGCCAAGGCTTCGGTGAGGCGAGCCCGGGTGCAGCCAAAGTTGAGGCGCACGCATTGGCCATCACCAAACTGGGCGCCCGGGGAGAGACCGACACCCGCCTGCTCGAAGAAGGCGACCGGGTCATCCAGCTCGAGGCCGCTCACATCGATCCAGGCGAGATAGGTCGCCTGATTCTTTGCCAGCTTGACGCCGGGCCAGCGGGCAACCGCCTGTTCGATCAGTGTCAGGTTGGCCCTCAGATAGTCGAGCTGTTCGCTGAGCCACTGTTCACCACCCTCGTAGGCGGCCTCGGCGGCCACGAAGCCCAGCAGGTTGACGTCGGCACTGATGCCGCGCATCGCCTGCTGCAGCTTGAGGCGCAGGCGGCTATTGGGCACTACCGCGAAGGAGCAGCACAGACCCGCGATGTTGAAGGTCTTGCTCGGCGCCATCATGACGGCGCTGCGTTCGGCGGCCGACGGGCTCAGGGCACCGTAGGGCAGGTGGCGGGCATCCTTGTCCAGCAGCAGATCGCAGTGGATCTCGTCCGAGCAGACCACCAGATTGTGGCGCTCGGCGATGGCGTCGATGGTGAGCAGCTCCTCGCGGGTGAAGACGGTGCCCCCCGGATTGTGCGGGTTGCACAAGAGCAGCAGGTCGGCGGAGGGAGCCTGGCGTTCCAGCTCCTCCAGATCCAGCACCCAGCGTCCGGCCTCCTCCATCATGGGAACGGTCAGCAGGGGACGATCGTTGAAGCCCGGCGCCTGCAGGAAGGGGTAGTAGACCGGCTTGGGGGTGATGATGCCACGGCCGTGCTGGCTCCAGGCTTTGCAGGCGAGGTTCAGACCGGGCACCACCCCCGGCAGGAAGACCAGCCACTCCGGGGAGATAGTCCAGCCATAGCGCTGCTGCATGCGGGTGATGATGAGTTCGATCAGCCGGGGGGAGGGGCGGGAATAGCCGAAGATGCCGTGGGCCACCCGCGCCGTGAGCGCTTCGATGACGGCGGGGGGCGAGGCGAAGTCGGTGTCGGCCACCCACATGGGCAGCACATCCTGACCCTTGTACTTGTCCCACTTCAGGCTCATGGTGCCGCTGCGATCTATCTCCCGATCAAAATCAAACATGTGAAATCCTTGTACTGGCCAGAGGGTTTACCAATGTACGGACTTGGACGTGGCCTCGCAACCCTTGAGGTGGCTGTTGATAATCGCATAAAATAAACGCCGTCATACTGTACACCCGCCGGCTTCTGGCTCCCTTTTTCTCTTCCATATCAATGGTATCTCTATGAGTTTGCTGAGTGCTGCCCGCAAGAGGCCGGATCCCGTCTCTCTCTCTTTCCTCGCCGTGACCTTCATGACCGGGGTGGCGGTGGCACTCCAGGTGCCCACTTTGAGCCTGTTTCTGGCCGAGGAGGTGCAGGTGCGCCCCTTTCTGGTGGGGCTCTTCTATACCGTCAACGCGGTGATCGGCATCCTCATCAGCCAGTGGCTCGGCCATCGCTCCGACAACGGGGGGGATCGCAAGCAACTGATCCTGCGCTGCTGTGTCGCCGGCATAGTGCTCTCCCTGCTGTTTGCCTGGAACCGGCAATACTGGCTGCTGGTGAGCCTGGGGGTGGTGCTGGCGAGCCTGACCGCCACCGCCAGTCCCCAGCTGTTTGCCCTGGCACGCGAATATGCCGACAGCCGCAACAAGCGGGCGGACATGTTCAGCTCGGTGCTGCGGGCCCAGTTTTCCCTGGCCTGGGTGATTGGGCCACCGGCGGCCTTCGCGCTCGCCATCGGCTACGGCTTCGAGGTGATGTATCTGGCCTCCGCCCTGGCTTATCTGATCTGTGCCTTCGTGGTCTGGCGCTGGTTGCCCTCCCTGCCGCTGCCGAGCATCCGGGGCGAAGGGGAGCGGGTCAGCAGCTGGCGAGATCCTTCGGTGCGGGCGCTCTTCATCGCCTCCACTCTGATGTGGACCTGCAACAGCATGTACCTCATCAACATGCCGCTCTACATCACCCGTGAGCTGGGACTGGAGGAGAAGCTGGCCGGGATCCTGATGGGCACGGCGGCGGCCCTGGAGATCCCCTTTATGCTGCTGGCGGGTTACTACACCCGGCGTTTTGGCAAGCGGCCCATGATGCTGCTGGCGGTGCTGGCCGGGGTCGGCTTCTACGCCGGCCTGGTGACCCTGTCGAGTCAGGGGGCCCTCATCGCGCTGCAACTGCTCAACGCCATCTTCATCGGCATCGTCGCCGGGATCGGCATGTCCTATTTCCAGGATCTGATGCCGGGCCGGGCCGGGGTGGCAACCACCTTGTTTGCCAACAGCATCCGCACCGGCTCCATCATGGCGGGCGCGATAGCGGGGACGGTGGCGGAGATCTGGAGTTTTCACGGGGTCTTCATGGTGGCCACCGCCTTGGCGCTGGCCGCGCTGGCCGCCTGCTGGCGGGTGCCCAATGTGTGAGGTGCCCGGGGCGGGCGAGTGAGGGCCTGACGGGATGAGCAGGGGCCGGCCGCGTTGGCCGGCGCGGGACTATTTGCCGCTGTCGGCCTGGTATTCGTTGCGCAGGCAGCGCAGCAGCAGCTCGGCTGCCGGCCCCAGGGCATCGGTCGACGGGGTGAGCAGGTAGGTGTAGAGGTAGCGCTCGCTGCCGCCAGCGAGATCGAGCCTCACCAGGGCGCCGCTGGCGAGCTCCTCCTGCACCAGGTGGCGTGGTACCCAGGCATAGCCGAGACCGAGGCTCACCATGCTGAGCACCTCGCGATAGTGGGTCGCCTTCCAGCCGGTGTCATCCGCATCGTTCCAGTCCACCGAGCGGTGGATGGGGGGGTGCAGGCTTATCTGGTTATGGCTGGCGAGCAGTTCGGCCGTGATGGGCTCCTCCTGCCCGGCGAGGGGATGTTCAGCCGCGCACAACGGCAACAGGCAGACCTCGTCCAGGGGCAGACCGGTGCGATCGTGGGGCAGGTGCTCGGAGAGCATCAGATCACCCACCTGGAGTGCATTGAAGTGGCAATGGATCCGCTCGTGCAGATTGATGCGGCAACCCCGGCTGCGGGGATGGAAGTGCGCCAACGCCCGATAGAGCCGCTCGCGCGGTTGCAGCACCGACACATAGAGGTTGATCTGCGGCTCCCACTGGCGCTCCAGGTTGTTGGCCAGGTTCTCCAGCTCTTCCACCTGCTGGCTGAGCTGGCGGGCCCGCTTGAGGAAGATCTCCCCCGCCGGTGTCAGCACCGCCTTGCGCCCCCTCACCTCCAGCAGGGCCAGCCCCAGGCTCTGTTGCAGCTTGGCGACCGCATGATTGAGGGAGGATTGGCTCTTGTTCAGCGCCTCCGCGGCCTGGGCGTAACCGCCACAGTCCACCACGGCCTGGAAGATCCGCCATTGCTCAAACGTGCTCTTGGGACGAAACATAGTGCAACCTGTCAGGGGCCGATGGGATTCAACAGGGCGCGACTGGCGCCCCCCTTCACTTTAACCCCATCTGGTTAGTGTGTTGATTTATTTGGGCTGGGCCACGAAGGTCTGGCCGGTCTTGCCACGGCTGTCCGGCCCCATCAGATAGAGATAGAGCGGCATCAGGTCGGCCGGGGTCTTCAGCAACTGGGGATCTTCCGCCGGGAAGGCGCTGGCGCGCATCCTGGTGCGGGTGCCGCCCGGGTTGAGGGTGTTGACCCGCACCCCAGTGTTCTCCAGCTCGTCCGCCAGCACTTCCATCATGCCCTCGACGGCGAACTTGGAGATGGCATAGGTGCCCCAGTAGGCTCGTCCCTTGCGCCCCACGCTGGAGGAGGTGTAGACGATGGAGGCCTCGCCGTGCGCCTTGGCGGTCTGGCGAATGAGGGGCAGCAGGGCCTGGGTCAGCAGGAATTCCGACTTGACGTTGACCTGCATCACCTCGTCCCACTCCTTCTCCTGGATATGTTCGAAGGGGGAGAGGGTGCCAAGCAGGCCGGCATTGAACAGCACGCCATCGAGGCGGCCGAACTGCTGGGAGAAGGTTTCGGCCATGCCGCGGTAGTGGGCGGCGGTGGCCCCTTTCAAATCGACAGGGACTATGGCGGGCAGCGGGTGGCCGGCCGCCTCTATCTGGTCATAGACCGCCTCCAGCTTGGCGCTGGTGCGACCGAGCAGCACCACGGTAGCGCCGTGGGCGGCATAGGTGAGCGCCGCTTCGCGGCCGATACCGTCACCGGCACCCGTTACCAGAATGACCTTGTCCTTGAGCAGATCCCGAGGGGCCTGATAATCGAGCATGTGCACTCCTGTTAACAAATCTGTGGCGGATGGGCGCAATAGAGGAGGCAAGTGTACTGATCCGGCCCTGCCGTTGACCAGCATGAGACGGCAAAAATGTGAAGAAAACAGGGCGGTAGCCTGAATTGGCGCAAGATGGCCCTGGGCCAGGGCAGAGTTTTTGCGCGGCGCCGACAAACTCCTTACTATGTGAAAAAACCGAACATAGCGCGGAGCATCAAGTGGCATTTTTGACCGAATACGGCCTGTTCCTGGCCAAGACCCTCACCCTACTGCTGGCCATCGGCGCCGTCGTCCTGATGGTGGCGAGCAGCCGTCAGCCCAGGACCCGCAAGGGGGAGCTGGTGGTGACCGATCTCTCCAGCGAGCTGGAGCAGGGGCGTCATCAGTTGCAGACGGCCCTGGCCGGCAAGGCCGAGCGCAAGCAGATGGACAAGGCACGCAAGGCCGAAGACAAGGCGCGCGCCAAGGCGACCGATGAGCGCAGCCGGCTGTTTGTGCTCGATTTTCACGGCAGCATGGATGCGAGGGAAGTGGCCTCCCTGCGGGAAGAGGTGAGCGCCGTGATTGGGGTCGCCCGGCCCGGGGACGAGGTGCTGCTGCGCCTCGAGTCCGGCGGCGGCGTGGTGCACGGCTATGGCCTGGCGGCCTCCCAGCTGCAGCGCCTGCGTGACAAGGACATCACGCTGACGGTGGCCATCGACAAGGTGGCGGCGAGCGGTGGCTACATGATGGCCTGTGTGGCGGACAAGATACTGGCGGCGCCCTTTGCCATTGTCGGCTCCATCGGAGTGATAGCCCAGTTACCGAACTTCAACAAGCTCTTGAAAAAGCACGACATCGAGTTTGAGATGCACACCGCCGGTCAGTACAAGCGCACCATCACCATGTTCGGCGAGAACGACGATCTGGGTCGGGAGAAGTTTCGCGAGGAGCTGGGGGCCATCCACGAGCGCTTCAAGGGGTTCGTGGCCGAGCACAGACCCGACCTCGACATCGACAAGGTCACCACGGGGGAGCATTGGCTGGCGAGCCAGGCCAAGCAGCTCGGCCTGGTGGATGCGCTCTGCGCCAGCGATGACTACCTGCTGGCCCAGGCCAGCCACCACAAGGTGGTCGGCATCAGCTACCGCAAGCCCAAGAGCCTGACCCAGCGGCTAGGCCGCCAGGCCGCACTGGGGCTGGAGGGGGCGCTCGGCCGCCTCTGGCAGCAGAGTCCCTGGCGCTGAGAACCTGTTTCGAGCTTACTGCGAGGTCGTGATCAAGGCTCATGTGCTGCTCGCTTGTTTGTAACCAAGAGTTCTCATGTGTATCTACACACTCCGGTTCCTGTGCTGCTCTTCACCTTGCTGACGATCTCTCGCTACAGCTCGTGAACAGGTTTTATAGCTCAGTGCAAAGGACTAAAAAGAGAGCCGGGCATTGCCCGGCTCTCTTTTTATTGCGTCGGCTCTGCTGGCCGATGGCGCGCCTCAGCGCTGGAAGGGGTAGACGGAGCCGAGTTTGAGGATCTGGGTCAGCTCGTCCAGGGCGGTGCGGGTCTCCAGCACCAGGGCTGGATCGCGCAGATCGTCCAGCGCCAGGCTGTCGCGGTAGTGGCGATCCACCCAGGTGTCGAGGCGGGCAAACTGGTTGTCGTTGATGAGGCAGGCCGGGTTGACCGCCGCGAGCTCGGCGTCGTTCATGGCGACCCGCAGTCGCAGGCAGGCGGGGCCGCCGCCGTTGCGCATGCTCTGCTTCACGTCCATGAAATGTACCCCCTTGATGGGGGTGCCCAGGGTCACGAGCTTGGCAAGATAAGCGGATACTGCCGGGTTGTCACGGCACTCGGTGGGGGCGATGATCGCCATCTCACCGCTCGGCAGGGTCAGGATCTGGGTGTTGAACAGATAGGATTTCACCGCGTCCTGCACCGACACCTCATTGGTCGGCACTTCGATGAAGTGCAGTTCCCCTTCACCGAACTTGGTGCGGACCTCGGCCAGGGCCGCCTCGGTATGGAGGAAGGCCTGCTGGTGGAAGAAGAGCACATTCTGGTTGCCCACCGCGATCACATCGTTGTGGAACACCCCCTGATCGATTACGTCCGGGTTCTGCTGGATGAAGACGGCGCTCTCTTCCCCCAGGCCGTGCAGACGGGCGATGGCCTGGCTGGCCTCCAGGGTCTGGCGGGCCGGGTAGCGCTTGGGGGCGGGCTGTGAGACGTCGAAGGCGCTGCGGCCATAGACGAACAGCTCGACCCCGGCCTCGCCGTAGGCGCGGCACAGGCGGGTGTGGTTGGCGGCCCCCTCGTCACCGAAGTGATCGTTCTCCGGCAGGTGCTGATGGTGGCTGAAGTGGCGATCGTTGTTGAACACCGCGCGCAGGATGCGGCCGGTCACCTCGGGCTCCAGGGAGCGGTGGAACTTGTTGGTCAGGTTGGCGGGGGTGAAATGGATGCGGCCATCCTGGGTGTCGGCACTCGGGGATACGGTGGCGGCGTTGGCGGTCCACATGCTGGAGGCGGAGTAACAGGCGGCCAGCACGGCGGGGGCCTGTTTCGCGGCCTGGGCCAGGACGCTGGCATCGTTACCGGTGAAGCCGAGGCGGCGCAGGGTGGCGAGATCCGGCCGCTCCTGCGGCGCCAGCACCCCTTGCGTCATGCCGAGCTCGGTCAGCGCCTTCATCTTGCGCAGCCCCTGCTTGGCCGCCTCCTTCGGATTGGACGCTTCCTTGGCGTTGCTTTGGGACGCCACGTTGCCATAGGAGAGACCAGCATAGTTGTGGGTGGGGCCGACCAGGCCGTCGAAGTTGACCTCGAAGTGCTTCATGACTACATCCTTTCGATTTTTATATGGGGAGCGGTTCCTTCCGCGCACAAAGCTGCGGCGTGCGGCCATTATAAAGAGATTTCATCCTTTGTAACAAGCTGATAACCAAGATGGTTTTTTATGTGACGGGGGTGGCTGGATATGTCATTTCCAATCTAAAAAAGGGGGGGATATAGCATAAAAACAAAAAAGCGGTTGCTTCCCGCGCCTCCCCTTCGCATTAATAAATAAAGAAGCAAGGTGGTTCGGGCTGCATGGCAAATTTGTTCACAAGATTGCTTTTTCCCGTCAAATCTCTTATACAGCCCCACAAAACCGCACGCCAACCCCGTCGGGTGCAATGAGGATAATAGTTACAGCATGGGCAAATCACTGGTCATAGTGGAGTCTCCGGCCAAGGCCAAGACCATCAACAAATATTTGGGCAAGGACTACGTGGTGAAATCCAGCGTCGGTCACGTGCGCGATCTGCCGACCAGCGGCAGCGGCAGCACCGAGCCCAAAAAACCTGTCATTCGCGGCATCAAGCTCAGCGAATCCGAGAAGGCGGCCAAGGATCGCAACGCCCTGTTCTCCAGGATGGGGATCAACCCGACCGCAGGCTGGCAGGCCAACTACCAGATTTTGCCCGGCAAGGAAAAAGTGGTCAGCGAGTTGCAAAGTCTGGCCGCCAAGGCCGACACCATCTATCTCGCAACCGACTTGGATAGAGAAGGGGAAGCGATCGCCTGGCACCTGCGCGAGATCATCGGCGGCGACGACAGCCGCTACAAGCGCGTGGTGTTCAACGAGATCACCAAGACCGCGATCCAGGAGGCGTTTGCCCAGCCGTCCGAGCTGAACATCCATCGCGTCAACGCCCAGCAGGCCCGTCGTTTCCTCGACCGCGTCGTGGGTTACATGGTCTCCCCCCTGCTCTGGAAGAAGCTGGCCCGCGGTCTCTCCGCCGGTCGGGTGCAATCCGTCGCGGTGCGCCTCATCGTCGATAAAGAGCGCGAGATCAAAGCCTTCGTGCCGGTGGAGTTCTGGGATCTCAACGCCGATCTGCTGACCGGTGACAAGGCGGATCTGCGGATGGAGGTGGTCAGCCGCAACGGCGTCGACTTCAAGCCGGTGACCCAGGCCGAGACCTTCGCCGCCGTGGCTGCCCTCGAAGGGGTCGACTACAAGGTGGTGAACCGGGAAGACAAGCCGACCGGCTCCAAGCCGTCCGCCCCCTTCATCACCTCCACCCTGCAGCAGGCGGCCTCCACCCGGCTGAGCTTCGGGGTCAAGAAGACCATGATGATGGCCCAGCGTCTCTATGAAGCGGGTTACATCACCTACATGCGTACCGACTCCACCAACCTCAGCAAAGAGGCGGTCGAGGCGGTGCGGGAATATATCGGCGAGCAGTATGGCGCCGCCTATCTGCCGAGCGATCCGAATCTCTATGGTTCCAAGGCCGGCGCCCAGGAGGCCCACGAGGCGATCCGCCCCTCCAGCGTGCAGGTGACTGCCGAGATGCTGGAAGGGATGGAGCCCGACGCCATGCGGCTCTATGACCTCATCTGGCGCCAGTTTGTGGCATGCCAGATGACCCCGGCCCAGTACGACTCCTCCACCCTGACCGTCAAGGCTGGTGAGTTCGAGCTCAAGGCCCGTGGCCGCACCCTGCGCTTCGCCGGCTGGACCAAGGCCCTGCCGCCCATGGGTCGCAAGGGGGACGACAGTCAGCTGCCGGCGGTGACCGTCGGCGAGATCCTGAAGCTGGTCAAGCTGGATCCCCGTCAGCATTTCACCAAGCCGCCCGCCCGCTTCACCGAAGCGGCCTTGGTGCGCGAGCTGGAAAAACGCGGCATCGGCCGCCCGTCCACCTACGCCTCCATCATCTCCACCATCGTCGATCGCGGTTATGTGCGGGTCGAGAGTCGCCGCTTCTTCGCCGAGAAGATGGGTGAGATCGTCACCGACCGCCTGGTGGAGAACTTCGTCGAGCTGATGAACTACGAGTTCACCGCCAAGATGGAAGACAAGCTCGATGGCATCGCCGAAGGCAGCCTGGAGTGGAAGAAGGTGCTGGACGCCTTCTACGCCGAGTTTACCCAGGAGCTGGAGCAGGCCGACAAGCCGGCGGAAGAGGGGGGCATGCGAGCCAACCAGATGGTGCTGACAGACATCGACTGCCCGGATTGCGGCCGCAAGATGGGCATTCGCACCGCCACCACGGGCGTCTTCCTCGGTTGCTCCGGCTATGCCCTGCCGCCGAAGGAGCGCTGCAAGAAGACCATCAACCTGGTCAGTGCGGACGAGTTCGTCTCCGCCACCGACGGGGACGAAGCCGAGACCGAGGCGCTGCGCGCCAAGCACCGCTGCGGTGTCTGCGGCACCGCCATGGATGCCTACATCATCGACGACAGCCGCAAGCTGCACGTCTGTGGTCGCAACCCGGACTGCGACGGTTACGAAATCGAGCAGGGCCAGTTCAAGCTCAAGGGCTATGAAGGGCCGAGCATCGAGTGCGATCGCTGCGGCTCCGAGATGCAGCTTAAGAACGGTCGCTTCGGCAAGTACATGGGTTGCACCAATGAGACCTGCAAGAACACCCGCAAGATCCTGAAAAACGGTGACATAGCGCCGCCGAAGGAAGATCCGGTGCCGCTGCCGGAGCTCAAGTGCACCCAGTCCGACGCCCACTTCGTGTTGCGTGATGGCGCCGCCGGTCTCTTCCTCGCCGCCAGCAACTTCCCGAAATCACGCGAGACTCGTGCGCCTCTGGTGGAGGAGCTCAAGCGCTTCCGTGATCGGTTGTCGCCCAAGCATCAGTACCTGGCCGACGCCCCGGCGTCAGATCCTGACGGTAACGCATCCGTGGTGCGCTTCAGCCGCAAGAGCAAGGAGCAGTACGTGATGACGGAGGTGAACGGCAAGGCAACGGGCTGGACCGCCCATTACGACAATGGAAAATGGCAGGAGAGCCTGCCCAAGGCGAAGAAAGCCTGATCCACTACCGCTCATACCATGATGAAAGAGGCCCCTTGCGAGGGGCCTTTTTATTGGGAGATGGCGGTATACTGAGAGAGCTGCATGGATGGCAGCACAAGACAGGGAGGTTGTCATGGAGATACATGAAATCCGGCCAGGCATGACCTGCCTGACACGGGAAGGAACGGCCTATGTGCTGGAAGTGGACAGGCAGAGTCTGCTGGTATTGCTGCAGCGGGAAGATGAAACCATCCCGGTGCAGGTACGTTGCGACGACATCCTGGGCCCCCTTGCCAGCGATTAGCGAAATCGCCCAGAAAGGGACTAGAACGGGATCAGAAAGAGCAGCTCGGCGAGGTCGGGCTGCCACTGCCACTCCCCCATCCTGACCCGCCCGCCAATCACGGGCACCCCCTCTTCCTGCAATCTTCCTACTTGTTCATCAAAACCCGCCGAGCCCTTGGGCAAGGAGAGGGTGCCACCTGCGCCCAGCACGCGATGCCAGGGCAGCGTCTTGTCGGTCTCCCGCAACACTTTTCCCACCAGCCGCGCCCGCCCGGGCAGGCCCGCGAGATCCGCCACCTGGCCGTAGCTCACCACCCGGCCGGCCGGGATCAGGGCCAGGATAGCCTCGATGCGCGCCACCTTGTCCAAGGGGGAAGGAGGAGGGGTCATCATCATGGTGTGTTACTCGGCGTGAAACAAAAGCGCCACCATTGTGGCGCTTCCGTGGTCTGGGGGGCAACAGGGGATCCGGCTCAGCCGAAAGTCTGGCTCAGCCCCCTGAGCTCGCTGGCACGTTTGAGCAGCTCCTGGCTGGAGTTATCCACCGCCTGGATCTTCTGGCTGTTGGCGCGGGAGTACTGGGAGATCTGGTGGATGTTGCGGCTGATCTCCTCCACCACCGCCTGCTGCTGTTCGGCCGCGGCGGCTATCTGGGTGGAGAACTCGGTCACCTGATCTATCTCCCCCAGCACCAGATGCAGGTTGCCGGAGCCCTGGCGCGTCATCAGGGCGCACTCGCGGGTTTGGGCCAGGTTGTCCTGCATCATCCCCTGCCAGCGTCCCAGGGTCTGCTGGATCTGGCGGATGCTGCCCTGGATCTGTTCGGTCGCCTTGTGGGTGCGGGTGGAGAGGGTGCGCACCTCGTCCGCCACCACCGCAAAGCCGCGTCCCTGTTCACCGGCCCGCGCCGCCTCGATGGCGGCGTTAAGGGCCAGCAGGTTGGTCTGCTCGGCGATGCCCTGGATCTCGCCCATGACGCTGCCGATCCGCTCGGATTCGTTCGCCAGCTCGACGGCGGAGTGGAAGGCATGCTCCGCCTGCCTGGCCAGCAGCTCCATCTGCTGCTCGGTCTGATCCAGCTGCTGCACCGTGTGCTGGCAACTGCTGCGTGCCTCTGTCACCTGGCTGTTGGTGTCCTGGATGTTACGCGCTATCTCGTGGGCCGTGCTGGCCATCTGGGTCATGGCGGCGGCCATCTGCTGGGTCTGGGCGTCCTGCTCGTTGATGTCGAGGAAGGCTTGATGGGAAGAGTCCTGCAGGTCGGTCGCCAGGGTCTGCAGGGGATGGGTGGCGTCGTTGACCCGACCCAGCACGGTACGAATGCGGGCCTGCAGCATCTTGAGATGGAAATCGGCGATGGCGCCGGGGGCATCCCCCGAGTAGACCAGCCGGGTCAGGCTGTCATATTGCTGGCCGAGCCGCTTGAGGTAGCGTGGCAGCGAGATGAGCTCGCGCCAGTAAGTGCCGGCGACGGCCAGCAGGGGCAGCAGCATCAGCAGCACGGTCAGGGCACCCTGGGAGAAGGCCGCCCAGCCAAAGAGCACCAGCATCAGCAGGCCGAGCAGCAGGGGTCTGGCACTGTGCAGGGAGGGCAGCTTGCTGGCGCCGCCCTGTTCGGCCTTGAGCAGGGCCTGATAGGCCTGGGCTGCGACCAGCTTGAGCTGGGGCTCCGGCTTGCAGCGCACCGACTGGTAGCCGCTTATCTTACCGTTCTCGTAGATGGGGGTCACATAGGCGTCGACCCAGTAATAGCGGCCATCCTTGCAGCGGTTCTTGACCATGCCGCGCCAGGGGTTGCCCTCCTTGAGGCGATCCCAGAGGTCGGCGAAGGCGGCCTTGGGCATGTCGGGGTGACGCACCAGGTTGTGGTTGTGTCCGACCAGTTCATCGACCTGGTAGCCGGCGATGCGGCAGAAGGCGGGGTTGGCGTAGGTGATGACGCCGCGCAGATCCGTGGTGGAGACGAGTTGCACGTCGGCGGGGAACTCAACTTCACTGTCCTGGACTTGGACGTGTTTGCGGGCCATAAGGATAAGCTCCGATGCGTTGTTGGTTGTTATTGTGGTTGAGCCGGATGCAGGCCCGGGCGCAGTGCGTCTTGCCCGGCCTCATCGGGGGCCTTATTTTGCCAACAAAGGCAGAGTAAAAGTAGGGGCTAGGTTGGATTTCTGTTGTTTAGTGGTAAAAAAATGGCGACCAAAAGGTCGCCAAAAAGAGAAAGACAACACTACCTCTGTGGCACCCGGTAACGCACCTGTAACTGATCGAGGATCTGCAGCTGGCCGGGCAGGCGGGCGGCGAAGTGATCCCAGGCCTTGCGGGCGGGGTCGCTCCAGGCCACCTCGGCCGTGGCGAGCATGCGCGGGAACAACATGTAGTCGAGACGATCGCGAAAGGTGACCAGTTCCGACCACAAGGGGCTCAGCACCCCCAGGATGTTATCGTTGGCATGGAAATCGACCGGTGCAGGATCACATCGGTAGACCTGCTCCAGATTGAGGGTCCCCGCCCAGTAGAGCCCGGGTTCATGGATGTCCGGGCTCCAGGCGAGATCCAGATAGAGAGACTGGGCCGGGGCCATCACCACGGGGTAACCCGCGGAGGCGGCATCCAGCCCCGCCTGGAAGCTGGTCCAGGCGAAGATGGTGGCGTCCCGGCTCACCTTGTCCCCGTGCAGTATCTCCTCCCACCCCAGCATCTGCTTGCCCCTGGCCGCCAGGTATTGCTGGCAGTGGCGCAGCAGGTGGCCCTGCAGCTCCCGGCAATCGGAGTAGCCCTGCTCTGCCATCAACTGCTGGCAGGCGGGGCTGTCGGTCCAGACTCCGTTGGGCACCTCGTCCCCCCCCATGTGCACCTGAGTGCCGGGGAAGAGCGCGCACACCTCGTCGATCACCGCCTCCAGGAAGCGATAGGTGCCGGGCAGGGCCGGGTTGAGCACGTTGTCGTCAAAATATTGCACCGAGAGGTAGCGGGAGCTGTCCGCCTCTTCTCGCAGCAGCTCTGGCAGCGCCTTGATGGCCGCGTGGCAGTGACCCGGGATGTCTATCTCCGGGATGATGGTGATGCCGAGCCCGGCGCCGTAGGCCACCAGTTCGCGCACCTCGCTCTGGGTGTAGTAACCGCCATAGGGCTCGGGGCCGCCGCTGAGCTGAGGATCCACCGCCAACCCGTGGCCGCGCCAGGCCGCCACCTCGGTCAGCTGGGGGAAGGCCTTGATCTCGAGGCGCCAGCCCTCGTCATCGGTCAGGTGCCAGTGGAAGCGGTTGAACTTGTAGAGGCTCATCTGCTTGAGCAGGCGCTTGAGGGTGGCGATGGAGTGGAAGTGGCGGGCGCAGTCGAGAAAGATGCCGCGAAAACCGAAGCGCGGTGCATCCTCCACTTCGAGGCAGGGCAGGCTCTCCCCGTGTTGCAGGGCCCACTGTGCCAGGGTCACCAGACCATGGCGCCAGCCCGCCTCCCCGGCGGCCCGGATGCGGATCTCCTCCGGCGTGATGGTGAGTTCATAGCCCTCGGGGGTAAGCGGCGCCTCGACCAGGTGGATCTCGGCGTCGTGATCCTGTGTCAGGGCGAGCCCCGTCAGCTCGTTGAAATGGGCCAGCAGGGGAGCGAGGGAGACTGGGCCGCTGACATGGGCTCGCTCGGCCAGGCGGAAGTTGCCTTCCGGCAGTCTCAGGTGCACCGGCTGTGGCACTATGCCGTTGGCGGGCTCCACCTCGGGCAGATCGGGGGTCACGGCGGGGCTCGGCGGCAGGCCGAGATCCTGGCCCGTCTGCACCACGGGTTGCAGCTGGGCTTGGGCGCCTTCGTCCGTCAGGCTGAGGAAGAAGCCCTGGGGCAGATCGGAGTAGCGTTTGATGGGGGTGTTGCGGCAGCAAAAACGCAGCTCGCTGACCCCCTCATTGGGTACCAGTACCTTGTAGCTACCGCTCTGGCGCGCCAGAGATCCCCCTTCCACCGACTGGGGATCTATGTGGCGAGCCAGGCAGAAGTGCAGCTTCCAGGGGCTTGCCGGGAGCTGGCTCAGGGTGAAGCGGAACCAGACGTCTTCACCGTCGCGACGGTCGATCTGGGTATGGATCAGGGGTGCAGACATGGGTATTCCTCTGATGGGGTGAACAAGATGGGGTCCTCTCCCGCAGGTGGCTCGGCGTGGACGGTGCTCAGGGATGCAGGCATGGGTAGGCCTCTGACTGGGCAAACGGGGTTGTGCCCTTTCCAGCGCATCGTTCACACCCGCCAGGGCTCAAGGATGCAGGCATGGGTAGGCCTCCGATTGGGCAAACAGGATGGCGCCTTCCAGCGCATCGGCTTGCGGGGGAACCAGGTTGAGATGCCCCAGGCGAGGGGCCAGGCGCATGCCGACGCCGCCCAGCAGGGCGATGCGGTCGGCTCCCAGCAGCCCCATGCCCTCCAGCAGGGTCTGCAACTGGGCACAGGTTTCATCCAGCAGCTGGTTGGCGAGCTCATCCCCGTCGCTGGCGGCGTCGAACACCCAGGGGGCGAAGCGGCCATAGTCGGCGGGAATGGCGCGGGCGGCCCAGCGCACCACCTCGGCCTGATCCCGCTTGAAGTGATCGAGCAGGCGCACGGCGAGCAGGCTGGGGGGCAGTATGCCGTCGTGGCAGAGTAGGGATTGCTGGATGGCGCGCAGCCCCAGCCAGGCGCCGCTGCCGAGATCCGAGATGGGAACGCCGCGCCCTGAGCAGGTATGAAGCCGGCCGTGGTGATAGATGAGCCCGGCGGATCCTGTGCCGGCGATGAGGATGGCCCCCTCACGGCCGCCAAAGGCGCCGAGGCAGGCGCCGAAGGCGTCGGAGGTGAGCCTGACGCTCGCGAAGGGGAAGGGCATCTCAAGCAGGGCGTGGTAGCAGTCGGCCAGCTCGGCAGAGGCGAGCGCCAGCCCTACCCCCATCTGCTGTTCGCACTCGATGCCAAGCCCGGCGGCCAGCCGGGCGCTGGCGATGGCCGCCAGCACGTTGGCGTGGGCGAGGGGGATGCCGAGCTCCAGATTGGAGCCTGCGGCGCGTCCCTCTCCCAGCACTCTGCCCCCTTTGTCCCGAATGCGAGCGCGGGTGTGCGTTCCCCCGCCATCGACCCCGACCCAGTACTCAATCATGACGGGCCTCCGGCGCACTCTGCCAGCTGATGGCCAGGGCGAACCAGGCGCCGTGGGGGATCCACTGCTCCCCCCAGCGCCAGTTTTGATCCAGCCTCTCCTTGTACTCCTCGGGGATGAAAGCCACCTCAGCCTCGTCATCGAACCCGGCTGTGATGCCGTTGCAGATCCCCCCGGGTGCATTGGGATAACCAGCGGTGTAGCTCGGGTTGTTGATGCCGTGCCCCGCCAGCATGCAGGCGTTGAAGGGGTTTTGCCCGAGGATCCAGTCGAGCTGGTGCTGGCCGAACGTCGTCAGGAGCTGGCTCTGCTGGGGGAAGTGACGGGCTGCGGCGAAGGCCATGGCGGCGAGGGATGCCAGCCGGGCGTTCTCGCCCTGCCACCAGTAACCGGACTCGTTGTGGTGGGGCATAAAGAAGCTGATGCGGGGGGCTTCGTCGACGCCCTTCACATATTGGCGGGCCAGGGCGAAGGGGTTGCCTGCCCGGGCGGCGAGGGCCAGCTCGGCGGCCAGCGCCTGCTGCACCACGGCGCTCACCCGGGCGCGGCGTTCCTGATCAGGCTCGACCCCCAGGTATTCCAGCAGGGCCAGCACCGGCAGACCCGCCTCGGCGGCGTGGTAGTAGGGGCGCGAGCCGTCGTCGTTGGCACTCCAGTAGTGGCCGAGCTCGGGGTGGGGGTGCTGGCGGGCGCAGAGCCTGCCGGCTCTGTCCCTTGCCTCCCCGAGCCAGTCGCGGCCAAGGGTCTGGGTCAGTTCCACCGCCGCCAGCAGGGCGCAGTAGTCGTCTATGATGTTCTCGCAACCGTCGTCCAGGTAGGCGAGGTTGTGTTCGCGCAGGTGCAGGTAGCCGCGCCTGGCCGCCTCGGCATAGTGGCTGGTATCAAAGTCGCCGCCGGTCTGCTCGCGGGCGGCCCGGGCCAGGGCGGCGATGGCCATGCCGCCCCCCTGGCGAAAGCCTGCCTGCCAGTGGTCGGATTTGAGCCCCTGTTGGGTGGCGTAGGCGCACAGCTCGCGCTGCTCGGGATCCTTGCTCCACTTGTCGAACAGGGTCATGTAGAAGAAGCCGCTCTCATCCTGCATCCGGCAGAGAAAATCCGCCCCGTGCAGCCCCTCGTCACTGAGCCGCTTGCAGAGGTTCAGCCCGTCGATGTCGTGGCGCGTCGCCAGGAGCGCCCGGCTCTTGAGCAGGCTCCACACCACCAGAGGGGTCTGCTGGGGATTGAGGTAGTTGGCGTAGGAGAGGTGGCTCAGGTACTTGCTCATGTCGCCGCTGGCATCGAACCAGCCGCCGTGCACATCCTTGTGCTGGTCGGTGCCAAACAAGCGGGCGCGGCGGTCGGCTCTATCGACGGTGCCGCTGGCGCGCTGGCCCTTGAAGTAGTGAATGACATCGGAGAGGCAGCGGCTGGTCAGCAGATCCTGGCCTATGGCGAAACGGGTGGAGCGGACTATGCCTTGGGCTGTTATCGCCTCCAGCCGGTAGTGGCCGGGTTCCTTGAATGCGGAGAAGTCGGCGCGCCAATAAGCGTGTCCTTGCCAGCCGGGCACCTGGCCTGCGGCCTGGAGAGGCAGCTCCAGCAGGAGGCGGTCATCATGCAGGCGGCGCAGTCGCACCAGGCCGCTTATCTCCACACCGGCGGCGGTCTGCAGCAGGGCAATCTTGTGTCCGTCACACTCGTAACCCACCTGATTGATCAAGAGTTCCATCCAGCTTTACTCCCTGGTCTGGGGCAATGAAGAGGCCTCACGAGGAGGCCCGGGTAAAGGTGTTGCGGGCCGGGAAGGCCGCCCCCGGCGTGGGGGCTGGCTTATTCGTGCAGGTAGCAGCGCACGAAGTGGTTGTCGGCAAGCCGGGTCACGGGGGGCAGGCTCTCCTTGCAGCGCGCCATGGCCTGATGGCAGCGACCGGCGAAGGGGCAGCCATGGGATTCCGGGGTCCAGAGCGGTATCTCCCCCTTGCGGCCCCCCTCCAGCTCGGCGTGGATGCTCTTCTCGGGGTCGGGCACCGCCGAGATGAGCAACTGGGTGTAGGGGTGCTGGGGGTGGTGCAGTATCTCGTCCACTTCCCCCCACTCCACCATGTGCCCCACATACATCACCGCCAGATCTTCGGCCACGTAGCGGGCGGTGGCGATGTCGTGGGTGATGTAGAGCATGGAGACGCCGAGTTCGTTCTTCATCTGCTCCATCAGGTTGAGGATGCCGATGCGAATGGAGACGTCGAGCATGGAGGTGGGTTCGTCCGCCAGCACCACCTCGGCCTCCACCGCCAGGTTGCGGGCGATGTTGACCCGCTGGCGCTGGCCGCCGGAGAGCTGGTGGGGATACTTGGCCGCCGTGGCCTTGGCCGGCGTCAGCCCCACTTTTTCCAGCAGGGCATAGACCATGTCAGGCAGATCTTTCTTGTCGAGCACCTTGCTGTGCAGCAGCAGGGGACGGGCGATGTGGTGGTAGATGGTGTGGGTCGGGTTGAGCGAACCGAACGGGTCTTGCCACACCATCTGCACGCTCTGACGATAGTCCAGCAGGGCTGTGCCCTTGTTGAACTCCTCCAGATCCCGGCCCCGGTAGAGGATGCGGCCGTTGGAGAGCTTGTACATCTTGGCGATGATCTTGGCGATGGTGCTCTTGCCGGAGCCCGATTCCCCCACCACCGCCAGGGCGCGGCCCCGGTGCAGGTTGAAGGTGATGTCGGAGAGGGCCCGCATCTTGCCGCTCTTGATGGCATTGGAGTTGACGGCGAAGTCCTTGTAGAGATGCTGGACCTCGATGATGGGCGCGTCGGTTTGGGCGATTTGCATGACAGACATCCTTAACAGCCAGCGGCCTTGTCCAGATAGATGGGGTGGTTCAGGGATTCCTCGGCCGAGTCATAGAGATGGCAGGCGGCCTGCTGCCCGGGCCGGATCTCGGCCAGCTGGGTATATTCCTGGCGGCAGCGTTCGTGCACCTTGCCGCAGCGGGCCTGGAAGCGGCAGCCGACCGGCACTTCCAGCAGGTTGAGCGGGGTGCCGGGGATCCCCTCCAGCACGGTTTTTGGCCCGTGCAGGGGGGGGAAGGAGTTGCCCAGCCCCTTGGTGTAGGGGTGCAAGGGGGCGGTCAGAATTGACTTGGACGGCGCCACCTCCACCAGCTCCCCCGCATACATGATGCCGATGCGATCGCAGAACTCGACCATGAGCGAGAGGTCATGGGTGATGAAGAGAATGGAGAAGTTGAACTTTGCCTTGAGGGCGTAGACCTTCTGCAGTATCTCCCGCTGCACCACCACATCCAGCGCCGTGGTGGGCTCATCCATGATCAAGAGCTCGGGGTTGAGCGCCATGGCGATGGCGATCACCAGCCGCTGGCGCATGCCGCCGGAGAACTGGTGCGGGTAATCCTTGAGCCGGCTCGGGTGGATGTCGACTATCTCCAGCAGCTCCTGGGCGCGCTTGATGGCCTCGTAGCGGGTCAGGCCGGGGTTGTGTGCCAAGAGCACGTCGCAGAACTGCTCCTCCATGCGCAGCACGGGGTTGAGCGCATTCATGGCGGACTGGAACACCACGCTCGCCTGGCGCCAGCGGTAGCTGCGCAGCCGCTCGTCGTCAAAGCCGAGGATGTTCTCCCCCTTGAACAGGATCTCGCCGCCACTGATGTAGGCGGGCGGCTTGTGCAGCCGGGCCACCGAGAAGGCGACGGTGGACTTGCCGCAGCCGGACTCGCCGGCGAGGCCGAAGACTTCGCCGGGGGCGATGTCAAAGCTGACCGAATTGACGGCGCGCACGTCGCCGCTCTCGGTGATGTAGTCGACGCAGAGGTTGCGTACCGACAGCAGGGGTTGTTGCGAGCTCATGCTGTCTTCTCCTGGGCGGCAATGGGGGTGACGGGGGCGGCGAGCTGTTTCCAGCGGCGCAGACCCTTGTGAGAGCGCAGTTGCGGGTTGGCTATCTCGTCGATGGCGAAGTTGAGCATGGCCAGACCCGCCCCCAGGGTGGCGATGGCAAAGCAGGGGGCCAGGATTTCCCACCAGGCACCCACCAGGATGGCGCTGGAGGTCTGGGCGTTGTAGAGCATGATGCCCCAGCTGACCACGGTCGGATCACCCAGTCCCAGGAACTCCAGGGTCGCCTCGGTGACGATGGCGTAGATGATGGAGCCGATGAAGCTCACCCCTATGATGGAGATGAGGTTGGGCAGTATCTCCACCAGAATGATGCGCCAGGCCGGCTCACCCAGTACCTCGGCGGCGATGACGAACTCTTTCTCCCGCAGTGCCAGGGTCTGGGCACGGATCACCCGGGCGCCATAGGCCCAGGAGGTAAAGCCTATGATGAGCGCAATCACCGTCGGTGACGCCTCCCCGATAAAGCTCGCGAGCACCAGTAATAAAGGGAGGTTGGGGATCACCAGCACCACGTTCATCAGGAAGGTGAGGCATTCGTCCACCACGCCGCCGAAGTAACCGGCAGTGATGCCGATGCCGATGGCGAGGGCGCAGACCAGCAGGCCTGCCCCGAAGCCCACCATGAGGGAGATGCGGGCGCCACTGGTGAACTGGGCCCAGAGATCGTGACCCATGCGGTTGGAGCCCATCACCAGCTCCATGCTGGGGGGCTGGTGGGGGCGGGCGACCCGCTTGGTGGGTTCATTGCTGGCGAGCAGCGGGGCAAACAGGGCCATCAGCACGAAGGTGACTACGATGGCGAGGCCAAAGGCCGCCTTCTTGTTGCCCAGCAGGATCTTGAGGATGGTCGGCATACGCATCTTATTTGCCTCCTGTACGCAGACGGGGATCCAGGAAGACGTAGAGCACGTCCGCCAGGAAGTTGAAGCTGAGCATGGTGATGGTCATGATGAGCAGTTGCCCCTGAATGAGCGGGTAGTCGCGGGCCAGGATGCCCTGATAGAGGGTTAAGCCCAGGCCCGGATAGTTGAAGATCACCTCTGTGATGAGGGAGCCGCCGATGACGAAGCCGAGTGCCATGGAGAGAGCGGTGACGCTGGGCAGCACGGCGTTGCGGGCGCCGTAGTTGAAGATGACTCTGTTGCTGGAGAGCCCCTTGGCCTTGGCCATGGTGATGTAGTCCTCACCGAGCAGGTTGATCATGTTGTTGCGCATGGTGATGAGGAAGCCCCCCACCTGCACCATGGCCAGGGTGCCCACCGGCATGATGGCGTGCAGCATGATGCTCTTGATGTGTTCCCAGCCGAAATCGGCGGTGATCTCCGGGCTGTAGGCGTAGCCGATGGGCAGCCAGCCGAGGCTGACCCCGAACAGGAACAGGGCGAGCAGGGAGACCACCACGGGGGGAATGGCCTGCATCACCAGGGTGAGCGGGGAGAGGATGCTGTCCATGCGTCCCCCCCGGTACCAGGCGGCGAAGATGCCGACGATGGAGCCGATGGAGAAGCTCAGTATGGTGGAGGTGCCCACCAGGAACAGGGTCCAGCCGATGGCGCGACCGAGCACGTCGGCGACCGGTTGGGGGTAGTAGCGCACCGAGGTGCCGAGATCCCAGGTGAAGACACTCTTCACATAGGCGAGAAACTGGGTGGTGATGGGACCGTCAACGAACCCGAAGGTGGCCTTGAGGGCCTCGAGGGCGGCTGGTTCCATCATGGCGCCGGCCCGGGCGAACATGACGGAGACGGGATCTCCGGGCATGGCTCTGGGCAGCAGGAAGTTGATGGTGGCGGCCACCAGGAAGGCGACCAGATAGAAGGAGAAGCGTCTAAGTATAAATCCCATGGTGAACCCTTTTACTGCAAGCCTGCCCCGCGCCGGGCAAAGCTCCCCAACCCCGGCAAAGACGGGGGATGGAAGACATGGCGGGGAAAAAGGCCCCCCTCAGGGGGCCGAGGTGATTAGCTGTTTGGCTTGAGTGACAACACGTGCAGCAGACGCTCCGGGGTGTCCGGGTGTACCTGCGGCTTGGCGACCGGGTTGTCGGCACTGAACCAGCCATTGAAGCGCTTGGTGCTGTATTCGTACCAGGTCGGGTTGTTGAACACCGGGATTATGGTCTGGTTGGCACCGACGCGCTCCTGGATGGCAAACATGATCTCCTTCTGCTTGGCCGCATCGGCGGTCTGGGTGAAGTCATCGATCAGCTTGTCGAGCTCAGGATCCTTGTAACGGGGCGCCGCGAAGCGGTTGCCGCGCTCACCCATATTGCGGGAGTGGAAGGCGGTCTCGAAGTACTTGTGCGGGTTGGCACCGGCAAAGTAACCCTGCAGAGCGACGTCGAAGTCACCGGTGATCAGGTTCTCGGTCCAGACGGTGGCTTCCGGGGTGGAGGTCTTGGCGTTCAGGCCCAGAGCCTGCAGGCCTTCCACACCGATCTGTACTGTGTTGACCCAGTCGGTCCAGCCGTTCGGTACCAGCACCTTGAACTCGATCTTCTTGCAGCTCGGGGTGTCGAGGAACTTGTCGCCGTCACAGTCCTTGTAGCCCGCTTCCTTCAGCAGTGCCTTGGCACCTTCCAGGTCGAACTTGTTGTATTTGCCGTATTTCTTCTCGACATCCGGGTTGTCCCAGGAGGCGAATGCCTTGCCAAGGCCTGACGGGTATTCGTTGACGGTCGGGTAGCCATAGCCTGCGATGTCCACCATGGACTGGCGGTCCATCGCCATGGAGAAGGCGCGGCGGAAGTTGATGTCGTTGAAGGCTTCGTTATTGCCCGGGTTCTTGCTCTGGAAGTTGACGTTGAACGCCACCGTGCCGGAGGCGGGGAACCAGTACTTGTTGTTCTTGGGATCGTTGCCGACGTAGAGGCGCTCGATGTCCGGCACGAAGGAGCCGAACCAGTCCACGTCACCCTTCATCACAGCAGCCAGTACCTGGTCGTTGGTGGCCATCTGCGGCATGCGCAGGCAGTCGATGGCAAGGTTGGCGTTGTCCCAGTAGTGCGGGTTGCGGCACTGGGTATAGAGCTGGGCGGAGAAGTTGTCCACTTCGGTGAAGGGACCCGTGCCGACCGGCTTGTCGTTGGTGAAGGCAACCGGGTCTTTCACCGACTTCCACTGATGCTCGGGGACGATGGGCACCAGCACCAGGTCATTCACCACGTTGGTGTTGACCTCGGCCAGGTCAAATTTGACCTTATGCTCACCCAGCTTCTCGACACCCTTGATTTGAGTCCAGATGGATCGCTCATCCAGCGCCTTGTTGGCCTTGACCAGGTTGAAGGAGAAGATAATGTCGTCGGCGGTGAAGGCTTCACCATCGGACCACTTGACCCCGTCACGCAGATCGAAGGTGACGGATTTCAGATCATCGCTGAAGGCGTAGTGGGTGGCCAGACGATAGACGGGTTTGCCACCCTGCATATCGTTGAAGATCACCAGCGGCTCATAGATGAAGTGACGGGTGGTGTGCAGCAGACCGGCCTGCAGGAAGGGGTTGAAGTTCTTGACCCATGCGGTTTCCTGCTGTGCAACCAGGGTCAGCACCGTCTTGTTCTCGGCGGCCATGGCGGTGCCGGCGGCACCGAGCATCAGGGTTCCCAGCATGACTGAGGTAGCGATTTTGGATACTTTGGCAAGCATATTTTTTCCTTTCTTATTGGTCTTCCATGGTTTTGGAATGGAGCACCGGATCCCATGCTTGGATGCCGGCCCTCAATGTTGGTCAGGTTTTGCACCCTTGTAGTTGTGTCATCCAACGCCCCTAGAAAAGCAGAGTTAACAGGAAAACAACAACTCTTCATTTCGTCGATATCGTAAAAACTCCCACCCTCTCGTCATTATCGTCAAACTCTATTTTTAATCCTTTTAAATTATACAGTTGCATTAATTCTCACAAAGTACCAAGTCACCCTTTATGACAATTCAAAGACGATAATGTGAAGTGGATCGTGCTCGTTTTTGCTCCCCTTCAGTGGCTTTTTTTTGAGCTTGAAACAAGCAGGCCGCAAAGCGTTGCGAGATTGTGCGCTGGGTCACTAAGGCGGTGATTGTCCCTCTTGCCCGGGGGCAGTGCCAGCCAGAGGTTGCTATCAACGGATGGGGTTGAGGTGGGGCGACAGAAGGTGAGGGAAGCAGCCAGGGCACTCTAGGGGCAATAAAAAGGCGCTGTCCCAATTACGTGTTGGAAGACTAACCTTGGAGTAGGTCATCACCTTGAGGGCCTCCATCATGGATACCCAAGCCTTCCAACATCTCCTTACCCTGTTCCCGCAACTCTCTGTCCGACAACGACATATCGCTCAGCGTGAGTTGCAGCAACCCAGCTTGCCTTCTCGCATTAACGCCTTGCTGCCGGATTGCCCTGCTTGTCCCCTTTGTCATGCACAGCCAGACCAGCTTGCTCCTTGGGGCTGGACTCGGGGGTTACGGCGTTACCGTTGTAAACAATGCTTGCGGACCTGCTCTACCTTGACCAAGACGCCATTGGCACGCCTGAGAAAATCCCAATGCTGGCAAGCCTATGCCCAGGCGCTCATCGACGGTCTAACCGTCAGAGCAGCGGCTCGGCGCTGTGGGGTCAGCAAGAACACAGCCTTTCTGTGGCGCCATCGCTTTTTGCGCGCCATGGCGGAGCATCGGGCCGACCATGAAGGCGGGATTGTGGAAGTGGATGAGACCTTTTTTCTTGAGTCCTTCAAAGGCCAGCATGTCTGGTCACGACCAGCCCGACAGCGAGGTGGCAAAGGGCGAACCCGAGGAACGGGACCGGATTACATCCCGGTGGTCGTGGTGCAAGACAGGGAAGGCCATCTGGCCGATTTCCAACTGGAGCAACTGGATGCCAGGCATGTGAAGGCGGTCCTGGCGCCGCTAGTCGACAAGGATGCGGTGCTGTGCAGTGATGGGGCAGGCGTGTATGCGAGCTTTGCCCGTAGCCAGGGATTGAGCCATCAGGTGCTGCATAACCGGGCGGGACAGCGGGTGATAAGCGGTGCTTACCATATCCAACATGTGAACGGGTATCACCGCAGGCTAAAGGAATGGATGGAGCGATTTCACGGTGTCGCGACGTCTTACTTGAAGCATTATCTGGGTTGGCGGCGGATGCTGGAGCGTTATCAACGAGGGATAGACGTCAGATGTTGCTTGCATGAGGCGCTAGGGCGCCCGATGCAACACATAATTGGGACATAGCCAATAAAAAAGGCTCTGTCCCAATTACGTGTTGAAAGGCTAATCTTGCAGTAGGCCATCACCTTGAGGTCTACCATCATGGATACTCCAGCCTTTCAACACCTGTTGTCCCTCTTTCCCCAGTTAACCCTGCGCCAGCGCCGTGTTGCTCAGCAGGAACTCTCTGCACCCCACACCATTACCTCGCTCAATACTCAGTTACCGGCATGCAGTGGCTGCCCACATTGTCAGGCCGATGTCACCGAGCTGGCGCCTTGGGGATGGAGTCGGGGTCTGCGCCGCTACCGTTGCAAACAGTGTCTGCGCACCAGCTCCATCCTCACCAAGACGCCTCTGGCCCGGTTGCGTAAAGCCCAGTGCTGGGAAGACTACGCGCAATCCCTCATCGAAGGACTGACCGTCCGCCAGGCAGCGCGGCGTTGCGGAGTCAGCAAAAACACCGCCTTCCTCTGGCGTCACCGTTTCTTGCGTGCCATGGCAGGTCATCAGGCCACCCGGGAAGAGGGCATCGTTGAGGTAGACGAGACCTTCTTCCTCGAATCGTTCAAGGGGCAACGGGGACTGCCGCGTCCGCCAAGGCATCGTGGTGGCAAGGGGCGAACCCGTGGAACCGGGCCGGATTACATCCCGGTGATGGTGGTGCAAGACCGGGCGGACCATCATGCGGATTTTCAGCTGGAGAAGATAAATGCCGAGGCGGTCATCGCGGTGTTGAAGCCGTTGGTGTCACCGGATGCGGTGTTGTGTAGCGATGGTGCGGGTGTGTATGCCAGTTTCAGCAAAGAGCAGGGTGTAACCCATCAGGTCGTGCACAATCGCCAAGGCGAACGGGTGGTCGGTGCGTATCACATTCAACACGTGAACGGGTATCACCATAGGTTGAAAGAGTGGATGGAGCGCTTCCATGGCGTGGCAACGCACTACCTGATGAATTATTTGGGTTGGCGCAGGATGCTGGAGCGTTACGGGAGGGGCGTGAATATCAAAGCATGTTTGCATGAGGCGCTGGGGCGCCCCATGCAACACGTAATTGGGACATAGCCATAAAAAAGCCAGTCAGCAGGACTGACTGGCTTCTGTGGCTGCGCCCTGGCGCAGCCCGAGGCGGTGGCCTTGCTGGCCCACAGATCGTACTCGTCCGCTTCGTCGATGCGGACCTTGACCATGTCGCCGGGCTTGAGGCTGGTTTCACCGTTCAGGTAGACCAGGCCGTCGATCTCGGGGGCATCGGCGAAGGAGCGGCCGGTGGCGCCCTCTTCGTCCACTTCGTCGATCAGCACCGTCATCTCCTTGCCGACCTTGCGGGCCAGCTTGCGAACGGAGACCTGCTGCTGCAGCTCCATGAAGCGCTGGAAACGCTCTTCCTGGACGTCTTCCGGCACAGGATCCGGCAGCTCGTTGGCCTTGGCGCCCTCGACCGGGCTGTATTTGAAGCAGCCAACCCTGTCCAGCTCCGCCTTGTCGATGAAGCCGCTGGTGTTGACCACCACCAGCTCCGCATCGTCATAGCTGGGGACCTCTGAGCCGGGTGGACAAGCTGCGCCAGGCCAACGAGAAGCTGGTCTTCAACTTCACCGTGGCCGGTCAGGGGTCCGACATCCATGTCACCTCGGCCGGGCAGGCAAAGACCACCTTCATCCCGGCCGATCTGCCGCGCCAGTTGCAGAACCGGTTGCTGGGTCATGGCGGGAAAGTACATCTTGGTTCCCGACCCCTTCCACTCCCCGGCTGGTTATGATATCCATTCGATAACCTTGTCTAGAGGATGCTGGTCTAGGAGCCTCGCTGCTGGCGAGGCCGCCGCTCGCGGGTGCGACCCTGGGTTTCGTCTCGCCGTGTTCATTCCTCCCTGCTGGTCATGGGTTATACGCAAAAGAGGCTTTATGGAGTTGTTGTTACTGGCGGATGCGCCATCTGCTGCAGGCGTGGTTGCCTCATGGTATTTTGACGAATGGTGCCGCGACAGTGGTCGCTGCACTCAAGAGCAGGTGCTGGCCAAGGTCACGGCGGCCACCCAGGTCGACCGGGCTCCGCTGATGGTACTGGCCCGCCTGGCCGGTGAATGGGTGGGGGCTGCCGAGCTCAAGATCCGCGAAATGGCGATGTTTCCCGAGTACGAATATTGGTTGGGTGGGGTATATGTCGTTGAAAAAGCGCGCGGGCAGGGGGTCGCCTCCTTGCTGGTAACAGAGATCCTCGGCCGTGCCCGCAGGGCGGGGATCAGCAAGCTGTACTTACAAACCGAGAACCTGACCGGTGGCGTTTATTGCCGTCATGGTTTCAAGGCCCTTGAGGAGGTCCATTATAAAGGCCTTCATGTCCTGGTGATGGTGGCGGATACAGGCCTCTAGCCCTCGTCAGAAGCGCTGACCATCTTGTGCGATCAATAAAAAAAGCCAGTCAGGGTCACTGACTGGCTTTTTTATTGGCGCCTGCCGGGCAGGTGCCGTCATGGACTGCGGGCTTAGCCTATCAGGCTGGCCCACAGATCGTACTCGTCCGCTTCGTCGATGCGGACCTTGACCATGTCGCCGGGCTTGAGGCCGGTTTCACCGTTCAGGTAGACCAGGCCGTCGATCTCGGGCGCGTCGGCGAAGGAGCGGCCGGTGGCGCCCTCTTCGTCCACTTCGTCGATCAACACTGTCATCTCCTTGCCGACCTTGCGGGCCAGCTTGCGAACGGAGACCTGCTGCTGTAGCTCCATGAAGCGCTGGAAACGCGCTTCCTGGACGTCTTCCGGCACAGGATCCGGCAGCTCGTTGGCCTTGGCGCCCTCGACCGGGCTGTATTTGAAGCAGCCAACCCTGTCCAGCTCCGCCTTGTCGATGAAGTCCAGCAGCATCTGGAACTCCTCTTCGGTCTCGCCGGGGAAGCCGACGATGAAGGTAGAGCGCAGGGTGATTTCGGGGCAGATCTCGCGCCACTTCTGGATCCGTTCCAGGGTGCGCTCGACGGTACCCGGACGCTTCATCAGTTTGAGGATGCGCGGGCTGGCGTGCTGCAGCGGAATGTCCAGGTAGGGCAGGACCTTGCCATCGCGCATCAGCGGGATGACGTCATCCACATGGGGATAGGGGTAGACGTAGTGCAGGCGCACCCAGATGTCGAGCTTGGCCAGCTCCTCGCACAGAGCCACCATGCTGGTCTTGACCGGCATGCCGTCGTAGAAACCGGTGCGGTGCTTGACGTCCACGCCGTAGGCGGAGGTGTCCTGGGAGATCACCAGGATCTCCTTCACGCCGGCCTCTTTCAGGCGCTTGGCCTCGGCCAGTACCTCGCCGATGGGACGGCTCACCAGATCCCCGCGCATGGAGGGGATGATGCAGAAGGTGCAGCGGTGGTTGCAGCCCTCGGAGATCTTCAGATAGGCGTAGTGACGGGGAGTCAGCTTGACGCCGTGGGCCGGCACCAGGCTGGTGAAGGGGTTGTGGGTCGGCTTTTCCACGTACTTGTGAACGTGACCCAGCACCTCTTCGTAGGCGTGGGGGCCGGTTATCTCGAGCACCTTGGGGTGGATCTCGCGGATCTGGTTCTCTTTGGCACCGAGGCAACCGGTGACGATCACCTTGCCGTTTTCGGCCAGGGCTTCGCCGATGGCTTCCAACGACTCCTGTACCGCGCTGTCGATGAAGCCGCAGGTGTTGACCACCACCAGCTCCGCATCGTCATAGCTGGGCACCACATCGTACCCTTCGATACGCAGCTGGGTCAGGATACGCTCGGAATCGACCAGATTTTTGGGGCATCCCAAGCTCACAAAACCAATCCTTGGGGGATGAGACCTAATAATGCTGGAAGTCGCTTGTTGGACAGGTTGGTTGTCCAATGGCTGAGCCTGCGTGGTTGCAGGCGTCAGGCTGTCTGAGCTGGGGTCAAAACGGTTGACAGTCATAGGGGGTCGCTGGTCACTGATGCAAAAAAAGATGGCGGATTATACCTGATGAGCAGGAAAGAGGAAGAAGTGATGTGTGTATTTTTTGACCTGCCATATTAGGTTTCAATGCACGATATTTTGTGTCTTTTCCTGAGAGATGAAGATGATGCGCTCATCAACGACAGGGGCCTCGGTTACGAGTTCTGCCTCTAAGTCTTCAAGCCATCTTCGGCCGCCAGCATGTGCGGGAGACCTACATCAAGCAGTCCAGTACTGCCGTTGATTGCGACCGGCAAAATGAATCGCAGCTTGCTGATGATCCTAGCGTTGTTTCCTGATACCACGATTCGGAACATCCTCAATAGTTCAGCCCTCTAGGGTCGCTACTAGTTCAGATATGGCGATGGAGTAGATAACTACTATCCATCGCTGTTGATTCTAAATGCTTCCAGAACACGCATATGGCCTCCGCGAGTGGTCAGAACACCATAACCACCTGCTTGGTTTGGTGCGCTCTGGGACCTAGAGTGCAGCCATGAGTAAGTAGGTAAGAAAACGCAAGGTGGTGTCTGAGAGTAATGAAGTCTCATATCATACTAAGTAATAAAGATTCATACTGAATATTAAAGCATCACGCAGACATGTTAGTTTTAGAAAGGTGCTAGCCGCTCAGCTCTAGGGAAAGTGCGAACAAGTATCCCACGAACAAAAAATGAAAATTTTAGTCATTTAATATCAATGGGTTACCAGTAAATGCTCTCGTGCCATATGACTTATTCGCACCTTCCTAAGCACTTCGCCTCTTTACTGTTTGTAGCTGATGGCCTATGTATTGCTTTCCTTCAGGCTCTGTCCTCTTGATGTCTGCAAGTTGGCGGTTCCTTTGTGGTGTGTCGATCAAGTCTAGGTTGGCGTTATGGTTAGAACCTGCTTTCCTACTGGAGCTGTGAAATCTACACCTTCTAGCCGAGAGGTCAGTCGGACACCTTTTGGTTGCAGATGCTCGACAGTAGTCAGCACGGCCACGGTGTCGCACCCCAGACGGTCAATCACCACAACCGAATCACCTTCACAGTCCCAATACTGTCTCATCAATGAAATACCGATCCATCTGGTCACCTGCTTGCTCAATTTCTTGCTGCTGATTTACTGTGGTTTGGTCGGCGTTGTTGCCCAAATCAGCGATCCAGTAATGACTTCTCCAGCCCCAGGTGACAGCTACATTCAGGGCCTTCTGACAGGCGGGCCCAGCATATTCAGTTTGTTTATGGCCTCGTGCTTGTCAATCAGAGTTAGTAATCCAGATTATTACTAAATCGACTTTCGCAATTCATATGTGATAAGTAGTGAATAGAATTATTACTACAGGCATTACTTAATGTAGTAATTAATTAATGCACTATCACTCGCAATGAAAATCAATGCTTTATTTATTTTAAGTGTTGATTGTTTTACCTGAGACGGTTTAATATTAAGTAGAGAGAGAAGGAACACGCGAGCTATATTATTTGACCATCAAAACATCACTTCGTGAGTTTTCATGGTCAAATAAGCCCGCCCCACATAGCTCAAACCCTGCGGGTTCTGCGCTAATGGGGGATGTACGTGCTCAAACCCAATGGGTTCTGCGCGGTCAAAATTCTCTTCAGATAATGCAGTGTTACTCCAGCATAAAAACAATAACAACAACGGTGCTACCATGAATGAAAGCAAAGATACGAGAAAAAAACCAAACTGTCGCGGTGGTCGTCCACCAAAAAAACAAGATGAGAAAGTGACTCATTTTATTAAAATAGGTCTAACTGAAAAACAGTTTAAGCATTTTTACAATGCATTTAAGGGGCGTAATGAGAGAGTTAATCTTTCCTCTTGCATGCGGAAAATGATTGTCGGATTTCTTAACGATGGTCGTTTCATAGTTAAGAATCCTAGTGAAATTGATGACCAAGCATTGTATGAATTAAGGCGACTAGGTAAAAACATAAATGGATTTTTGATAAATAGTAGTATTGGTAAGGATTACTCACAGCTAATCATTACCTTGTCATCTACTCAGCAACTGATCAACCAAATGATAGAAAAGATAAAATAATAATACTATGAGGCTTGGCAGTTGATGACGATAACAAAAATTAAAAAAAAGACAAAATCCTTTAGGGCTAGGCTGAACTATGTATTTCGTGGTGATAGTCATGAGCATAAACTGCATGATGAGAAGGGGAAGTTAAATGTCAGATTCATCAGCGGGTCTACATTTCAACGTGATCCATATGTAATTACTGGGGGTGTGGTGAATGTTAATATAGATTTATTAGAGTCTGAGTTTCTAGAACGCTCGGCTCAATGTAGGGGTAAAAATGAGTCACATTGTTGTCACTATATTATTAGTTTGGCTCCACAGGAGACTCTATCAGATCAGCAGTGGCAGAATGCTGGAGAGATTCTTTTACGACAACTAGGATACGATTGCTCTGTAGTCTGGTGTGGTGCCATCCATAACGATTCTCAATGCCAACATATGCATATTGTTTCATCCAGCATTTTATCTAACGGTCGCAGCATTAACCAACATAATGATTATCATATGGCAATGAGGGCGGCTCGAATTATAGAGCGAGAATTTGGCCTAAGCATCAATATAGATGCTGATAAAAGTTTCAACAAGGATTCTAAAACAGAACCGGTGCTGTTGAGAATCAGCCAAAAACACAAATTTGAGGAACATGCTGAAACAATTCGAAGAAAGCTAAAGATTATATATAAGACAAGTAAACCTTCAACAATGTCTGATTTTGTCATGAGGCTTAGGAATGTTGGGGTAGCTACACAGATATGCAAAGATCTGAATGGGTTACCCAATGGAATTCGCTACTCAGTTGATGGTAATAAGTGGTTAAGTGGCAGTAGTATAAAAAAAACTAGGTTTACGTGGCGGGCATTACAGACCCATGAGAAAATCAGTTATGTCCCAGAGCGTGATAATGTTGCACTAGGACTTGACAGCGTTACTCCATTATTAAGAGTGCATGATTCTAACGATGATATTTCTTATATCAGAGGGAAGCTTAATAGTACGATTTTATACAATAAACCTAAAACGATGACTGATTTAGTTGTCAAACTGGCTAGATGCGGGGTATATGTCCAGGCTACAGTAGATGAATCAGGAATCCCCGATGGTATAAAATTTTCTCGAGATGGGAATGTTTGGCATTCTGGCTCAGCTATACAAAAAACTAAGTTCAGCTTTAACAGACTTATCGAACGATATGGTATTAGTTATACATCAATAGATAACATTGCCCTCGGGATAGGAGGGGCTAAACAGTTAGATATTTCTGTTTCAATGATGATTACACCGCGAGGAGTTCAGCGTGTTCGTGGTCTTAAAAAACAAGGAATTTACCACCATGACTTATCTGTATATACGAATGGAGATAAATATCGAGTGAGTATACCATATCGATTTTTTATAAGTCAAAAAGAGTTTGTTAATGTTGCAGTCGGCGGGACTCTTGAATATACATCGATTATGTCAGCTATAGTAGAATCATTTATTGAAATGATAAAGAAGATAATTCATGCGATCTTTGGTTGTTCTCCTATGATGCAGCTATGTATTGTTGAGGGGGATCAACAACCAATCGATAATGAGTGGCAATCAGTATCACTGATTGATAATAATAAAAAGACGGTTGACCATAACCTGATAGAGTCTAGAGATTATCTTGAAATAAAAAAAGATTTAGAGCGTGGATTGCAATGGCGACTCAATCCAAATAATCTTGAGCATGTCATGTTAGATGGAAATATTAAGATAAGATGACAATAATAAAGTTTATATTATACCAGAGAAATGTATGTTTTTTCTTGTGAAAATTTCTCATTGAGCTATCATAATTACAAATGATATTAACTGTTATAATTACAACAACAAAGGTTTATCATGACAACGGCAAAATTGAGACAGTGTGGTGATAGTATAAAAGTGATTTTTTCAAAAAGTATATCTAAAAAAAATGATGTTGGAGGGGAGAGGTCTATATCTAGCATGGTTGTGGCCACAGTAGATATAAATTCTGATTTTAGTCGTATTGACAGTTTGAGTGAAAATGAGGTTGTTGATTTCAGGTTATGGGCTGACAAGCAGCAGCGTCTAATACGGAATGCATTTGCAAAAAATGCGAGTCGAGGGATTTATGGTGGCAGGCCAGTAATTAGAGATTCTAAATCTACGTTTGCATTGTATGGTTCTCATATAGATTATATCACTGGCTGTCGATATGGTGAGTTTACTGGAATTATCAGTGAAACGTATCAGACGGGGCATGCCCTGGAATACCCTAATAATACGGACGAAATTTATGCATGGTTAGACCGGTGTAAGGATGCTGGCAGGTTAGAAGAAATATTAGATCCTGTTATCGACTGGGTTAACCAGAAAATGGAAAGTTCATATGAGAAAAATGGAGTTTCTGCGTATTCTGAACCTGAGGAAATTGAGTTATATATGAGTTTGAGACGGTGGTATGGATGTCTGAGAATCACATTTGACTTGCCTGGTGGGAAAATTACAGATAGTGAGCGTGAGAGGGATGCTATATGGAGTGAGAGTTATCAACAAAGGGTTGACGAATATATGTGTGGAAAATATGAAAAGACAACTTGATTTTATAGATTAAATGGGCATTATTACCCAATTCAATACAGCCTGAATGGCACTAACTGAGGACTCGGTGATTTGATCACCACTATCCTTTTCAAGTCTGCATCGTGGACACGTCGCTTAACGCCATCATTAACTGGCATCAATACAACAAGTATCTTATTAACCCTGGTTCGCTCATAATTCTCGCAGAGCGAGGAAAGGCCATAGTTATTATATAGGTGTATTCTGTCAGCTAGCCAGCTCAGTAGCAAAGGTAAGTGGGCCTATATTGCACCACTAGTCGTGGTGCATGTGTTCCAGCTATCTGTCTAGTCGGAGTTTTGTACACTATTTCAGTAATATATGTCCGTATTGTTTAAAACATGATAGATTATTTTCCATACATGAGTATGACTTTTTTACAGATTCCTAATGCACCTTCCAGATCTAACCGAAGTGAGGAGAATGATTTACGCAAAAGCCTATCAGGAAGTGCCCAATCCCACTTTTCTCTATTTAAGTTTTGGACTCCGTCCAGTAGATCTGTCGATAGTATATGTGAGTCATTAATGCTGGCCATAACATTCAGCATTTTTTCTTTGGTGCAATTAATTAAGATGTAAACGCCTTCATTAACAGCATCAATATCATTTTTTTGCATCAACAGAACAAACGCATCATGTGCAATATCACTGGACCACGGGAATAGCAGCACGGCATTACTGCCCACTTCAATCAATGTAGTCGAGTCAAGATCATAGCGTTTAAAGTTTTCTCTTGCTTCGGCCAGTAGCTCTTTTGCTTTGGCATCAAGAAATGGAACGTCAAAGCCACCAGTAAGCACATTGCGCATTTCACCCCTGACTCTTTCGTTAACAGTGGCCAAGCAGTTATCAAAGACAGGAGGAGTCCCTCCTTTTGAGGGGGCCACCAGTATAAATTTCTTTTCTTCATTCACTTCGAGAACTTGCCAGCGGCGACCGGCAAAAATGATCTTTTGGCCGGTGATCAGTGGCCTGCTGATTGGGAGCAAACCAACCTGAGTAGAGGCGCAGATCAGCCTGTATTCTTCATCACTGACAAATGATGCGAAGAATTCGTGATTGTTCACGAGTTTTTCGCCAACCTCCCCATGCAGCAGCAAACCTGATGAGTCCTGTTGTATCAATTTCAAGCTGCCCATCTGCTTGAGAAGACCGATGAAGTCATCAGGTGTGAACCCCTCAAAAGGTGCACCAGGGGAGAGCAGGCTATGCCAAAGGTCTCTGGCCATGATGCCGCCGCGCTCACTGATAACAGAAAGGATCTGTTGAACCAGAGTTGAGGCGTGCAAGCCACCAGCAAGCGGAGGCTCAAACCAACCGCTGATCAGTAGCCTGACCATAGCGATAGTCTGGATCAGGTCCTCACGTAATGAATCCGAGATGCTTGTCTTGGGGGAGAGCTCACGCTCGATGATGTAGCCGCGAAGGATGGCGGATTCTCCCTTACGGCGTCCGGATCTACCCAGACGTTGCCGCAATGAAGATACGGCAGGGGGGCGACCGATCTGGCAAATGCTTTTAACGGAGCCAATGTCGATCCCGAGCTCCAACGAACTGGTGCAAATCGCTGTCGCTGGCACGTCACCCGACTTCAATGCTTGTTCGGTTTCTTCACGATATGTTTTCGACAAACTCCCGTGGTGCGCCCAAAACTGGTTTGGGACCCTGTCTTGTTCACAAAGACGACGTAAACGGTCTGTGTACTTTTCAACGTTCGATCTGGAGTTGGGAAACACCAGGTTGTTTGATCCCCTCAGTGCTCGATACAAGTCGTTGCCGATGGCCACATAGGGAGAAGTCGGGTCGTCTTCATCTCGTTCTTCGTCTGGTTCCGTTTTACCTTCGATATAGCCTTTGATGAGGACCTTTAGCTCCTGGCCCCCATCCTTTGACTCGATGAGCTGGACGCTATCAGGTAGGGAAGGGCGCAAGAATTTTGCCGCGAGCGACATATCCCCGAGAGTAGCAGAGAGCCCAACGCGGGGGACCTGACGACCGATGGCCAGCTCAACACGATGCATCAGGGATTGGATCTGTTTTCCTCGCTCAAAGCCGATGAAGGCATGCAGCTCATCAATCACGATGTACTTGATGTTAGCCATCATCCCTGGGATGGATGGCCCCCGATTAACAAAGAGGGCTTCCAGGGATTCAGGGGTGATCAACAACACCCCGTTGGGGTGCTTCAAGAATTTCTGCTTCTTGCTGTAGGCGATATCACCATGCCAGCCAGTAACGGGGATCTCTAATGAGTCACAGAGCTCGTTGAGCCGTCCCCATTGATCATTGATCAGCGCTTTGAGAGGACTGATGTATAGAACCGTAGCGGGCTCGGGGCTGTTCAGTAGCACCGTGAATATCGGCAAGAAGGCCGCTTCAGTTTTACCCGCAGCGGTGGCAGCAGCGATGATCACGTCTGTATCTGCCCCCAATAAGGCCGGTATCGCCCGCTCTTGCGCATCACGAAGAGAGGTCCACCCCTTTTGCCACACCCAGCGCCGGATCCGCTCATCCAGCCGTTCAAAATGTCGGGAGTCAGAGCTGGAACGAGGTGAATTCATCATCGGGCTCCACTGCCAGTTCTAACTCCGCTCCCTGATCAGATTTGATGTCAGTAAAGCCAATGAGCTCTTTCCAGTTTGTATCAGGGTTCTGCTCCAGGACGGCCAGCAGGTTCACAAAGGCGGTGATCGTCGTTCTTGGGGTTCTGAAATAGCTTTCCCCCAACCGGCTCTCACAATGGGCCATAAATGCCGGTAACGCTTCGTCTGGCAATGTGTAACGGGTTTCATCACCACAGGCATAGACATGCCGCAACTTCTCAAGGAGAACGTAGAAATCCTCAGGGGTCAGGCTTGAGAGGCGCAGTACTGGCCCTGAGTAATCCACCAGCCCATCCTGAGCAAAGCTGTTCTCGGCCAAACGGGATTGCAGGGCTGAATAGCTGAAGAGGCCGCGTCGGGTGTCCATCAAAAACTCGGGAGTGCCGCCAAGGATGAACCCGAGCCCGACCGACGTCCCTTGCAAGGAGTCATTGAGGATCCGCAGAATTTGTTCGTAGTTGGAGTTGCGAGCTTGGGTGTTGGCAAGCTTATAGAGGTTCACCATCTCATCAAGGCATACCAGCAAGCCTGAATAGCCTGCCAGCTGAACGAAACGGGCCATCAGCTTAAGCTGATCATACATGGTGGCATCATCAACGATGGTCCGGACACCCAGCGCCATGCGGGCATCGGTCTTGGTTGAGAATTCGCCCCGAAGCCATCTGATGGCGTCATGCTTCAGTTGGTCATTTCCATCTTCGAACCCTTTGCAGTAGGCGGCGATCACCTCGGCAAAGTCATAGCCATTGACCATCTCGGCGAGATCTTCCAGCTTCTTCCGGATGACCGCTTCAGGTTGTGAGCCATTTGCCTTGGCTTCATTTTTCGCTTGAGCGATGAACTTCTCCACTACACCAGCAAGTGCACCGCCATCAGGTTTCGTGCGGGTGGACATATTCTTGGCGAGCTCAGAATAGAGGGACCGCGCTTGGCCGCCGCTGGCATGCAGTCGGCGATCGGGATTGAGATCGGCGTGAACGGTAACAAGCTGCTTCTCAAGCGCGATTGCTCGCACAAGGTTGAGAAGGAAGGTTTTACCGGCACCATACTCCCCGACAACGATCCTGAATGATGAACCTGTATCGGCAACGCGATTGATGTCTGCCATGAAGGCGTCAATTTCGTTTTTGCGGCCAACTTGGATGAGATGCTGACCCACCTTGGGCACGACACCCGCTCTTAAGGATTGAATGACGGCGTCACGCTCTTTTGGCCTGATTTTACTCATGAGGAATTTGCTCCAGAAGGTCAGTGTTCAATTCAATGGTGTCATCACCCTCGATCAGCATTTCATCAAAGTGATCGAGCATGACTTCGTTAATTTGTTCAAGTGCACCATCGAGCATCAGGCCCATGGTGTTGGCAAGTGCAGACAAATCATCACGAGCCCATTCCGGACGGGCAAGCAGAGCCCTGAGGAATTGACTTAGATCATCATCAAGGCCAAATAGAGAACGAGTGTCCCCAAGGGTTGTCGGCTCGTCCGCTTGATCTGATGACGCTTCGGTCTTGGCCTGTTGTGGCTGGTGGATATCATCATGTTCACCATCATTCTCTGTAAACACGGATGCGAGCATTGCAGTGACTTGAGAGGTCTCTTGTTTGAGCTGTGCCACCCGAGCCATATCCAAACTGGAGGCACTGCCAGTAGCCTTGGTCACGCTGCCAGATTCGCTCGTTGATACGATCCTGGCCTCATTTGAATGGAGGTCTGAGTAGACCTGTTTCACATCCAAAGAGATCAGCTTATACAGCTGCTCCAGTACCTTCACTTTGGCTGGGGTGATCGAGTTGTCAGCTTTCACAAAGGTGACGAGCAGCTTGCCGACTAAAGCCTTTTGCTCATCATCGAGGCCATCGATGGTTTTCTTTACGATCGACAGGGTAGGGGAGGCTTGAGTGCCCAGCAGCGCTTTTGCGACCAGTCGAACTGATTGAGAGTGGGTCAGGAAGGTCATTGAACCGATCTGCTCCTTGAGGAAAGCGATCGTGACTTCCGATTTATCTTCGTCGGTATTCAGGACAACACAGGCCAGATCTACAAATGCGGACACAGTATCCACACTGCTCTGATTTTTGTTCAGTGTCTCTTGCGGATTTATCGGATAGATGACAACAGGTTCTTCTCCCTTCGGGCGCTTATTGCTTCTCTCTGGGTTGGGCTCAATGCTCATATGATGGCGAGCTAAGATGTTAGCCAAGCCTTCATACTGCGCTTTATTGAGGCCTCCTGTGCTGTTGATGTTGATACGCGCTGCAAGGTCAGACCAAGGCAGAAGCATTGCATCAACACCAACAACCTCTCCCAGCGACACGAAAGGTTGCTTCATGGCCATTGGCCAATACTGATATGGCAGATGAAGCAACGCTTCCAGGGTGTTTTCTGACCCAACATTTCTCCCTAGATACCGGCTATATGGTTCAAGTAAGGAGGTGCAAAGGTCAACAACCTTACTCAGCTTTTTGATGTATGGCTGTGAGAAGGAGACATCAGATAGATTGGTGACGCAGCGCTCAATGAATTGGCTGACGGCATAAGAAGACGGTGCATAGGAAACCTCGACACGAGATTTGAGCTCTTTCAGTTTGATGCCATCGCCATACTCGCGTTTATAGGTGTCGATGAACATAACCTTGAAGATATCAAAGCAGCGCTGTGCAGGGGTCCGTAAGGAGATTGTTGCGTTACAGGTCGCCCAGAGCAAAGCCCAATCGGCAGGAACCGGCTTACCGTCTCTGACCAGCTGCCCGAGGCAGATTTTCAACGAAATTGGGACGTGGTAGCTGAGCAGGTCGGCCTCTTGAGCGGGGAAAAGGTAATATTCTTTGTTGATGTTCTTCGCCATCCCATATTCGAGAAAATTGGTGGCGTATCTTGCGAAAGAGGGGTGCGCCGAATAGATGCTTACCAATCTGGCTACTTCGGCGAGAATATATGGCATCTCTCTTTTGGCTAATTCATCACTCTTGGCATCAATAAAATAACGGCGCTCAAGTCCATAGAAAAAAATGAAAACAAACCCAATTGCGACGTCTGGGTCTTTGCGCCCATTCGCCATCCATTGCAAATATCTTTTCTTGGCATCGGCAGTGAGATTTTTATAGCTCGGATAGTATCCATGCAAATGAAGATCTGAGGGCGCATCTTTGATGGTGACAAGAGCTTGTGGATCGATGAGGGATGGCTCCTCAAAGAGTCCTCCGTCCAGCCTTGTGCTACCGACATAGAACATGCCGCCACTAATTTTGAGACCGGCAAGAGTGATATCTTCACCTGGGGACATCCAGCGGCCAACCATGCTGGGCCCCGCAGGCATTAGCTCAGAAGGGGTGAAGAGTACGTTTTGCTCAGAAGGCACAACGGATGGGCTGTGTTCTCCGAATGAAAAAGATATGCTGAACTCGGGCGCGGGTAGTTCCGTATCGTTATTTGTCAGGGACAAAACAGTAAAAACATCGTCATCAAAATCAAGGGAGGCTGGCGGCGCATCAATAGCTGGATCTGGCTTTGTGTTGGCAAAAGAGTTTGCATCCAAGGTCGTGGGCTCAAAAGGGGTTGATACACCAGAAATCATGAGGTCAGAGGCCGATATCTTGATCAGATCTTCAGTGTCTGGATTTGGTTGCTGGTGCGGTGACGCCTCTGGTTGCATCTTTGTATCCACGTTGGCTATAGCATTCGAAGGACTGGGGGCCGGTGATGGCGCGAAAGCTGCCCTCGGCGGCTCTCGATGCACTGGTGAAGTGTGCTTAGTTGGATGAGGGGTGGCTGTAACTGTTGGCTTTTGTGTGTTGTCGGTGGTTTTTTTGTAACGGTATGTGAAAAAAAGAAATAAAACGCAGAATGCACCCACCCAAAATTGCCAAGGAACCGCTTTAATAGCTTCAATTATCTTGATAGTAATAAAGATGACGATGGCAAGTATAATTAGATAAAAATCTCCAAGTTTCTTTGATGTCCGCCTTTTCCTTGCCATTTATTCTCTCCAAACAGTAATGCTTAAGCTAAGTAAAATCACTAAATTAAATAGCTGCCTTAAAGTGTGATGTGCCTAATGATAAAGTTCACGTATACACGAGTAAAGGTTCTATCACCTGAAGATGTTCACTCTGTGAGGAAAGATTAGTGATTTCTTACGTGTATGGAGATGGTATTCACCTGACAGTTGCCCACAAAAGGGAGTGGTCATACGGCTTCAAACCGGCGTTGTTGATCAAATCCGTCGCTGGATGGCCGTTCCCCAACCCGTTGATACCACTCAATTCACTGGCTGGCGAACAGGCATACCAAGCCCTATCAGCTTGTTCATCACCTTCACGCCAGCCAGGATTTCGCCCACCTGGGCGTTGTAGTTCCGCAGGCTCAGCGTTGGCCCGATGAGTTGCTTGAACCGGTACATGGCGGTCTCGGCTATCGAGCGCTGGTGATAGCCGGAGTCTTTCTTCCATTGCTTCAGTTCACCGGCCTTGAGCGCCGTCACCGCCTCGTTGCGGGGATGGCCTTCCTCCCACGGTGCCGCATTTTTTCTCGGCGGTATGGTGGCTTTCGCCCCCTTCTTCTTCAGTAGCGCATGACAGGCCTTGGTGTCATACGCACCATCGGCGCTGACCTGTTTTATCTTGCGTCACAAGGGGTTGAGCAACGTCGGTAACACCTCGTTATCCGCCACCGTCTCCAGGCTGACTTCTGCGGCGATGACCGCATGGGTTGTGGCATCCACCGCCAGGTGGAGCTTGCGCCACACTCGTCGCTTCTCCTTGCCGTGTTTGCGAATTTTCCATTCGCCTTCGCCATAGACCTTGAGGCCGGTGGCATCAATGACCAAGTGAGCCACCGGGCCTTGGCTGGGGACGCGGTACTTGATGTCGACGGTCTTGGCGCGCTTGCTGATACAGCTATAGTCCGGCGACTGCAAAGGCACCGCCATCAGTTGGAACAACGAGTTAATGAAGCCTTCTAGCGCCCGCAGCGGCAACTTGAACAAGCCTTTTAGCATCAAGGCCGTCTCAATGGCGGTGTCACTGTAGTGGAAACCTCTCCCTCGGCGGCCATGGTGGACCAGGCAATGCCACTGCTTAATGGCTTGTTCGTCCATCCAGATGGTCAACGAACCGCGTTGCACCAAGGCTTGGTTGTACTGCTGCCAGTTGCTGATCTTGTGCTTGGACTTGCCCATCTGATGCTCTCGGAGACTGCGCTACAGGATCAGATCACCGAGATGACAGATAGTTCCCCGATTTGAGCAACAAGGCCCTTCAAACCGGATAACAAAACGGTACCCCTACCGTGTTATCTGGAGTCACCATATGACCACCAACGAGAAAGTACACGTCGCAAACCCTGATCTTGCCCACACTCGATAGACACCTCGTTAAGTGAGTAAAATCACTGACAGAGATGGAGCATGAGCAAAACAACAACTGAACATAAAAAGACCCTAGCCCGTTACTCTCAACCGTACAAGGATGAAGCCTTGGCCCTGGCCGAAAGTGTCGGGATGAGCAAAGCCGCAGCACAACTTGGGCTTAAAGAGGCACAGCTCTATGCCTGGCGCATCAAGGCTCGGCAGGTCATGAATACGGGTGAGCGAGAGCAACAACTAGCGGATGAAAATGTAAGACTTAAACGCCAACTCGCCGAGCATATCGGACAATTTCAGGTGGCTGCAATGACTCGCGTCCTGGGTGTGGCACGTAGCGGATTCTATGCATGGTGTGCTAGGTAAGAAACTGTCTCGGCCCGGACCCTGGTCCGTCATAAGTTGGATGCAAGGGTTGCCGATGCCTTCGCCGCTGCCAAGGAGTGAAGCGACGTGCCCATGATGCAGACTTGAAGAGGATGGTGGTGATCAGATCACCAAGTCCTCAGTTAGTTCCTCAAGCTGCATCGATTTGGGAAACAACGCCTGGGAAAGGAGCAATGACGGCACGATACTGACACTATGATGGCTAGATGCAGCTAACCTCACTAGGGTGGTGAAAGTGGCAACCAAGGCGTTACAAATTTAATGATTTAGAAACAATTTGTTTTATTTAAAAATTTAAATATAAAATCTTTTTTTTGTTCTCAAACATATATATATCTATTCCGCGCTTTCACTTCGTTTCAGCGCGAAGGGGAGCCAGATATTTAAAGATGTGAGGTTTTAAGGTGTTAAAAGAAGAAAGTCTTTATAAAGAAAGTGAAAAACAAGGCATCTATGGCGTATTTTTTTGATAAAAAATACAACATTAAATTATCATGAAAAATGAAGTTGTGCAATGTTTTTTTTGCGTAAAACTGAAAAAAACCTTCTGTCAATATGTTTGTGAAATGTTGCAAAATAACCAGTGACACTTCTGGGGGGGGGCGCTAGGTTGTCAGCGTTAACACCGCATGGCTTTATCAGCCCCTCCCCACTTCAAGCCTGAAAAATATAAGTAAAAATAAATATTAGAGATTATTGATAATTCCATTCTGGTGATGAAAATATTTGCCAGCGGGGGTTGATATCTAGTGTTTTCGGATATAATCTTCCACCAAAAGATCGGCGAGGGCTATATGAAGAGATCCGGTGGCAGTGTTGATAGTGAGAAAATGAAAAGAGCTGAATTATTGTATCGTAGACGGCGGGCTGGTCTGGATATGCCTGACGGTCACTATACAAAGGATGTCTTTCAATTGAGCAACAAGGAGTGGCAGCCCTGCTGTCGCAATATCATGATCGGCGATGATATGCACCCCATTAGGGCGAAGCAGCACGCAAAATCAAAACAGCATATTGCGAATCTGTGCGGTGTTCGCCCAGCAGATTTCATTAAGCACCTCAAAACATCAAAATTAAAATAGAACCGACTGAGATCACCCTGTGATATAAATCATCGGTGTGGTTCTTCATTTTTATTGGATGCCATATATCTGTTTATTAATCTAATCGTACAGATAGCTTACAAATATAGTGATTTATCTAGCATATAGATCTTCGTCATAGAGTCGATTTTTTGGAGATGTTATGAATTTAATGTCATCTGCACCAACACTATATTTGTATAGTCGTGTAAGTACTGAAAAACAAGCCGCTGGTAATAAAACTGGCGTGCAACGTCAGACTGAAGGTGCATTGGTTGAAGCAACAAAGGCAAAATATAGTAGTATGCCTGTTGTTCATATGTCAGATAACGGCATGTCAGCCAGTAAAGGGGAAAATATTGAACATGGACGTCTTGGCGATTTTATTGAACTATGCCGTTCAGGTCAAATCGCCACCGGCTCTGTATTGGCCATGGAAAATATAGATCGTTTCTCTCGCCTAGCGTTAACAAGAGCAAGTGAGTATTTAACATGTGTACTTGCTGCTAATGTTTTTGTTTATACCTGGATTGATGGGGCAGTATATCAAAAAGATAATTTGGCATCTGCCATTTTCGCACTTGTCAAACTTGAAAGTAGTAATGATTATACAAATAAGCTTTCTGCTCGAGTTACTGGTGCTGCACGTGTTGCTTTAAAGCGGCACCTAGATGGTGTTCGCGATACGGATGGTTATCCGGCAGCGATTAATGGTTTCGGAAAGAACAAATTTTGGGTTGATACTACAACCGGATTTGTTCGCCCTCATCCATATTATTTCCCAGTGATTAGAGAAATCATTTCGATGATTCGTGAGGGGAAGGGGCATATAACAATAAAAAAATATTTAGATGAAAACTATACTCCCCCTACAATAGCTCAAAATTCTAATAAGGAAGGGTGGGGGATAAACCTTATTAAAAAGGTTATCAGTGATCGGGCAGTCTTAGGTGAAAAAATAATTCATATTGATGGTCGTGAGCATCTATTGGAAAACTATTACCCCCAGGCTTGCACCGAGGCTGAATTCGCACAAGCTAGGCATGTGCGTAGTGAAAAAAAGCAATTTACTAGTAAGCTGAAAAGCGCTGCGGGCATCATTACGGGAATGCGTATCGCCACTTGCGGGGATTGTGGCAGTTCACTACAGGTCTACCGCAGTAAGGCGGGAAAAAAGGATGAAAAGCTTCGTTATAAATGTAGCGGCAGATCAGACACATCGGTGAAAAGCTGCACAGCTGCAACATTTGATAACCGATATTTTGAGTACGCACTCATGTTGCTGATTGGCAGTGTCATCCTTCAGCCCAAAAAAAATGAAAATGAGAATAAGGTTGCTTTACTAAAGAATAAAATAGATGCGATAAGTTCAAAAATAAAGAGTACGTTTCAATCTATTGAGGCTGCCACAGAGGGTGATATACATATTTTGTTTACTGAACGATTAAATAGCCTATCTAGGGAGCGCAAAAAGTTAAATGAAGAGTTGATCATTGAAAGAAGTCATGAAGAGATCTCTATCAATCCAGATATATATATGCTTATACCTCCAAGCTTCATTGACTACAATCAGACAGATATAAGAAATGAGGTCAGAGATACAATATATAAAACTGTTAAATCCGTAAAAGTACATTCTGTTACTAGCTGTTTCTACATTCAGGTTGAGTTATTTGGTGGGATGAGTACTGACGGTATTGTCATTGACAATAAGTATATCGCTGATTTCGGTTTTGACATGCATCATCAGCAGGAGAACGAGGAAGCATTCCTAGCTTACAACAAATTTGTCAATAATTTTGAGTGTATAGATAAAGATGGCACGATGATTAAAATGTTAGACTTAGTTAATGGCACTGATCTAAGCATTTCTGATGATTTATATCTCAATAAAAGGATAAAAGCTTTAAAGGAACAATCTATAACTGATGAAATGTGTGCAGCGATTGAAAAATTTGAATGTTGGGTTCCAAAAATCCAGTAATTATTGTGTCAGTTGGTTGAAAAGATTTTGACCATTACCAATGGTTGATATGTCAACTTACTAAGTTATCCTGATAAGACAAGCAATACCATATATTTACACCATGATGCTAACCATATGGCATATGAATCTACCCTATAGCTGCTTCCAACATCTTTTGAGCTGTGCATGGCAAGGTAAATATGGGGAATGGCTAAAGTTACCCATCCCCTGATGCATCTTAATATTTATGACATTAAATTTCCGGTATCGCTGCATCTTTCAAATTAATATATTTTCTTCAATGCTTCACAGTGACCATTCTCACAGTAGCCCCACCAGTCAGTCTTTTGACCAATGATCGCTACTATGGATGCACTGTTTTTAGGTAAGCCTTTACGCCAACTAGATACGTCAGTGGCAGAGGGCAAAGGATTCGATTCAGGATGGGTGTGCCACTCACCAATATAAGTAAGATAGCCTCCGGATGTGTGCCAAAGTTGATCAACCATAACTTGATGGTGTTGTTTTTTACGAACAAAACCAAAACGTGATGCTTGGTCGTAGGAGCTAGGGAAGATGCGAATAAGTCATATGGCACGAGAGCATTTACTGGTAACCCATTGATATTAAATGACTAAAATTTTCATTTTTTGTTCGTGGGATACTTGTTCGCACTTTCCCTAGGGCCCAATTAGCTCGCCTGGGGAGTGGTCATATGGTAATCCCCCCATTTTTTGGAGCACTCAAAAGTAGAGGTCATGCGGCCTGTGCCAAGCGCTGTTTCGGCGTGTAGCCGCCCAGCGCCATATTGGGCCGCTCATGGTTATAAACCCACAGCCAGTTCGTGGCAAATTCCTGTAACTCATTCAGTGACTCAAACAGGTAATGGCCCAACCAGTCGTAACGCACAGTGCGGTTAAATCGCTCTATGTAGGCATTCTGCTGCGGGTTGCCTGGCTGGATATACCTCAGCGCAATCCTCTTCTGCTGCGCCCATTGCTTGAGCTCTTCGCTGATGTATTCCGGACCATTATCACAGCGGATTGCGGCTGGTTTGCCCCGCCACTCGATGACCTGCTCCAGCACCCGTTTGACTCGCGAGGCAGGCAAGGAAAAATCCACCTCGATGCACAGTGCTTCGCGATTGAAGTCATCGATCACATTAAACAACCGCACCGAACGACCATCGCTGAGCTGGTCATGCATAAAGTCCATCGACCAGCAGTGATTCGGTTGGTCAGGGACTGCCAACGGCTCCGGCTTGGCCCGCACTAGCCGCTTCTTGGGTTTTATCCGCAGATTGAGCTCTAGCGCCCGATAGATCCGGTAGACCCGCTTGTGGTTCCAGCCAAAGCCTTTGACGTTACGCAGGTACAGGAAGCACAGTCCGAAACCCCAGTTGCGCTGGTTGGCGGTGAGGCGCAGCAGCCAGTCGGCAATCTCCTGGTTTTCATCAGCCAGCACGGGCTGATAACGGTAGCATGCTCATCCCTTTTCCCAGCAATACAGATGCCAGAGGGATAACGGCTTCTGCCCGGATATAGAGCGGAATACCCACAATTGCACTGAAGGGGATCGCCAGCGGGTTGTCAGCCCCTGCGTGGGCCGCTATCCACTCGGCAGGAATGAAACCGTAGATAAATGACCCTATCAATACCCCCAGCAACAAGTAAGGCAGCACCTCTTTGAATTGTTGCCAGGCATCGATACGCGCTTTGGCGAAGGCCGTAGGAATGACTGGATCCTGAGTCCGTGCCGCAGTGCCATCTGCGCAACAAGAGATGGTTGACGCAGCCTCAGGCAGTGAGGTACAGCAGGATACTTGAGCCTTTAGCGGTTTGACTGACTTGATAGCGTTGCTTGAGCAGCAAGTGGTTGCATTAACACTGGCAGGTTCACTTGCTGTGGCGCCACAACCTGTGCCACAGCTGGCCTCTTTGGAGTCAATGATATGACGCTCAAACCCCAGCATGTCCAACAACATACTCGCCAGTACGGAAACTCCCGCTGCAATCAAGGCATACAACATCGTCACTTTCCAGCCGAAGGTGGCCCACATCAAACCTACGATGATCGGGTTGAGCAGCGGCGAGACAAACAGGAAGGTCAGGGTTGGCCCAAAACCGGCTTTGGCAGACAAGAGCCCACGCAGCATGGGGATGGTTGAGCAACTGCAAAAAGGAGTCAATGCCCCCAGTACCGCAGAAATCAAATAGCCTCTGCCTTTTCGTGCCCCCAGCATGGCTTGGATCTTGGAGTCGGGTATCTTCTGGCGGATCAAGCTGACCCCTGCACTAATCACCAGAAACAGCACAGAAAGCTCTAAGGCCAAGAACAAAAACATCTGAGTTGCATCTGTCAGCATGGTTAACCAATCTTTCATCTTCATATCCTCCTTTATTTACCATATTTCTAAAATAATCGAAACTTTTGGGTGGTCAGATATTTCTGGTATTATCGAAATATTCGTCATCGAGAGGAGTGCGCTATGCAATTGGAAGAAGTGGCTAAGGCATTGAAAGAGCTGGGTCATCCGACTCGTTTGTTCATTTTCAAGCATCTGGTCAAAGCGGGAGAGCAGGGCCTGCCTGTTGGAGACTTGCAAAAGCAGCTCGCCATTCCCGCATCGACCCTAAGCCACCACATTGCCGCGCTGGTCTCGGTTGGCCTGGTCAAGCAGAATCGGGAAAGTCGTACCCTACTGTGCGTCTCTCAATACGAAGTGCTGGAAGAGATCATCATATTTCTCCGCGAAGAGTGCTGCATGAACCGAATCTCTATCTGAGCAGGCCAAAAATAGGGTATGTCCTGATCCAGTCATCCAGCTTTCCCCAAGCGCTCTTCAATAGGTTTATTACTAATTTGTAATTTTTGTGACAGCTTCATGTAATGACTCAGAGTTTATAGTTAGTCACGTAACTTGAGTCATAATTAAATGAGGTGGTTTATGAATATTAAAATTGGTGCATTAATGGCATGTACGCTGGTCGTCGGAAGCTTCTCCGCTTTTGCTCAGGCTCCGGTGCCTTATAACGTTCGTGCTGGGCACAACATTATATATATGGATTGGAGTGCCAACGCACTTAGTACCGACACTGTGAGTGTATCTACCCTGGATGACACTAAACTGGGTACTGTAATGGCTACTCCTGGGAAGACAAAGCAACTGCAACTCCCCATGGGCAAAAGTATCAACACAGTCAAAGTCAGCTACAACGGTGATGTCCATGTGATTGCACTTCAGCATGGAATGGGTAGTGGGCGAAACAGATAAAGCAAATAAAATCATGCGCTTAACGTAAGTTTGGCGCATTTTTTTCTACGCATTGAGAAAAATGACAGTATTGTAATTGTACATTGATTTCTATAATGAGCATCATCACACATCACAGCTGTGATGAAATGGAGGCGCTTATGAATGATGTTCATAGTAAAAATGGATTTAATCCTTCTATCTCAAGAAGAAAGTTTGTTAAAGGGATTGCTGCTGGCGGAGTTGTGGCATCGATTCCTATGTCAATTAACGCTAAAGAAGAACTGCCGCAAAAGGTTTACAGCTCAGTTTTAAGTGGAACAGTAATCGATCTGGTAGTTGAAGAAGTTGTTGTCAACTTTACTGGAAGTACAAGAATTGCCACGGTTGTCAATCGCTCCATACCTGCACCGACATTACGCTTAAAGGAAGGCGATGAGGTTACTCTTCGTGTTACCAATAAGCTCAGTGAGCCTACCTCTATTCATTGGCATGGTATAATACTCCCATTTGAAATGGATGGCGTACCTGGTATTAGTTTCAATGGTATTAAACCAGGAGAGACATTCACATATAAATTCACGTTGGAACAGTCCGGTACATATTGGTATCACTCTCACTCTGGTTCTCAAGAACAGACGGGAATGTATGGCGCTTTAATTATAGAGCCAAAAGAAGGCGAGATTATATCAGCCGATAGAGATTATGTTGTTCTCTTGTCAGACTGGACAGATGAGCACCCGATGCGAATTTTATCAAAATTGAAATCGCAAAGTGATTACTATAATTTTAATCAGCCTACAGCTATCGACTTCATTAACGATGTCAGCAACAGTGGATTAAAGGTTGCCTTCACCAAACGCCAGATGTGGAATGAAATGAGAATGAATTCTACAGATTTGGCTGACTTATCCTCTGCAACTTTAACCTATTTAATGAACGGAACAACCCCTAATGGAAATTGGACTGGTGTCTTCAATAAAGGTGAGAAGATCAGACTTAGATTTATAAATGGTGCTGGAGGGTCTTTTTACGATGTCAGAATTCCAGGCATAAAAATGACGGTTGTACAAACCGATGGTGTTGATATTGAACCTATAGACGTAGATGAGTTTCGTTTCGGCCCTGGTGAAACTTACGATGTCATTGTTCAACCCATCGATAACGCCCATACGATTTTCGCACAGTCGATGGATCGTACTGGTTTTGCCCGAGGTACGTTGTCGACGGCGATTGGCCTTTCAGCTCCGATTCCTACTGTAGACAAACCTGAGCCTCTTTCAATGGAAGATATGATGGGCTCCATGGACGGAATGGATCACGGCTCCATGGCAGGTATGGATCATGGCTCAATGCCTGGTATGGCATCAGGTGCAATGCCAGCGATGGATCATAGCTCTATGGCAGGTATGGATCATGGCTCAATGCCTGGCATGGCATCGGGGGCAATGCCAGCGATGGATCATAGCTCTATGGCAGGTATGGATCATGGCTCAATGCCTGGCATGGCATCGGGGGCAATGCCAACGATGGATCATAGCTCCATGGCTGGTATGGATCATGGTTCTATGGCTGGTATGAGTAATGCTACACCGCCAAGCAAGGTTAGGCATGCCAGTACAGAGTTTGGGCCCAGTGTTGATGCGAGGGTAGATACCTCAGAGATCCCCTCATTTTTAGAGACTCAAATAATTCCAAGTGGGCGGGTATATAAGCGGTGTTGCTTCAGGTAGTAGATAAATTTATCCATCAACAAGACCGCATTGGC